>NZ_JBAKGU010000002.1:0-295829 GCF_049065455.1 Microbacterium sp. SA156
TTGACGAGCTTGATGCCGCATACCAGACAGGTGGTCGAGTTCGTCGCAAGGCCCACGACTAAGGGTCGCGGACCATAGCGATCCCCGTTCTACCGCGAGATTCCGCGGCTAGATCGAGAACCCATCCACTCCTTTTGGCCTATAACCCCGTCAAGGGGATCGCGGCGCTCGCCGCGCATGCGCTAGGCAGGAGGCATGCGCGAGCGCGAGATCGTCGTGGTGACCGGGGCCTCCGGGCGGATCGGGTCGGCCGTCGTGCCGCTTCTGCGTCGGGAGGGGCGCGAGCTCCGTCTCGTCGACACTGCCGAGCCGTCGGCCGCCGAGCCCGGGGAGTGGCGCGACCTCTCGATCGACGACGCGACCGGGCTGCGGGACGCGCTGTCGGGTGCGCGAGCGGTCATCCACCTCGCCGGCATCGCGTCGGAGGCGCCCTGGGGCGACCTCCTCCGCGTCAACGTCGACGGCACGCGCGTCCTGCTCGAAGCCGCGCGAGACGCAGGCGTCGGCGCCGTGCTCCTCGCGAGCTCCGTGCATGCGGCCGGGTTCCACGTTCCGGATCGCGTCGGCGAGGCGGAGCCCCTCCTGCCGCGACCGGACACCTTCTACGGGGTCGCGAAGGCGGCGATGGAGGCGCTCGGGAGCCTCTTCAGCGACCGCTTCGGGATGTCGATCGTCAGCGCGCGCATCTGCACCTTCCTCGAGACGCCCGACCCGGGCAGGGCCGCGGCGTCGTGGCTCTCGCCGGGCGACGCCGCCCGCCTCTTCGAGGCCGCGATCGCGCTCGCGGATGGCCGGCATCACATCGTGTGGGGCGTCTCGCGCAACGCGCCGGGATGGTTCCCGCTCGGGGCGGGCGAGGAGATCGGCTACCGCCCGCAGGACGACGCGATGGCGGAGCTGCACCGGCTCGGCGTGTCGGTTCCCGATCCCGATCCGACCGATCCGATCGGAGGGCCCTTCACGCGCCCCGATCATCCGATCGGGACGCGATGGTGAGGGCCGGGGCCCCGCGCAGGGCGCCCGCGGGCAGTCCGAGGGCCCACTCGGCGACATCCGTCACGTAGTGCGCGAAGGCCTCGTGGGGGAACGCGCCGACGTTGTTCGCGTACGCCCACCGGCCGTCCACGGCGACGAAGATCCGGATGCATGCCGTCAGCGGGTCGACGTCGGGCAGATCGCCCGACGAGACGCCCTCCTCGATGAGCGCGATGAGGCGCGCGCGGTCGAGGGCCTCCTGCTCCTCGAGCGCGGCCTCGAGTGCGCTGTCGAAGCGGGACAGATGGCGCGCGTTGAGCCACAGGCGCGCGACGGCGCGCGCCTGCTCGCTCTCGGTGTAGGCCATCATGTGCGCGAGGCGCTCGAGCGGTCGCCCGTCGACGGGCACGAGGTCCTCGCGCTCGTCTGAGACCGCACGCGCGAAGGCCGCGACGACGAGCTCGTCCGCCGCGGGGAAGTAGTGGGTGATCAGGCCCGGGCGCACGCCGAGGCGCTCCGCGACCGCCCGGAGGGTGATGCGCTCGAGGCCGGCCTCGAGCGCGATCCGCGCCGCCTCGCGGACGATCTCCTCGCGGCGCTCCTCCGGCCGCTTGCGCGTGCGCACCGGCCGCTCGCTTGACACCATGGGCGCCATGCTATTGGATGTGTGACCAATAAGCCATTGGCCACATGGCCAATAGCGCACCTCGACGGAGAGGAACACCCGTGTCCGCAGCCCTTCCGGCGACCGCGCCTGAGCCGGTCGACGCGCTCACCACCCCCGAGACGCGGGGGATCGAGCTCATCCGCCCGTCCGAGCGACACGGCCGCGCGCGCGACCTCTTCGCCGTCTGGGCCGCGCCGAACGTCAGCGTCCTGAACTTCACGATCGGCGCGACGATGATCCTGCTCGGTCTCGAGCTGTGGCAGGCCGTCCTCGTGATCGTCGCGGGGAGCCTCCCGTGGATCTTCCCCGGGATCATCGCGATCGCCGGTCCCGCTGCCGGAACGTCCGGGTCGGTCATCACGCGCGCTCTCTACGGGGTCGTGGGCAACAAGGTGGTCGTGGCCTTCACAGGATGGCTCATCTCCGCGGTGTTCCTCGCGCTGAACTGGCTCGCGTCCTCGTTCATGGGCGCCGATCTGCTGCGCGCGTGGGGCGTCGACGATCCCGTGCTCGGCCCGGTGGCCGTCACGCTCGTCGTGTCGGCGATCACGGTGCTCGTCGCGGTGTACGGGCACGGCCTCATCCTGAGGACATACCCGGCGGTGACCGCCGTGCTGCTGGCGATCTTCCTCGTCGTCTCGGGCTTCATCCTGCCCCACGCGGACTGGGGGTACCGGGCTGCCGTGCCCCTCGAGGGCGTGCCGCTGTGGGCGTCGATCACGGTCGGCTTCACGATCCTCGCGTCGACGCCCCTGTCGTACGCGAACAGCCCCGACATGGCGCGGTACCTGCCGCGGAGCACCCGGCCGTCGCACATCGTCGCGGCGACCGCGCTCGGCGGCGCGCTGCCCTGCATCCTCTTCACCGTGGTCGGCGCGCTGCTCGCGACCGGCGTGAGCGACGCCGCGATGGCCGCGGGCATCGAGTCGGCGCTCATGGACCTGCTCCCGGCGTGGCTCGGCCCGCTGCTCGTGATCGGCGTCGTCGTGAACACGATCGCCCTCAACGGCATGACCACCTACACGTCGAGCATGGCGCTGCAGGCGGTGGGCGTGCCCATCCGCCGGATCCCGGCCGCGATCATCGTCGGCGCCATCGGCACCGCGCTCACGATCTACCTCGTCATGTCGACGAGCCTGCTCGGCGCCGTCAACCTCATGCTGCAGTTCCTCGTCATCGTCACGGGCCCGGCGATGGCGATCTTCGTCGCCGACATCGTCCTGCGGCGCAACCGCTACGACGGCGCAGACCTCTTCGACGAGGAGCGCGGCGCGCCGTTCTGGTACACGGGCGGATGGAGCGTGCCCGGCCTCACGGCGCTTGCGCTCGGGGGAGGGGCGACGGCCGCCTGCCTCTCGACCGACGTGTGGATGGGCCCGGTCTCGGCGGCGCTCGGCGGGATCGATCTCTCGGTGCCCGCCGGGATGCTCGTCGCCGCGCTCGTCTACGGCGGGCTGTCGCGCGCCGCGCGGGGCGGGCGCGCGTGAGCGGTCGGCCGACGCTCGACAGCTGGCAGGACCCGCCGCATCACCGCTGGGCGTTCACCCACCTCGGCGAGCTCATCCCGAGCGCGGAGATCTCGCGGCACCGACCGGTCGAGCGCGCGCCCGACGCGCGCCTCGACGCGCTCGTGGCGCGTCTGCCCGACCTCCGGTCGAAGCTCGAGGAGACGTTCACAGATGCCTTCCTCGTCCTCCGCGGCGACGAGGTCGTCGCGGAGTACCGCCGAGCGGGCCTCTCGGCAGACGACAGGCATCTGCTCATGAGCGTCTCGAAATCGCTGTGCGGGATGGTCGTGGGTGCGCTCGCGGATCGCGGCGACGTCGATCCCGCCCGCCCGATCGCGTCGTACCTGCCCGAGCTGACGGGGTCGGCGTACGACGGCGCCTCGGTGCAGGACGTGCTCGACATGCGGGTGCACGTCGAGTACGACGAGGACTACACCGACCCGCGCTCGCAGGTGCAGCGGCACGACCGAGCGGCGGGCTGGCGGCCCCGCCGAGCCGGCGACCCCGCCGACACCCGCGCCTTCCTCGTGGGCCTGCGCGGCAGCGGACGCGCGAGGCGCTTCCAGTACTGCTCGGCGAACACCGACGTGCTGGCATGGCTCGTCGAGCGGGTGTCCGGCCTGCGCTACCCCGCTGCGCTCTCCGAGCTGCTGTGGTCGCTGCTCGACGCCGATCAGGACGCCGCGATCACGGTCGACCCCACGGGCTTCGGATTCGCCAACGGCGGCGTCTCGTGCACTGCGCGCGACCTCGCGCGCGTGGGCCGCGTGCTGCTCGACGGCGGTCGTGCACCGCGCGGCCGTGTCGTGTCGGAGGAGTGGGTGCGGCGCGTCCTCGCGGGCGGCGACCCGCAGGCGATGGCCGGGGAGGGGTTCGCGCGGATGTTCTCCGGCGGCTCGTACACCTGGCAGTGGTGGTGCACGGGGAACGCGCGCGGGAACGTCAGCGGCATCGGCATCCACGGGCAGAGCCTCTGGCTCGATCCGACGACGGACTCCGTGATCGTGAAGCTCTCGTCGTGGCCCGAGCCCGACAGCGCGGCGCGACATGAGGAGCAGAGCCGGCTCCTCGTCGACGTGAGCGCGGCCCTCGACGATCTCGCGTGACCGGGCGCTCGGGTTCTCCTCAGGGACGTCTCTCAGGTCAGGCTATCCTTACCTGGGCGCTCGGCGCCTGAGGACCCTTCCCCGTGACCACGGGGGCCTCGAAGCAGGAGGAGACCCTCATGGTCGTCACCCGTCCGCGCGCGCTCGCCGGCGCGCTCCTCGTGTCCGCGCTCGCGCTCGCCGGATGCGGCGCGTCGGAGGCCGTCGAGCCCGAGGAGACGGCTGCAGCCGGCGAGGGCCGCACCGCCTACCCGCTCGTCATCGAGAACTGCGGCCACGAGGTCGAGATCGACGCGCCCCCGCAGCGCGTCGTGTCGCTCGACCAGAACTCGACCGAGATCCTCCTCTCGCTCGGCCTCGAGGACCGCATGGTCGGCACGGCGTCGTGGACGGATCCGGTCCTGGAGTCGCTCGCCGCCGCGAACGAGACCGTGCCGCGGCTCGCCGACAACGCGCCCACCTACGAGGTGCTCCTGGGCGCCGACCCCGACTTCGTGACCGCGTCGTTCGGGCGCCACTACACCGAGGGCGGCGTCGTGACCCGCGACCGCCTCGACGAGACCGGCGTCGCGTCGTACCTGTCGCCCACCGACTGCGATGAGGGCGAGAGCGTGAACGGCGGGGGAGCGCGCACGCAGCCCCTCACGGTCGACGCGCTGTACCAGGAGATCCGCGAGCTCGCCGAGATCTTCGACGTCGCCGAGCGCGGGGAGGCGCTCGTGGCCGATCTGCAGGAGCGGGCTGCGGCCGCGGTCGAGGGCGTCGACTTCGGGGGTCAGACCGTCGTGTTCTGGTTCGCCGACACGAAGACGCCCTACATCGCGGGCGGGCTCGGCTCCGCGTCGATGCTGGCCGACCTCACCGGCATGGAGAACGCGTTCGCCGACGAGGTCGACGACTGGCCGGCGGTCGGCTGGGAGTCGGTCGTCGACGCCGACCCCGACCTGTTCGTGCTCGGCGACCTGCAGCGCGACCGCTTCCCGGGCGACCGCCTGGACGACAAGGTCGCCTTCCTCACGGGAGACCCCCTCACGCAGACGCTCGGCGCCGTCCAGGACGAGCGGTTCATCGCGCTGCACGGCGCGGAGATGAACCCTTCCATCCGCTTCGTCGACGGGCTCGAGAAGATCCGGGCGTGGTGGGCCGCGAACCAGGACGCCCGATGACGGCGGCCGCGACGGCCGACGCGCCGACCGTCGTGCGCCCCGCGCGCGGGACCTGGTCGCGCGGGCTCGTCGTCGCGGCTCTCGCGCTCGCGGGGCTCGGGCTCGTCGTGCTCTCGGTGGGCGTCGCGGTGACGCTCGGCCCCGCCGACGTCTCGCTCGTGAACGTCCGCGACATCATCCTCAACCATCTCGGCCGCGCCGAGATCCCCGTGCGCGCTTCGGAGGACGCCATCGTGTGGGAGGAGCGCCTCCCGCGCGCCCTCGTCGCGGCCGCGTGCGGCGTGGGGCTCGGGCTGAGCGGCGCGATCCTCCAGTCCCTCCTGCGCAATCCGCTGGCCGACCCGTTCGTGCTCGGCGTCTCGTCGGGGGCGTCGACGGGGGCGGTCGCGATCGGCGTGCTCGGCGTCGGCGGCGGGGCCCTCGGCCTGTCGGGCGGCGCGTTCGCGGGCGCGCTCCTCGCCTTCGGCCTCGTGCTGCTCCTCGCGCGCTTCTCGAGTGGCGGCACCTCGGGCGTGATCCTCGCGGGCGTCGCGAGCACCCAGCTCTTCTCGGCGCTCACCTCCCTCATCGTCTTCGCGTTCGCGGACTCCGATGAGACGCGCGGGGTCATGTTCTGGCTCCTCGGGTCGCTCGAGGGCATGCGCTGGGACGACGTCGCCCTGTGCGCCGCGGCGGTGCTCGTCGGGCTCGTCATCTGCCTCGGCTCGGCGCGCGCCCTCGATGCGTTCGCGTTCGGCGAGGATGTCGCCGCCTCGCTCGGCGTGCACGTCGCCCGCACGCGGGGGCTGCTGCTGGTCATGACCGCGCTGCTCACCGCGACCCTCGTGAGCGTCGCGGGTGCGATCGGATTCGTGGGCCTCGTGCTGCCGCACGCGGCGCGCCTGCTGTTCGGGCAGCGGCATTCGCGCGTGATCCCGGCCACGGCCATCCTCGGCGCGGTCTTCATGGTGTGGGTCGACGCCGGCTCGCGCGTCGCGTTCGCGCCGACCCCGCTGCCGGTGGGCGTCGGCACGGCGATCGTGGGCGTCCCGGTGTTCGTGCTCCTGCTGCTGCGACGGAGGGGGCGCGCATGACGCTCGAGGCGGAGCGGGTCTCCTGGCGGCGCGGCGGCGCTCTCGTCGTCGACGGCGTCGGCCTGCGGCCAGAGCCCGGTCAGACGATCGGCCTGCTCGGCCCGAACGGCTCGGGCAAGTCGTCGCTCCTGCGTCTGCTGCAGGGGCTCGCCCGGCCCGACGCGGGGCGCGTCACCCTCGACGGCGCCGACCTCTCGCAGCTGCGGCGCCGGGAGGTGGCCCGCGCGATCGCGACCGTGACGCAGCACGCCGAGACCGATGCCGACATCGTCGTGCGCGACGTCGTGCGTCTCGGCCGCACGCCGCACCGCCCGCTGCTCGGCGGCGAGACCGCGCACGACGAGCGGGCGATCGCCGACGCGCTCGAGCGGGTGGGCCTCGCCGACAAGGCCGATCGGCTGTGGCACGCGCTCTCGGGCGGCGAGCGTCAGCGTGCGCACATCGCGCGGGCGCTCGCCCAGGAGCCCCGCGAGCTGCTGCTCGACGAGCCGACGAACCACCTCGACATCCGCCACCAGCTCGAGCTGCTCGCGCTCGTCGCGGAGCTCCCGGTCACCGCGATCGTCGCGCTGCACGACCTCAACCTCGCCGCGATGTTCTGCGACGCCGTGCTCGTGCTGCGCGAGGGGCGCGTCGTGGCGGCGGGCGATCCGGCCGAGGTGCTCACGCCCGAGCTCATCGCCGACGTCTACGGCGTGCGCGCCGACGTGTCGCGCGACCCGGAGACGGGCCGCGCGACGGTGCTGTTCCGGCCGGGAGCGCCCGCGCCGGTCGGCTGAGCGCTCCCGGCTCGTCAGCGCGTCTCGCGGACCGCCTCGGCGGCGCGCCACTCCTCCCAGCCGGCGTCGCCGGCCATGAAGCGCTCGATCTCGTCCTGGGAGGCCTCGAGCTTCGGGTCGTGCTTCAGGTACGCGCGCGTCTCGCGGGCGACGAGGCCCGAGAGCACGAGCAGGCCGATGAGGTTCGGCAGCGCCATGAGGCCGTTCATCACGTCGGAGAACGACCAGACGACGCTGAGCTCGGTCGTGCAGCCGACGAAGACGACGAGCGAGAAGACGATGCGGAACGGCAGCACGGCCCGCCGGCCGAGCAGCTTCTCGATGCAGCGCTCGCCGTAGTACGACCAGCCGAGCACCGTCGAGAACGCGAACATGACGAGCGCGAGCGTGACGACCCAGTGCCCCCACTCGCCGGGCAGGCCGTGGGTGAACGCCTCGCCGGTCATGACCGACGGATCGATCTGAGCGCCCGCCTCGTCCGTGAACGTGTAGGCGCCGGTCGTGACGATCACGAGGCCCGTCATGGACACGACGATGATCGTGTCGATGAACGTCTGCGTCATCGACACGAGGCCCTGGCGCACCGGGTGGCTCGTCTGCGCGGCGGCCGCGGCGATCGCCGCCGACCCCATGCCGGACTCGTTCGAGAAGATGCCGCGCGCGACGCCGAACTGGATGGCGATGATGAGCACCGACCCCGCGAAGCCGCCCGCCGCCGCGCTGCCCGTGAAGGCGTCGCGGAAGATCGTCGCGAACGCGGCGGGCACCTCGCCGATGTTGGCGATGAGGATGTAGATCGCGCCGAGCACGTAGAACACGATCATGATCGGCACGAAGCCGGCGGTCACGCGGCCGATCGACTTGATGCCGCCCACGAGCACCGCGAGCGCGATGATCGTCAGCACGACGCCGGTGACCCAGGTCGGGATCGAGAAGCTGCTCTCGAGGTTCGCCGCGACCGAGTTGCCCTGCGTCATGTTGCCGATGCCGAAGCTCGCGAAGATCGCGAAGATCGTGAACGCCAGTGCGAGCACCTTGCCGACCGGCCCGCGGATTCCCCGCTCGAGATACTGCTGCGGGCCGCCGTTGCGCTCGCCGGCCGCATCGGTCGTGCGGAAGCGCACGCCGAGGAACGCCTCGGTGTACTTCGACGCCATGCCCAGCAGGCCCGTGATCCACATCCAGAACAGGGCGCCGGGGCCGCCGATCGCGATGGCCGTCGCGACGCCGACGATGTTGCCCGTGCCGACCGTGGCGGCGAGCGCGGTCGTCAGCGCCTGGAACTGCGAGATGTCGCCTTCCGCGCCGGCGTCCTTGCGGCGCCAGAGGCCGAGGCGGAGGGCGGGGCCGAGGCGGAGGAACTGGATGCCGCCGAGCCGGATGGTGAGGTAGAGCCCCGTCCCGAGGAGGAGCGGGATGAGCAGCCACGGGCCCCAGATGATGGCGCCGAGCTGATCGAGGAACGCCTGGATCGTGTCGAGCATTCGTGTGCCTTCCTGCCATGCGCGCCTCGTCGCGCGCTCTCCGTCGGAGGCGCGGGTGGCGCTCCTCCGCGTGATTCTAGGAGGAGAGCGCTCCCGCCCACGCGAGGAACGCCTGCTGCGTGTCGGCGCCGAAGGAGTGCGGGCGATCGACCCAGGCCGTATGGAGGGCGTGCTCGGCGCTCGCCCGACGGTAGTGCGCGCGCAGACGCGCCTCGGCGTCGAGCATGCCGCGCAGGGGGAAGAGCGCGTCGCGGCGGGCGAAGCCGACGAACAGCGGGCGCGGTGCGCGTGCGGCCGCGATGTCGGGCCATTCCCCGACCCGGGCCATCCCCGGGTTCATGAGCATCCACGTGTGGCGCTGGATGTACCCGTCGAGCATCGCATCGAAGGTCGCCATCATCGCGACGACCGCCGTCGCGCGCACGACCCGTTCGTCGAGCGCGCCGGCCAGGGCCGCACGGGCGCCGCCGCCCGACAGCCCCACGAGGACGACGCCGCCGGGGCGCACGTCCGCCCGGGCCGCGAGCACGCGCGCGGCGATGAGGTCGTCGCGCGCGACGAGGCCGCCCCACGACGTCCCGAGGACGCCCAGCGTCTTGGCGACGGCGTCCTCGTTCGGGCCGGCGTGCAGGTCGTAGCGCGCGGCATCGTCGAGCGCGCCGCCCCGTGCGGCGATCGCGTCGGCGGCCGCCCGCAGGGTGCGCTCGGGCATGTCCTCCCGGCGCATCCGGCGGCTGCCCCAGCCGAACGCGTCGTGCGCGAGCACGGCGAAGCCGGCGCGGGCGAACGCGTTGGCCACGGCGACGCCGTCGTACGCCTCGGCGCGGAACGCCGCCAACCGCGGCTCGTCCACGGGGCCGTCGGCGATCTTCTCCTTCCCGTGGAACTTCATCCCGCCGTGGCAGTGCAGCGCCACGATGCCCGGGAGCGGCGCGCGCTCGCCGGCCGGGCGCAGGAGCCAGGCGCGGGTGTCGGGTCCGAACCCCGTGCTCCAGCGCAGGGCCAGGCCGTCGACGCCGTCGCGCGTCCAGGTGCCCTCCTCGACGACGGGAGTCGTGTCGGGCACGGGCGGCACGCCGAGCGCCGCCGCGAGGCGGGCGGGGACGGCGCCGAGATCCACCTCCTCGGGCCGCGCGGTGAAGGGTCGGCCGACGAGCGCATCGAGCCCTTCGAGCCCCCGGAGATCGCGGCGGGTCATGTTCGTCCTTCCCCTGGCGTCGTGCAGCACCCTACGATGGAACGAGAGTAACCGGTTTCTCAGACGGGATCCCATGACAGAGCCGACCAGCGCCGCGCGGTACCGCAACCCGATCATCGACGCCGACGTCCCCGATCCCGATGCGATCCGCGTCGGCGACGTCTACTACCTCGTCGCCTCGAGCTTCAACCGCGCACCCGGGCTGCCCGTGCTCGCCTCGACCGACCTCGTCAACTGGGAGATCATCTCGCACGCGGTCGCCGGGAACACCCCGCAGGCGTGGTTCGCGCAGCCGCGGCACGGCGCCGGCGTCTGGGCGCCATCCATCCGCCATCACGACGGCCTCTTCCACATCGTCTACCCGGATCCGGATCAGGGCGTTTTCGTGGTGAGCGCCGCCGACGCGCGCGGGCCCTGGAGCGCGCCGCGGCTGCTCCTGCCCGGGCTCGGCGTGATCGACCCGTGCCCCCTGTGGGACGACGACGGCGCGACGTACCTCGTGCACGGGTGGGCGCGCAGCCGCGCGGGCCGCAAGAACGTCCTCAGCATCGTGCCGGTCGACGCGGCCCTCACGGCCGTCGTCGGGCCGTCGCGCGACGTCGTCGACGGCGACGCGATCGACGGATGCGTCACGCTCGAGGGCCCGAAGCTCTACAAGCGCGACGGGTGGTACTGGATCCTCGCCCCCGCGGGCGGCGTCGCGACCGGATGGCAGTACGCGTTCCGCGCGCGCGACCCGTACGGGCCGTACGAGGAGCGCGTCGTGCTCGCGCAGGGCGACACCCCCGTGAACGGGCCGCATCAGGGCGCGTGGGTCGAGACGGCCGACGGCGCGCACTGGTTCCTCCACTTCCAGGACCGCGGGGTCTTCGGCCGCGTCCTGCATCTCCAGCCGATGCACTGGGGTGACGACGGATGGCCTGTGCTCGGCGACCACGGCCGCCCGGTCCTCGAGCACGCGTCGCCCGACGGGGCGCCCCAGGGCCCGCGCACGCTCGCGCGCGGCGACCGCTTCCCCGACGGGCTCCCTGGCGCGCAGTGGGCGTGGCAGGCGAATCCCGACGACGGATGGCTGCTCCCGGAACCGGGATGCCTGCGGCTCGTCGCGGGGGTCGACGCGGGGAATCTGCGCACGCTGCCGCGCGTGATCGGGCAGCCGCTGCCGGGCATCCCGTCCACGATGGCGGTCTCCCTCTCGCTCGACGGCCCGGCCGGCACGCGCGCGGGCGCCGGCGTGCTCGGCCTCGACTACCTCTGGGCCGGGCTCCGCCGCACGGCCGAGGGCGATCGGCTCGTCGTCGCGACGCGGCATCGCGACGAGCCGGGGGAGACCGTGCGGCATGACGAGGCGGCGCCCGCAGGCTCCGTGCGGCTCGCGCTGTCGTGCGACGCCGACGGCGAGGTCGCGGTCGCGGTGCGCGAGCCCGGCGGTGACCGCGCGCTCCCCGTGCGCTTCCGCGCGGCGGAGGGGCAGTGGATCGGCGCCGAGTACGTGCTGTTCGCGGCGACCGGGGCGGCCCAGCACGCCTCGGCGCGCTTCGCAGACGTCGAGATCGACGTGCGAGACGGGAGAAGATGAGCCATGGCGACGAAGCGCACCCGACGGCACCCCGTCCGGCAGACGACGATCTCCGACATCGCGGAGCTCGCGGGGGTCTCCAAGGCCACCGTGTCCCGCGTGATGAACGGCGTCCCCACGGTCGCCGAGGACATCGCCGAGCGCGTCCGCGCGGCGATCGACGAGCTCGGATACACGCCCAGCCAGACCGCGCGGTCGCTCTCCCTCGGGGTCAGCCGCACGATCGGCGTGCTCGTGCCCGACCTGTCGAACCCCATGTTCCACCAGGTCCTCCACGGGGTGCACCGGGCGGCCGCGGCCGACGGGTACCGCGTGCTCGTCGCCGACACCCTCGAGGACGAGGCCGGTGAGGCCGCATCGGCCATCGACATCCGCAACCGCACCGACGCCGTCGTCCTCATCGCGCCGCGCATGACACGACCCGAGCTGCTCGACCTGCTCCCGCGCGTGCAGCCGGTCGCGGTCGTCAACCGCACGACGGGCCGCAACGCGGCGGTCGCGCAGGTGGACTACGCGACCGGGATCCAGACGCTCGCGCAGCACCTCGTCGACCTCGGGCACGAGCGGATCGCGTTCCTCTCCGGCCCCGAGGCGTCGCGATCGAACCATGAGCGCCTGCGCGGGCTCATCGCCTTCCGCGAGGCGCACCCCGACATCGAGATCCGGGAGCTCGCATGCGGGTCGGGCTTCGAGGACGGCTACCGCGCGTGGGACGCCGTGCGCGGCAGCGGCGCGACCGCCGTGCTCGCCTTCAACGACATCGTCGCCCTCGGTCTCCTCGGCCGTCTCGACGAGGAGGGCGTGCGCGTGCCGGACGACCTCTCCGTGACGGGCTTCGACGACATCCCCTTCTCGCGGTACTCCGCGCCGCCGCTCACGACGATGACGGTCGACCTGCCCGGGGTGGGGGCGGCCGTGTGGCGCGAGCTGCACGACGAGATCGGCGGAGGCCTGCGCCGCGACCCCGTCGTGTTCACGCCGGCTCTGACCGTGCGCGCGAGCACGGGGCCCCGGCCATGATCGCCCTGCACGCGGGCGACGCGGCGGTCGCGCGGTACCGGGAGGGGCTCGACGTCGCTCCGCGCCTGTCGCCGCGCCCGTATCTCGAGGCCGTCACGCTCGGCGGCGAGGCCGTGACCGCGGTCGGGCCGGCCGACCACCTCCACCACCTGGGGGTGAGCCTCGCGATCCCCGACGTCTCGCGCGCCTCGTTCTGGGGCGGTCGCACGTTCGTCGCCGGGCGGGGCTCGACGATGCTCGACAACCACGGCGTCCAGCGCGTGCTCGCGCGGGATGCCGACGGCGACGGCGTCGAGGAGGAGCTCGCGTGGGCGGGCCCGGATGGCGCGGTGCTGCTCTCCGAGCGGCGCGCGCTGCGCATCGCCCCCGATCACGACGGATGGCGGATGTCGTGGCGCTCGACCCTGACCGCCGGCGCCGGCGGAGCCGAGTTCGGCAGCCCGCACACGAACGGACGCGACGGCGCGTTCTACGGCGGGATCTTCTGGCGCACGCCCTTCGCCCGCGCGCTCGCCGTGTGCGCCGACGGCGAGGGCACGGACATCGCGCACGGGTCCCGCTCGCCGTGGCTCGCGATCGTGGGCGACCGCGCGACCGTCGTCGCCGCGACGGACAGCGGGCTGCCGTGGTTCGTCCGCACCGGCGGGTACGTGGGATTCGGGCCGGCCGTCGCGACCGTGCGACGGCGCGTGCTCGCGCCATCCGAGACGCTCGAGCTCGACCTCTCCGCGGTCGTCCTCGACGGGCCGGTCGCCGCCGACGACGCGGCGCGCATCGCGGAGCGGATCCGCACGGAGGTGAGGGCATGACCGTCGAGACGCCGCGCATCGGGATCGTGGGAATCCACGGCCACGGGGCATCGCACGTCCGCCGCGCGCTCGCGCTCGAGGAGCGCGGCGTCGCGCGCCTCGTCGCGGTCGCCGACCCGACGCCGCCCGCGCCGGGCGCGCTGCCCGCGCACGTCGTCCACGACGACGATGCGGAGGGCATGCTCGCACGGGGCATCGTCGACGTCGCGATCATCTCGACGCCCATCCACACCCACGCCGCGATCGCGGCGGCCGCGCTCGATGCCGGGTGCGACGTGCTGCTCGAGAAGCCGCCGACCGCGACCCTCGACGAGTTCCACGCGCTCGAGGCCCACGCCGCGGCGCGGGGCGCGCGGGTGCAGGTCGGGTTCCAGAGCCTCGGGTCGGAGGCCGTGCCGTACGTGCGCGGCCTGGTCGCCGACGGCGCGATCGGCGAGGTGCTGCGCTACGGCGCGACCGGCGCGTGGGTGCGCGACGACCGCTACTACGCGCGGGCGGCGTGGGCGGGGCGGCGCCGCATGGGCGGCGTGGTCGTCGCCGACGGAGCGCTCACCAACCCGCTCGCGCACGCATCGGCGACGGCGCTCGCGCTCGCCGGGATGCAGCGCGCCGACGACGTCGACGGCATCGCGCTCGACCTCTTCCACGCGAACGACATCGAGGCCGACGACACCTCGGTCGCGCGGTTCGCCCTGCGCGACGGGCGGACGCTCACGACGGCCGTCACGCTGTGCGCCGCGCAGCGCGAGGAGCCCTGGGTGGAGGTCGTGGGAGCGCAGGGCACGGTGCGCCTGTACTACACGCTCGACGTCGTGCAGCTCGTGCGCGGCGACGGGCATCCGCCCGTCACGCGCGCGTTCGGCCGCGCGCCGCTCCTCGAGAACCTGCTCGACGCCCGCGCGGGCCGCGCGCCGCTCGCCGTGCCCCTCGCGGAGACCGGCGCGTTCATGCGCCTCGTCGACGCCGTGATGGCCGCTCCCGAGCCGCGCGCGATCCCCGCCGAGCACTGGACCGAGGCCGTCGACGACGCCGGCCGTCACCGCGTCGTCCGGGGCGTGGAGGCCGCGCTGCACGACGCCCTGCGCACGCAGCGGACGTTCACCGAGCTCGGCGCGCCCTTCATTTGTTGACAGCCCCGCTATATGGCACGATGGCTCCTGAATGGAGAGGAGACGCCATGACCTCGACGCTGCGGGTGGCACTCATCGGACACGCCTTCATGGGCCGTGCACACGCTCACGCCTGGAGGACCGCACCGCGGTTCTTCGACCTCCCGGCCCGACCCGAGCTGGCCGTCGTCGTCGGCCGCTCAGCCGAGCGCGCGGAGAGCGCCGCGCACGAGCTCGGAGCCGCGGAGTGGTCGGACGACTGGCGCGCCGTCATCGCGCGCGATGACATCGACATCGTCGACGTCTGCGCGCCGGGCGACGTGCACGCCGAGGTGTCGATCGCGGCGCTCGCCGCGGGCAAGCACGTGCTGTGCGAGAAGCCGCTCGCCCGCACGCTTCCGGAGGCCGAGCGGATGGCCGAGGCCGCGCGCAGCGCGCCAGCGGGCACGCGCGCGATGTGCGGCTTCAGCTACCGCCGCACGCCCGCGCTCGCCTACGCGAAGCGCCTCGTCGCGGACGGCCGCCTCGGCACCATCCGCCACGTGCGCGCGCAGTACCTCCAGGACTGGCTGACCGACGCCGACGCGCCCCTCACGTGGCGCCTCGACAAGGAGATCGCGGGGTCCGGAACGCTGGGCGACATCGGAGCGCACATCATCGACACCGCGCAGTGGCTCCTCGACGAGCCGCTCGAGGCGGTCTCCGCGCAGCTGCGCACGTTCGTCGCCGAGCGCCCGGTGCTCTCGGAGCAGCGCGGTCTCGGCGGACGCGCGGCGGCCGACGCCGAGCGCGGCCCGGTGACGGTCGACGACGCCGTCGCGTTCACCGCGTCGTTCGCGAGCGGAGCCCTCGGCGTGTTCGAGGCCACGCGCTTCGCGCTCGGGCACCGCAACGCGAACCGCATCGAGATCAACGGCGACCGCGGATCGATCGCCTTCGACTTCGAGCGGATGAACGAGCTCGAGTTCTACGACGCGGCCGACGCCGACGGCGAGCAGGGCTTCCGCCGCATCCTCGTGACCGAGCCGACCCATCCGTACGTCGACGCGTGGTGGCCCGCCGGCCACGGCCTCGGCTACGAGCACCTCTTCACGCACCAGGTCGTCGACCTCGTCACCGCCATCGCCGAGGAGCGCGACCCGTCGCCGAGCTTCGACGAGGCGCTCAGCGTTCAGCGCGTCCTCGATGCGGTCGAGCGCAGCGCAGCGGCCGACGCGGTCCTCACGCAGGTCGGGGGAGGCGCGTGACCCGGGCACTCGTCGTCCGCGGCGGATGGGACGGGCACAAGCCCGTCGAGTCGACGGACCTCTTCCTCCCCTTCCTCGAGGAGCGCGGCTACGACGTCCGCGTCGAGGAGTCGACCGCGGTCTACGCCGACGCCGACGCGATGGCGCAGACCGACCTCATCCTGCAGAGCGTCACGATGTCGACGATCGAGCCCGAGGAGCTCAAGGGGCTCATCGCCGCGGTGCGCGCGGGCACGGGCCTCGCCGGATGGCACGGCGGGATCGCGGACTCGTTCCGGAACAGCTCGGACTACCTGCAGCTCGTCGGCGGCCAGTTCGCGACCCACCCGAGCAAGGAGCCCGGCGAGCTCGTCGGCGACGCGAGCGACAACTACCTGCCGTACACGGTCGAGATCACCGAGCTCGGCCGCACGCACCCGATCACCGCCGGCATCGACGACTTCGCGCTCGAGACCGAGCAGTACTGGGTGCTGCACGACGACCTGAACGACGTGCTCGCGACCACGACGCATCCCGTGCGCCCGTGGCATCCGTGGCACCGGCCGATCAGGTCGCCCGCGGTCTGGACGCGGCAGTGGGGCGAGGGGCGGATCTTCGTCGCCACGCCCGGCCACAGCCCGGACGTCCTGCAGGACGAGAACGTCCGCACGATCATCGAGAGGGGCCTGGTGTGGGCGACGCGCACGGCGTAGGCATCGTCGGACTCGGCAACATCTCGCGGCAGTACCTCGACGCGCTCGCGGGCCATCCCGAGATCCGCATCGTCGCGGTCGCCGACCTGTCGGAGGAGCGCGCGGCCGCGGTCGCCGCGGAGACCGGCGCGGAGGCGGTTCCGGCTGCCGAGCTCGTGCGGCACCCCGCGGTGCAGACGGTGCTCAACCTGACGATCCCGGCCGCGCACGCCGAGATCGCGCACGCCGCGATCGAGGCCGGCCGCGCCGTGTACGGCGAGAAGCCGCTCGCGGTCTCGGTCGACGAGGGGCGGGGGATCGTCGAGGCCGGCGCGCGCTCCGGCGTGGCGGTCGGCTCCGCACCCGACACGGTGCTCGGCACGGGCGTGCAGACGGCCCGCCGCGCGGTCGACGAGGGCCTCATCGGGCGACCCGTCGCGGCATCGGCGACGATGATCACGGCCGGCCACGAGCGCTGGCATCCGAACCCCGACTTCTACTACCAGCCGGGCGGCGGCCCGATGCTCGACATGGGCCCCTACTACGTCTCGGCGCTCGTGACGCTGCTGGGGCCGGTGGTCGCCGTGAGCGGTGCGGCATCGCGCCTCCGCTCCGAGCGCGTGATCGGATCCGGTCCGCGCGCGGGCGAGACCATCCCGGTCGACGTCGACACGCACGTGACGGGCATCCTCGAGCACGCGAACGGCGCGATCTCGACGATCGTGACGAGCTTCGACGGCACGACGACGACCGCGTCGCCGATCGAGGTGCACGGCACCGACGGCACGCTCCTCGTGCCCGACCCCAACCGGTTCGACGGCGACGTCGTGCTGCACCGGCCGGGCGCCGAGCCCGAGACGCTCGCCGTCTCGGGCGGCTACGACGGGGCAGGACGCGGCGTCGGCCTCGTCGACTTCGTGCGGACCGCGCCCGGGGTCGAGCCGCGCGCGGGCGGCGCGATGGCGCTCCACGTGCTCGACATCATGACCGGCATCCTGCGCGCGGCCGAGCAGGGCGGGCGCGTCGAGCTCACCACGACCACCGAGCGCCCCGAGGCCGTTCCCTTCACCGCGCGGGAGCACTGGCACAGCTGATCCGCAGGGTCAAGCTCCCGGGACTCGCGCGCGGCGTCCGGCAGGATGGTGACGACGCGTTCGCGACGACAGGGGGAGCACGATGTTCAGACGACGCACGCCTCAGGCGCCGGCGCCCGCGCCGGTCGTGACCGACGGCCGCACACCGCGCCGGCTGTGGTCCGACGGGTTCGGCACGCTCGCGACGCGCGCGGTGCAGATCATCGCGGTGGTCATCCTCGCCGCGGGGCTCGTCTACGCGTCGCAGACGCTGTCGGTCGTCGTCATCCCCGTGCTCCTCGCGCTGATCTTCGCGTGCGCGTTCGAGCCCCTCATGGGGTGGCTGCGGCCGCGGCTCGGGCCGTCGTTCTCGACGGCGATCGTGCTCCTCGCGATCGTGCTCATCATCGGCGGACTCGGATGGGCGATGGTCTCGGCCGTGCGCAGCCAGTGGAGCGAGCTGTACGCGCAGGCGCAGGAGGGCTTCCTCCAGGTGGTCGCGTGGGTCAACACGCTGCCGTTCGCGCCCGACCAGGCGCAGATCGACGAGTGGATCGCGTCGGTGACCGACTTCTTCACGAGCGCGCAGTTCGGCTCTGGCGCGGTCGCCGGGGTCGGCGCCGTCGCGAATTTCGTGACGGGCTTCGTGCTCATGGTCGTCGTGCTGTTCTTCTTCCTCAAGGACGGCCCGCAGATCTGGTCCTTCCTCACGCGGCCGTTCGAGGGCGAGTGGTACGCGCGCGTGCAGCGCGCGGGAGCCAAGTCGGTGGACACGTTCGGCGCCTACGTGCGCGGAACGGCGGCCGTCGCCGCGGTGGACGCGATCGGCATCGGCATCGGGCTGTTCGTGCTCGGCGTGCCGCTCGCCTTCCCGCTGACGATCCTCGTGTTCCTCCTCGCGTTCATCCCCATCGTCGGCGCGACGGTCGCGGGCATCCTCGCCTCGCTCGTGGCGCTCGTGGCGAACGGCCCCATCGTCGCGATCATCGTCATCGCGATCGTCGTCGTCGTGAACCAGCTCGAGGGCAACCTGCTCCAGCCCATCCTCATGGGGCGGGCGCTCAAGCTGCACTCGCTCGTCGTCCTGATCGCGCTGGCCATCGGAACCGTGCTGGGCGGAATCCTCGGCGCGATCCTCGCCGCGCCGTTCGCCGCGGTCGTGTGGGGCATCGTGCAGGTCTGGGACGGGCCGGCCACGCCCGCGCGCTGGGCGCGGCGGAAGGACCGGACGGTCGGCGCGCGGGCGTGAGCGCGCTCAGCGCGCCGTCGCGGCGTCGATGAGCACCTCGGCCGCAGCGCGCGCCTGAGCCGCGACCTGCGGGTCGCCCGAGATGGCGGCCGTGCTCTGCGCGCCCTCCGCGAGGATCGAGAGCTGTGCCGCGAGGGCGGCGGGGGCTCCCGACGCCGCCACGAGCGCCGCCATGTGCTCTTGGAACGAGGCCTTGTGCTCGCGGACGATGCGGGCGACCTCGGGATGCGTTCCGCCGAGCTCGCCGAAGGCGTTGATGAACGCGCAGCCCCGGAAGTCCCCCGTGCAGAACCAGTCCTCGAGATAGCGGTAGACCGCGAGCAGGCGCTCGCGCGGATCGTGGCCGGCGGCGGCGATCGCCCCGTCGAGCGCCGACTCCCACTGGCGATGCCGACGGTCGAGCACGGCCGCGACGATGTCGTTCTTGGCGGGGAAGAGCGCGTACAGGCGCCGCAGCGACACGCCGGCCGCCGAGCGCAGCTCGTCCATGCCGACGGCCGCGTATCCCTTGCGGTAGTAGAGCTCCTCGGCCGCGGCGAGGATGCGCTCGCGTGCTTCTTCCTCGGTCATGCGCCCAGTCTACTTGACACGAGAACGATCGTTCTCTAGCGTGGATCCCACCAGCGAGAACGACCGTTCTCGGGGATCGAGAGGAAGAGATCATGGGCTACATCACCGTCGGCGACGAGAACAGCACCCCGGTCGAGCTGTACTACGAGGACCACGGGTCCGGTCAGCCGGTCGTGCTCATCCACGGCTACCCCCTGAACGGGCACAGCTGGGAGCGCCAGACGCGCGAGCTGCTCGCGCAGGGCTATCGCGTCATCACCTACGACCGCCGAGGATTCGGCCAGTCGTCGAAGGTCGGGGCGGGCTACGACTACGACACCTTCGCTGCCGACCTGAACACGGTGCTCGAGACGCTCGACCTGCGCGACGTCGTGCTCGTGGGCTTCTCGATGGGCACGGGCGAGCTCGCGCGCTACGTGGCCCGCTATGGGCACGAGCGCGTCGCGAAGCTCGCGTTCCTCGCGTCGCTCGAGCCGTTCCTCGTCGCCCGCGACGACAACCCCGAGGGCGTTCCGCAGGACGTGTTCGACGGGATCGCGGCCGCCGCGAAGGGCGACCGCTTCGCGTGGTTCACGCAGTTCTACCGCGACTTCTACAACCTCGACGAGAACCTCGGATCCCGGATCAGTCAGGAGGCCGTGACCGCCAGCTGGAACGTCGCGATCGGCAGCGCTCCGGTCGCGGCGTACGCGGTCGTGCCCGCGTGGATCGAGGACTTCCGCGGCGACGTCGAGGCCGTCCGCGCCGCCGGCAAGCCGACGCTCATCCTGCACGGCACGAAGGATCAGATCCTCCCGATCGACGCGACCGCCCGCCGGTTCCACGAGGCCGTCCCCGAGGCGGACTACGTCGAGGTCGAGGGCGCTCCGCACGGCCTGCTCTGGACGCACGCCGACGAGGTCAACGCGGCGCTCAAGGACTTCCTCGCGAAGTAGCCGCACGCGACGACGGCCCGCCCCGATCGGGGCGGGCCGTCGTCGCGTGCGGTGTCGTCGTCTCGCGCGGTGCCTCAGCCGCTTAGGGCCGCGGTCACGACCGCGCGCGCCTCCTCCTGCACCTGGCGGAGGTGCTCTTCGCCCTTGAGCGACTCGGCGTAGAGCTTGTAGACGTCCTCGGTGCCCGACGGGCGGGCGGCGAACCACGCGTGCTCCGTCTGCACCTTGAGGCCGCCGATCGCCGCGTCGTTGCCCGGAGCGTGCGAGAGCTTGGCCGTGATCGGCTCGCCCGCGAGCTCGGACGCCGAGACGTCGTCGGGGGAGAGCGCCTTGAGGGCGGACTTCTGCTCGGGGGTGGCCGGGGCGTCGACGCGCTGGTAGGCCGACGAGCCGTACTCGGCCTCGAGCTCCGCGTAGCGCTGCGAGGGCGTCTTGCCCGTGACGGCGAGGATCTCGGCCGCGAGCAGGCACAGGAGGATGCCGTCCTTGTCGGTCGTCCAGACCGAGCCGTCCATGCGGAGGAACGACGCGCCCGCCGACTCCTCGCCGCCGAACGCGACCGAGCCGTCGAGGAGACCCGGGACGAACCACTTGAAGCCGACGGGCACCTCGAGCAGGCGACGCCCGAGCGCCGCGGTCACCTTGTCGATCATCATCGACGAGACGAGCGTCTTGCCGACGGCCGCGTCCGGCGACCATCCGGGACGATGCGAGAACAGGTAGTCGATCGCGACGGCGAGGTAGTGGTTGGGGTTCATGAGCCCCGCGTCGGGCGTGACGATGCCGTGCCGATCGGCATCGGCGTCGTTGCCCGTGAGGATGTCGTACTCGTCGCGACGTGCGACGAGCGAGGCCATGGCCGACGGCGACGACGGATCCATCCGGATCTTCTCGTCCCAGTCGAGCGTCATGAACTTCCAGGTCGGGTCGACGTCGGGGTTCACGACGGTGAGCTCGAGGCCGTGCATCTCGGCTATGAGCGCCCAGTACTCGACGGACGCGCCGCCGAGCGGGTCGGCGCCGATGCGGACGCCGGCCTTGCGGATGGCCTCGACGTCGATGATCGTCGAGAGGTCGCGCACGTACGCCTCGCGGAAGTCGTACTGGCCGAGCGAGTCGAGGTCGATGTCGGCGTGCTTGACCCGCTTGACGGCGTCGAGGCCGCTCGCGATGAGCGCGTTCGCCCGGTCGGCGATCCAGCCGGTCGCATCGGTGTCGGCGGGGCCGCCGTGCGGCGGGTTGTACTTGAAGCCGCCGTCGGCCGGCGGGTTGTGGCTGGGCGTCACGACGATGCCGTCGGCGCGGCCCGGGTCGTCGGCAGCGCGGCCGCGGTTGTACGCGAGGATGGCGTGGCTGAGCGCAGGGGTCGGCACCCACGAGTCGCGCGCGTCGACGCGCACGTCGACGCCGTTCGCGACGAGCACCTCGATCGCGCTCCGCTCGGCGGGGAGCGACAGGCCGTGGGTGTCGCGGCCGAGGAAGAGCGGGCCGGCGATGCCCTGCTCGTTGCGGTAGTCGACGATCGCCTGGGTCGTCGCGAGGATGTGGTTCTCATTGAAGCTCGTCGAGAGGCTCGAGCCGCGATGGCCGCTCGTGCCGAACGCGACCTGCTGCGCGGGGATCGAGGGATCGGGTGCGCGGTCGTAGTAGGCGGAGATCAGCTCATCGACGTCGATGAGGTCGGATGCTTCAGCGGGGAGTCCGGCACGGCTCGTCATAGGGCAAGTCTGCCCCGTCGAGGCCCTCCCTGCACAGTTCTTCGTCTCGGAGCCGTCGCAGAGCCGTCTAGGCTGATCGTCATGTCGACGGATGCCCCCGAACGCCGGACGTACAGCTATCTGGGGCCTGCCGGCACCTTCACCGAGGCCGCGCTCGCGCAGGTCCCCGAGGCGCGCGGCCAGATCTGGCGCCCGGTGAGCAACGTCGGGCAGGCGCTCGCCGACGTCGTGTCGGGGCGCAGCGACGCCGCCATGATCGCGATCGAGAACTCGATCGAGGGCGGCGTCTCGAGCGCGCAGGACGCACTCGCGACCATCCCCGGGCTCCGGATCGTCGGCGAGTACCTCGTCCCCGTGCGCTTCTGGCTCGTCGCGCATCCCGGGGCCTCTCTCGACGACATCCGCGCGCAGAAGCCGGTCGGCGTCGCGGGCCATCCGGTCGCCTACGCGCAGTGCCTCGGATGGCTGGCCGACAACATCCCCGATCACGAGCACGTCGTCGCGTCGAGCAATGTCGCGAGCGCCGTGGGGATGCTCGACGGCTCGCTGCCCGCGCAGGTCGCGATCGTCGCGCCGGGCGTCGCCGAGCACCACGACGTCGAGGTGCTCGCGAAGGACATCGGCGACAACCCCGAGGCCGTCACGCGCTTCGTGCTCGTCACGCGCACGGTCGCGCCGGCCGCGCCCACCGGAGCCGACAAGACGTCGCTCGTCGCCGAGCTGCCGAAGGACGAGCCCGGCGCCCTGCTCGAGCTGCTCGAGCAGTTCTCGACGCGCGGGATCAACCTGAGCCTGCTCGAGTCGCGCCCGATCGGCGACGCCCTCGGGCGGTACCGCTTCGTCATCGACGCCGACGGGCACGTCTTCGACGAGCGGATGGCCGACGCGCTGATGGGCCTGCGGCGCTTCAGCCCGAACGTGGTGTTCCTCGGCTCGTACCCGCGCGCCGATCGCCAGGTCGTCCATTACCCGCAGCGCTATGGGGACGAGGCGTTCGTCGAGGCGCGGGACTGGCTCCGCGGCCTCCTCGCCGGCGAGCCCGAGGCGTAGCCCTTCCCGTTCTCGACCGTCCTGGTCGTTCGGGTCGTTGGGGTCGTTGGGGCTGGCCGTTCAGGTCGTCGGGGCTGGCTGTCCGGGTCGCGGTTTGCGGCCTTCCGGGGCCTCTGGGGGACGGTTTCTGCGACCTGGGCGGATGGCCGTGTTGGGGCTGGCCGTCCAGGTCGCAGTTTGCGGCCTTCCGGGGCCTTCGGGGGACGGTTTGTGCGACCTGGGCGGGTGGCCGGTTATGGCCGGCTGTCCGGGTCGCGGTTTGCGGCCTTCCGGCGCCTTCGGGGGACGGTTTGTGCGACCTGGGCGAATGGGCGATCGTTCAGGTCGCGGTTTGCGGCCTCCCGGGGCCTCCGGAGGACGGTTTGTGCGACCTGGGCGGGTGGGTGATCGTTCAGGCCAGAGCGGCAGCGAGCAGCTCGACCGTCTCGAGGCGACGGGGGGCCGCGTCCAGGGGGTCGGCGTCGTACGACCCGGCGGCGGGCGAGATCATGATCTCGTCGACACCGTGCTGAGCCGCGAACGCGCGCAGCTCGGCGGCCACGGTGTCGGGCGTGCCGACGAACCAGCGCGAGCGTGACTGCTGGATGAACGACTCCTCGAGCGCATCGGATGGCGCCGCGAGCGCCTCGTCGATCGTCTCGATCGGGCGCATGGGCTTGTTCGTGCGGAGGCGTGCGAACTGGCGCAGCTGGGGGAGCGCGCGCCGCTCGGCCTCCTCCGGCGTCTCGGCGACGACGACGTTGGCCGTGACGAACGACTTCGGTGCGTCCAGCCACGCGCTCGGCTTGAACTGGCTGCGGTAGAGGGCCATCGCGCGCTCGAGTCCGTCGCCAGCGAAGTGGTTGGCGAAGACGTAGGGCAGTCCGAAGCTCGCGGCCAGCTGCGCGGAGTAGTCGCTCGAGCCGAGCAACCACACCTCCGGAGCGCCGGTCGCGGCCGGCGTCGCGTGCACGGCGTACTCGCCGCCCGAGGTGAAGCGCACGGTCGCGCCCTCCGGGCTCATGATCGCGAGGATGTCGGTCACATGATCGGGGAACCGCTCCGCCTCGCTCGTCGTGCCCGAGCGGCGCAGGAGCTGCGTGATGACCGGGTCGCTGCCCGGTGCGCGGCCGAGGCCGAGGTCGATGCGCCCGGGAGCGAGCGCCTCGAGGGCCGCGAACTGCTCGGCGACGATCAGCGGCGCATGGTTCGGCAGCATGACGCCGCCCGACCCGATGCGGATGCGCGCAGTGCGCGCGGCCGCCGCCGCGATGAGCACGGGCGGCGTGGTCGACGCGACCGCGGGCATGTTGTGGTGCTCCGCGAACCAGTACCGGCGGTAGCCGAGCTCATCGGCGCGCTGCGCCATCTGCAGCGAGGCGGCGATCGCCTGGGAGCTGGACTGCCCGGTGCGGACCGAGACGAGATCGAGGATGGACAGAGCGGGAGCGGGTGCGTCGGACATCGCTCGAGACAACCGCGCCGCGGGCGAGCGTATTCCTCCGCACGCCGAGAACCGCCGTGCTGCCCACGGCGCCGCGGTGAGGGCATGTGCGGCGGGTTCGCGGCTACAGCTGCATGGCTGCCAGACTCGGGGCGCGTCCACGCTCGATGTGGGCATGCGCGACAGACCGTGCGAGGCCGATGTTCCCTGAAGCCATCACTTCGATGAGTTCGTCGTGCTCAGCGCATGCCTGTTCGGCATCTCGCACTGAAGTGAGGTAGAACAGCCAGATCATCCGAGGGGCGAGCTGATCCATGAACGACATCATCAGTTCGTTGCCGGCCGCTGCGACGATCAGGCGGTGGAACTCGGTGCTGCTCGTGGCGATGCCGAGTGCATCGCCCCGATGCAGTGCATCGCGCGAATGGGCGACCAGCAACTCGAGTTCACGAGTTGACTGCCCCTGCGCGATTCGGCGCGTCGCGGTCTGCACAGCCTCCACCTCGATGCCGATGCGAGTGTCGAACAGTTCGTCGACCCGGCGCCGGTCCCACGCGGTCACGACAGCGCTCCGACGGGGTTCCTGGCTTATGAAGCCGTCTCGCTCCAGTCGATGGAACGACTCCCGCAACGGCACGCGGGACACCTCGAGCGTCTCGGCGAGACGCTGCTCGTTCAACCGCATGCCTGCCGGATAGACGCCCGTGATGATGGCATGGCGGATGCGGTGGTAGATGACCTCAGGCAACGCTCCCCTTGGCACTTTCGTGGAGACGTCATCCAGCGGCGCGAGCAGGGCGATGGCGTCGGATGCCG
This sequence comes from Microbacterium sp. SA156, assembly GCF_049065455.1. Classification (NCBI taxonomy): domain Bacteria; kingdom Bacillati; phylum Actinomycetota; class Actinomycetes; order Micrococcales; family Microbacteriaceae; genus Microbacterium; species Microbacterium sp. SA156. The sequence goes on from NZ_JBAKGU010000002.1 coordinate 25,226, forward strand.
CCGCGAGTGGCGTCACGGCATCGCGTCGGCGGGGGCCTGAGCCGGGGGAAACGACCATGACGTCCATTGTTTCTCCCCATCAGGCTGCCGGAAAGCACCGATCTTGCTGGTGCTCAACCCCGCCGTGACGAGCGCCTCGGCGAAGCGCACGGCCGCGTCGACCCCATCGATGACGGGAACGCCAAGACGCCTCGTTAGTTCCATGGACAGTCCTGCGAAGCCTGCGCAGCCCAGCACGACGGCTTCTCCGCCTCGCTCCATCACGGTGCGGGCCTCGGCTTCTAGCGTGTCGGCGACAGTGGCCGGATCGCTATGGATCGAGGCGACGGGGATGCCCGATGCGCGCACATCCACGCATCGAGTGTGGAGCCCCGCAGTCGTCAGGCTGTCCCAGATTCCGGGAATGGCGCCGCGGAGACTGGTGACGACGCCGTAGCGGCGCGAGACGAGGTTCGCCGCCATCGCCGCAGCCTCGGTGATGTCGACCACCGGAGCGTTCCATCGCTGACGGAGCCCCTCTCGACCGTGCTCCCCGAACCCGGCTGCGATGATGGCGTCGAACTCGCCCTCGTGCCGTTCCACGGCGTCCAGCATCGCCGCTGCCGCGACGAAGCTCTCGTAGTAGCCTTCCGCCGACTCAGGGCCGAAGCTCGGCGTGACGGGGAGAATCTCCGTCCCCGGCCGTGCAGCTTGCCGGGCGATGTTGGCGATGGATTCGGTCATGCTGCGATTCGTGTTGCAGTTGAGGACCAATATCCGCATCAGGCGCGTCCTCGACGACCCGCAGCACCGGACGCGGGCCCCTCGTCCACGAGCGCCTCGTACGGCAGGGGATCCTGGATGAGGAATCCGTCGGCGATGCCTTGCTGCCAGCGCTCGTAGCCAGCGCGATCGATCGTCGGGGTCGTCCACATCCGGTGCTCTCGGAACACGTTTGCCAGGCTGACGAGAATGTCGGCTGGTGCCTTCGGGAACAGTGCCATCAGGTCGTCGCGGAAGGCCTCCGCGTCGTTTGCGAGGATCCAATCCATCGCCTGCTGCAGGGCGAAGCAGAAGCGTTCCTGCGCGTTGACGATATCGGGTGTGATCCCCTCGGATTCTCGGTAGTACACACTCCACGGAATGTCGCCGCTCTCGACGACCGTCTCGAGGACGACGCTGACGTGATCATGTCGGTCCGCGAGGACACGCGCACTGAGATTGTCGATCACCAGATAGTCACCCATCCCGCCGACGAACAGCTCGCTGAGCATCGTGCCATCGAGATCCTGGATGTAGTCCACTTCGCGGGGTTCGATTCCTTGCTCACGCAGCAGCATCTTGAGGAACAGGCCGACGCTGGCCCCGTTGCTGCCCTTCATCAGCACGGTCCGCCCGCGCAGATCGGCGAGGTCGAATCTGCCGGCCTCGGGGGCGCGACCGAGAAGCGCGAGCGGTGCCCGGTTGGCGACCTGGGCGAATGCGGTGTAGCGGCGCACGCGATCGAGGTACATGCTGGGCACCCAGATGCCGCCGAGCGCGGCATCCGCCGCGTCGTCGCGCAGTCGCTTGAGAACGTCGTCCCACGGTCGCGGAACCTCCGCGGTGACCTGGAGCCCCTGTGCGGCGAATAGCCCGTGTCGGTCCGCGATGTACTCAGGCAGGTAGTTGAGGCTGTGCCCGGTGGCTGCGATGTGGAACTTCTGCATTTCTGCTTTCTCCAAGGGGATCAGGAAGCGAGATCAGACAAGAGCCGGAGTGCTCTCGCGCCGAGCGCCCGTCTCGGCGTCGAACCAGGACGCTTGAGCCGACGGGAAGGCGAGAGAGCATTCCGCGCCTGGCGACAGGCGCAGGTCATCGGGGACACGCACGCGCACGAGGTCGTGCGGAAGCAGAGAGGCGTCCTCATCGCGACTCCGCCCGAGACGGCACCCGATCAGGTTCTCGCCGCCGAGGTTCTCAACCGAGACGACCACCCCGCGGATGGGCAACGAGTCGCCGATCGCGAGGCTGATCCTCTCGGGGCGGATTCCGAGCGTCGCCGGTCCGTCACCAGGACATCCGTCGAGATGCCACGACTCGCCGTGGTCGGTCGTCACGAGCGATCCCGTTACCGTGACCGGGATGAGGTTCATGGGCGGTGAGCCGACGAATCCGGCGACGAACGTGTTCGCGGGGCGGCTGTAGATGTCGTCCGGCGTTCCGATCTGCTGGGCGACCCCGTCGCGGAGCACGATGATTCTCGTCGCCATCGTCATCGCCTCGACCTGATCGTGCGTCACGTACACGAACGTCTTCTTGATCGCGCGATGCAACGCGGTGATCTCCGACCGCATCTGCGTGCGAAGCTTCGCGTCGAGGTTCGACAGCGGCTCGTCGAGCAGATACAACGAGGGGTCGCGCACGAGAGCTCGGGCCAGGGCGACACGCTGTCGCTGGCCACCCGAGAGCTGTGCCGGCTTCCGTGACAGCAGCGCGGTGAGCTCCAGTTGCTCGGCGATCTCGTCGATCTTCTGGACGATGTCGGGATGACGGCTGATCCGCCGTCGCATGATCGAGTTCACGACGGGAAGGTGGTGATATCGCTTGAAGCGGTCCATCACGAGCGGGAAGGCAATGTTGTCCCGGACGGTCATGTGCGGGTAGAGCGCATAGGACTGGAAGACGAATGCCACTCCGCGACGGCGGACGTCCCAGTCGTTCGCCGTATCACCGTCAATGAGGAGGTGCCCGTCGCTGATATCGCTGAGTCCAGCGATCATCCGGAGCAGGGTTGATTTGCCGCAACCGGAAGGCCCGAGGAGGACGAGGAACTCGCCGTCGGGCACATCGGCGTCGACGCCGCTGACGACACGGTTGTCGCCGTAGCTCTTGGAGACGGAGCGGAGCGCGAGATCAGGCATGATCACCCCTTCACGGCCCCGGCCGTCAGACCGGAGACCATCTTTCGTTGGACGATGAGGAAGAACACGATGGCGGGCAAGCTGAACAGCAGCGCCGACGCCATCACCGCGGCCAGAGGCGTGTCGTACTGGCCGATGAACGACGCAAGGCCCACGGACGCGGGCCAGAGCGTCTCATCGAGCAGGAACGTGTTTGCGAACAGGAACTCGTTCCAGCCGGAGAAGAATGACATGACGGCCGCGGCCGCGATGCTCGGCATGATGAGCGGAAGAACGATCATCGTCAGCGCGCTTGCGCGTGGTGCGCCGTCGATCGCAGCAGACTCCTCGATCTCCTGCGGGATCGCGTCGATCGCGCCCTTCAGTACGAACGTGGCGACTGGCAGCGCGAACCCGGCGTTGGCAAGGACGAGCCCCCACAGGTTGTTCAGCAGGCCCAGCGAGATGAACAGCGCGTAGAGCGGGACGAGCACGAGCGCCTCGGGCAGCACTTGCGTGATGAACAGCAGGAAGGAGACGAGTCCCTTGCCCCGGAAGCGGAACCTGCTCAGCGCGTATCCGGCCAGGCAACCCAAGAGCAGGCTGACGACGGTCGTGCCGATCGCGACGAAGAGCGAGTTGCCCATCCACGCCAGCAGCGGCACATCCATGAGCTGGTCGAGCACGGCGGGAATCTGCTGCGGCTGTGGCCACGGCACCTGTCCGGTGCCGTACAGCTGCCTGTTCGTACTCAGCGCCGTATTCAGCATCCAGTAGACCGGGAAGCCGGCGCAGACCACGAGGATCACGATGATGAGGGCGCGGGAAGCGCGTCCGACGACTCGCGAAGCGCTCACGACGCGGCACCTCCCTTACGGCGTCCCTCGATCAAGGAGTACAGGACAGTGACAGCCAGCGACACGGCCAAGCCCACGACACCGAACGTCGCGGCGGCGCCGAGGTCGTAGTTCTCGAAAGCCTCTCTGCGCAACTGAATGACAAGGGTGCTCGTGCTGCCGAGCGGGCCACCGCCGGTGAGCAGGTAGATGATCTCGAACCGTCGGATCGTCCATACCGTCGCGAGCAGCGCCGACAGAGCGATCGCCGGACGGATGTGCGGCAGCGTGGCCGTGCGAAACACGTTCAAGGCGTCGGCGCCGTCGATGCGCGCTGCTTCCCGAAGCTCCGGGGGCACACCTTGAAGAGCAGCGAGCGTGGTCAGCATCACAAAGGGCGCAACCTGCCACACGGTCGTCAGTGTTACGGACCAGATCGCCACGCTGCTGTCCGTCAGCCAGCCGATGGGGGAGCCGCCGAGCGCCGTCACCAGTGCGTTCAGGACGCCCGACTGCTGGTTGTACATCCACGACCAGATCAGAGCCGCGGCGACGTTGGGTACAGCCCAGCCGAACAGCAGGACAGCTCTCGCGATGGACCGCCCGGGGAAGGGCCGATCCACCGCCAGAGCGGAGACGACTCCGATGATCAGCGAAGCGACGACCGTGGCGACCGTGTAGAGCGCAGTGACTCCGAGCGCCTGCCGCAGTTGCGGCGACGCCAGAACCTCCTCGTAGTTGCCGAGGCCGATGAAGTCTCCCCCGTTCGGGTTCGCAATGCCCGCGTCCGTGAAGCTGATCCAGATCTCCCGCGCGAGCGGGTAGAACACCACCACGCCGAGGAAGAGCATCGGGAGCATCAGGAAGAGATAGGGAACTGCTCTTCCGTGCGACGGCGTTCGCGCCGGCAGACTCGCCAGGGTCGTCATCCGCTGCCTACTCCCCGAACCGCTCGTCGATCGCCAGCTGAGCGGCAGCGAGTTCGTCCGCTGGGTCGGCGTCGTCGGCGATGACGCGTTCCACGGCCTCCATAACGATCCGCATGATCTGCGGGGTGTCGACCTCGTGGCCCTCAATGAGGGTGCTGTGTGCGTTCGGCGCCAGTTCCGCGAAGGTGGGGGCCCACGGGTTCTGGGCGACGAACTCATCGAGGAGCGGCACGTCTGTGGCGAGGGTGTCCGGCCCGGAAGCGGCGCGAAGGGCCTCCTGCCCCTCCGGCCCGGCGAGCCAAGTCACGAACTCCTTGGCCGCGTCCTCGTGGTCGGTTGCACTGCTGACTCCGACGAACAGCTGCTGATATGCGCCAGGCTCATCGAACGGGAGCGGTGCGGCGCCTACGGAGGACGAGGGGATCGTCCCACCGCTGGCGATGTTCAGGGTGCCTCCCGAGTTGTCGATGGAGAACCCGACGGCGCCCTCCTTGAATCGGGTGCGCTGAGTTGGCATGTCCTCACCGGCCGGGATGAGCGATGCATCGACCAGCTTCGCGAACCCCTCAACGGCAGCGACATTCTCCGGTGTGTCGATGGTGAGACTCTCGCCGTCCGACCAGCTGCCGCCGAACCCGTAGACCCAGTTCTGGAAGTCCATGAACCAGCCGTTGAAGTCAGTGATGCTCGTGCGACCGGTGAAGCCCGTCGCGCCCGTGTCGGCGATCAGCTGGGCGTTCTCGATCAGATCATCCAGGGTCGTCGGGACTTCGGCGCCCGACGACTCGAGGAGGTCGGCGTTGTAGATGAGTGCGTAGACAGCACGCTGCCACGCGAGGCCATACACCTCGCCGTCGATCTCACCGCCTTCATTCGTCGCGTTCAGGTTGTCAATGCTGCGGAGGGCGTCATCGATCGGTGCGAGGAACCCCGCGTCCTGCAGCGTGTAGAACAGGCCCTCCTGAATGATCGCGATGTCGGGCCCCTGGCCCGCGCCGAACTCGGTGGTGAGCTTCGCGTCGATCTCGGCCGATGGGATCGCCTCCTGTTCGAGGACGATGCCGGGGTGGCTGTCTTCGAACGTCTTCACCGCGTTCCAGAGGCTCTCGCCGCGCAGCGCATCGAGCCACTGCGAGTTGGCGATGACCAGGGTGATCTCCTCGTCGCTCGAGGAAGCGGAGGTGCCCGGCGAAGCGCAGCCGCTGAGGAGGAGCACGCTGGCTGCGGTGATCGCCAGGGCGTTTCGGGACCTTCTGGTGAGGGGACGGGTCATGGTTCAGCCTTTCGGGAATCGGGATGACGCAGGGCAGAACTTCTCAGTCGGAAGCCAGGGGCCAGTTCCACGCATTCGACGGCGCGAATCTCTCGGCGAAAGCGACGGCGATGTCGTTGCGGCGTGCGATCCACACGTCGTCGAAGCCGCGCACGTAGTCGAGGAAGCGCAACAGCGCCGCGACCCGCCCGGGGCGCATGATCCGTGCATGGAGGCCGATCGACATCATCCGGCCGATCTCGGCGCTCTCGTCATAGAGAACGTCGAACGCAGAACGGAGGTAGTCGAAGAAGTCGGCGCTGCCCGTGAAGCCGGGGCCGGTCTGCCCACCCCAGAAACGCGCGTCGTTCGTATCGACGGCGTAGGGCACGACCAACATTGGACGACCGGCGACATCCGTGTAGTAGGGCAAATCATCATTCGCTGTCGCGGAGTCGTAGAGGAACCCCTCCTCAGCGAGGAGACGACGGTGCGCTCCGTGATCGGGGGGCGAGGGAATGCGCCGAGGATGCGCTTGCCTGTGAGTTCGAGCGTCTGTTCGACGCTGTGTCGCAAGTCCGCGCGCTCTGCTTCCTCGCTGCGACCGATGATGCTGATCGAGCGCGAGCCATGGGAGACGAAGTCGCAGTCGGCCTGCGAGAACGCGTCAGCGATGTGGGGGCTCACGGCGAGGGACTCGGAAGACACGAAGACGCTGAACGGCACGTCATGTTCGCGGAACACACGGAGCAGCCGCCAGATGCCGGCTCGCGTGCCGTACTCGTACTCTCCCTCCTGCATCAGGTCGCGTTCCGACGGAGGGAGCGGGCTGCGCACCCAGGTCCGCGAATCGCGCGTGCCGTCGCCGAGCAGCGGGCTTCGTTCTGTGCCCTCCTCGAAGTTGATGGCGAAATTCACTGCGACCCGAGCCCCGCCCGGCCACTGAAACGGCGGAGGCTGATCTGCGTAGCCCACGAAGTCACGCGGTCGCTCACCAGCGCCTTGATTCCAGTCCAGTGGCACGTCATCTCCTCTTGTACACAAGTGGCGCGATCCGGATGAGGAAAGTGGCCTTTCCTCGGGCGCTTGTATTACAAGATGGCGCCGTGCCATTTCGGGGCGATTGGCTGCCGATTACAACCGCGTAAACAGCCCGATCCGCGTCGCGAGAGGGCGAGGTAGACGCTCAGATCGCGGTATTGCCGCTGATGAACTTGCGCGGCATCCTCTCGTTACCGCCCTACAGTCCCCAGTCGTCCGCGACGCGCGGGGCGATGTGGCGGACCCAGGGCGTCGACAGGTGGCTGTCGTCCTCGTAGACCGGGTACTCGTCGACGACGAGCGGGCAGCGTCCGTCGAGGCAGGCGTACCCGACGACGTCGATGTACTCGGCGCCGACGTCGGCAGCCTCCACGGCGGCCTTCGTCAACGCGTTGCTCTCGTACTCGAGACCGCCCGGCGCCGAGATGCACGAGGCCTGCGCGGCGCCGGGTGCGGTCAGGCACTCGGCAGGGCCGGGGCGCGTGGGCACGTCGCCGAGCACGCGGATGTCATCGGTCACGCCGGCGAGCTCGGCGACCGACGCCTCGACCGCGGCGGACCACTGGTCGCGCGCGCTCACCCCTCCGCGGCCATCCTGCAGGAAGAGCATGCCGCGCGCGGTCGTGAAGATCGTGTCGGGTCGCAGCTCGGCGAGCTCCGCGCTCGTCCAGCTGCGGAACGCGTCGCACTCCTCCTGCGTCATCGCCTTGGCCGCCTGATAGACGGGGTAGTGCGCGCACGCGAGCTTCGCGAACATCCGCACCTGGTAGCCGCGCTCGCGGCCGATCTCGTCGAACGCCGGCAGCCACATCGCCGCGTGCGAGTCGCCGACGAGGGCGATGACGCGGTCGGCGCTCTCGTCGCCGAAGACGCACTCGGGGGCGCTCGTCTGGCCATCCGTCGCGAAGCATCCCTCGCCGACCGCACCCCAGTTGTCCTTTGTGAGCGCCGAGCCGTCGATGGACGGAGGGATGGGCGCGCCCTCGTCGGCGAGGCGGAGTGCGGTCTCCAGCTCCCACGCCACGTCGGGGGTGCCGCCGAGCTGGGTGAAGCCGCTCGTCTCGCCGCTCTCGAACCACGCGGCCGCCGCGCGGTCCGCCGCCTGGTCGCGGTAGTCGGCCAGAGCCGTCGCCGCGAGCGCGCCGACGAGCACGACGGCGACCGAGGCGGGCCAGAGAGCGAGCGCGCGTCGCCCCTGCGAGATGAACGGGACGCGCCGGTGGTGGAACGGCACCTCGACGAGGTGGTAGCTGACGGCCGAGAGAGCCACGGCGACGCCCACCGCGAGCGCGCCCGACGCGAGAGGCGGCGTGTCGTCGGGAAGGATGGCCGGCACGAGCAGGATCGCGGGCCAGTGCCAGAGGTAGAGCGAGAACGACACATCGCCGATCCATCGCAGGGGGCGCAGCGACAGCAGGCGCCCGACGAGGCAGCGCGGACCCGAGGCGAGCAGCAGCACGGTGCCGATCGTCGGCACGAGGGCCTGCCATCCCGGGAACGCCGAGCCGGCGTCGAACGCGACCGCCGCGACGGCGATGAGGATGGCGCCGAGCAGGCTCGTGAGGGCGCGCCAAGGTGCGCGGAGGGTGGCGGGCAGCACGCACGCGAGCAGAGCGCCCGCGGCGAGCTCGTACGCGCGAGCCGGGGTGTTGAAGTAGGCCGCCGCGGGGGAGGAAGCCGTGTAGAGGAGCGACCAGATGAGCGAGCCCGCGAACACCGCGGCCGCCGCGATCATGAACGCCCGCCGCGACAGACGCGTGAGGACGAGCATCGCGAGCAGCGGCCAGACGAGGTAGAACTGCTCCTCGACCGCGAGCGACCAGTAGTGCTGCAGGAGCGACGGCTCGCTCGAGGAGAAGTAGTCCGTGCCCTGCGCCGCGAGGTGCGCGTTCGCGAGGAAGACCGCCGACCACCGCGCGTCTGACGTCGTCTGCGCGACCTGCGTCGTGGGCAGGAGCGCGGCCGCGGCCGCGAGCACCGCGAGGATGACGACGGTCGCCGCGGGGAGGATGCGCCGCGCGCGCCGCACATAGAAGTCCGCGATGCTGATCCGACCCGTGCGCTCGTGCTCGCGCAGGAGAAGGCCCGTGATGAGGTAGCCCGAGATCACGAAGAACACGTCGACGCCGATGAAGCCGCCGTCGAGGCGCGGCACGCCCGCGTGCGCGAGGACGACGAGCCCGACCGCGATCGCGCGGAGCCCCTGGATGTCGGTGCGCCAGGTGCCGCGCCGCGCGGGCTCGCCGGTCGCGGGCACGCGCGTGTCGGGGGCGGCTGTCGTCTGCATCGCGAGAGACCATACGACGTCGAGCCGAGGAAGTCCGGCAAGCGCGGGCCGGCTCTGCCCGGGGTGTTCGCACGCGGGGAGATAGCCTCGGGAGTATGGGCGTCGAGGTGTTCGTGATTCTCGTCTGTTCCGTCGCGGTCGCGGCTTTCGCCCGATGGCGAGGATGGCCGGCGCCGCTGGTCGTGACCGCGGTCGCGCTCGCGGCCTCGCTGCTGCCGTTCGTGCCGACGGTCGAGATCGACGGTCACCTGCTGCTCAACCTCACCCTGCCGCCGCTGCTCTACTCGGCCGCGCTCGAGGTCTCGTTCGTGAGCTTCAAGCGATCGCTTCCGCACATCCGCCGTCTCGGTGTCGGCCTCGTCGTCGTGACGGCTGCGGCCGTCGGTCTCGTGGCGTGGCTCATCATGCCCGAGCTCACGATCGCGGGCGCGCTGCTGCTCGGCGCGATCGTCGGGCCGCCCGACGCCGTGTCGGCGGCCGCGATCGCCCGGAAGCTTGGGCTGCCGCGCCGCGTGATGACCGTGATGTCGGGTGAGAGCCTCATCAACGACGCGACGTCGCTCACGCTCGTGCGCGTCTTCGCGGCCATCGTCGCGGGAGCGACCGTGACGGTGTGGGATGGCGTCGTCGAGTTCGCGCTCGCGGTGGTCGTCGGCGTCGCGGTCGGCCTCGTGTTCGGCATCGTGCTGCACCAGCTGCGCCTGCGGATCAGCGACCCGGTCGTGACGGGGACCGTCGGCCTCCTCGTGCCGTTCGGCGCCTACGCGGTCGCCGAGCAGCTGCACGGATCGGGCGTCCTCGCGGTCGTCGCGATGGGGCTGTACGTCGGCTTCAACGCTCCGAAGACGCGGTATGTCACGCGGCAGCAGGATGGCCCGCTGTGGTCGTCGATGGACTTCCTCCTCGAGAGCTTCGTCTTCGCGTACATCGGCCTCCAGCTGCCCGACGTCGTGCGCGAGCTGGGCGGCGTCTCGGGCGTGCAGACGCTCGTGCTCGCGCTCGCCGTGCTCGTCGTGGTCCTGCTCGTGCGCCCGGTGTTCGTGTACGCGAGCTATGCGTGGGGTCAGATGTGGCAGCGGCTCCGCCTGCTGCGGTGGAAGCACGCGGCCGAGGAGTTCCGCGCGAACCCCGACAGCCCGCGGGCGCGGATGGTCCGCCGGCAGCGCGAGCGCCTCGAGCGGCACGGTCGCCCCGTGACCGAGAAGACCATCCGCCAGCGGATCATCGAGCCCCCGATGTCGGTGCAGGAGCGGGCGGTCGTCTCGTGGGCCGGCATGCGCGGCGTCGTGACGCTCGCGATGGCGGCGGCCCTGCCCGACCTCACCGAGGGCGGGATGTCGCACGGGAACGTCGAGGTGCTCATCGTGTGCGCGTTCGTCGTCACGGTCGGGACGCTGCTGCTGCAGGGCCTCACCCTCGCGCCGCTGATCAAGGCGCTCGGCGTGAACGCCGACGCCGAGCGCGCCGCGGATGCCCGCCAGCTCGAGGCCATCCGCCGGCGCAGCGCCGAGGCCGGGCGCGAGTACCTGCGCGTCAAGCAGCAGGAGTGGGCGGAGCTGTACGGCGAGGACTCGATCGACAAGTTCAACAAGGTCGCCCGGTCGCTTCTGCGGGTCGAGAAGAACGCCGACAAGGCCGAGCGGGCGCTCGAGCGCGCGGAGGGGGCGCCGCCGATCCTCAAGCGCCCCAGCTACGAGAGCGTGCGCGACCTGTCGAAGGGGTGGCTCGAGGTGCGCCGCCAGGTGCTGCTCGAGGAGCGCGATCGCGGCAACCTCAGCGAGGAGGTCATGCGCGAGCTGATCACCGCCATGGACGCCGAGGAGCTCGCGCTCGACACCCGCGGGAACTTGCGGCCGCCGACCCGCTGACGCGCGACCATCCGAGGACGACGAAGGCGGCCATCCGATCGGATGGCCGCCTTCGTGCGGAGATCAGGCGCGCGGGATGAGGGTGCCGCCGTTCGCGACGTAGCTCACGCAGGCGCCCGTGTTCCGGAACGACGAGCCGTCAGCGCGTGTGACGTCGGCATATCCGCCGTGCTGACAGGTCTTCGCCGACAGCGACTGCCCGCTGGGCACGGTCACCGTGGTCGAGCGCGTCACGCTGTTCACGGTGACCTCGACGGTCGCTACGCCGGGTGAGACGGCGGTGAGCTCGCCGGTCGCGGGATTGAGGCGCACGACCTCGGCCTTGCGCTCGGGCGTCGATCCGTCGTCCACCACGACCCCGTCGCCGCCCCACGTCGCGCTCATGGGCCATCCGACCGGCACCTCGCGCTCGCCGTCCTGAAGCACGACGGCGCCCACCTCGGCGGTTGCGCCGACCGGCAGTGTCTCCGGGACGCCGTTCAGGACGAGGTCGTCGACACGCGGGCGTACCTCGGCCTGCAGCCAGGCCGTCCGGTCCACCACGGGCTCCGGGGTCGCACCGACGGCGCCCTTCCCCGGGTCGAAGCCGAGCATGCCCCAGCCCGTGAAGCCGCCCAGCGCAGTGTCGCCCGAGGGGCTCTTCCCGGAGTTCCCATTGGTCAGATAGCTCACACCCTCCCCGCCGCGAGCGGAGAAGCTGCCGACGTGGCCGTTGACGACGGCGATCGACTTCCCGCTCTCCGCGCGGAACTCTGCGAACGTCTTCTCGAGCTCGCGCGCCTCGACGCGATCGGAGAGCTGACTGTGGTCGCCCACCAGGTGGTCCTGCGTCGGGTGGTGGAAGAAGACCGCGACCCCCGTGATGGAGCGGTCCTCCGCAGCTCCCGCCAGGGCGTCCTCGAGGAATCGCAGCTGTGCAGCCCCGGCGCCCCGGCTGCCGATGGTGCCGTCCGCGGAGTTCAGCGTGATGATGCGCGTGCCCGCGAGATCCTGAACCGTCCGGGTGTCGCCGAACTGCTCCTCGAAGTTGCGGATGTCGCCGCCCATGATCTCGTGGTTGCCGGGCGCGTAGACCCAGGGGACGGCATCGCCCACCTCCTCGTCGAGGATGCGGCGGGCGAGATCGAAGTCGGCGGGGCTCGCCTCGTCGACGAAGTCGCCGTCGATCACCAGCAGGTCGGGCCGCGCGGCCACGATCTCGCTGAGCGTGCGTCGGGCAGCGTCGACGAGGTCGCTCTCCGGACTGCGCGCCACGAACTGGGAGTCGCTCATGACGGCGATCCGCAGCGGACGCTCGTCGACCGTGCCCTGCGTGCGGATCAGCGGATCGAAGACGGGGGCCTGCGCGGGCTGCGCGACCTCGGGGGCCGAGATGACGCCGACATCGGAGATCTGGATGGAGCCGTGATAGCTCGCAGTGGACCGCGTCTCCATGATCCGCACACGCTCGAGAGTCAACGGGAACGCGGTGCCCGCTGGCACGGTGAACTCGACCTCTCGCCATCCCTCCCACGTGATCGTCGGACCGTCGAGGTTGGTGCTGGCGGTCGCCCCCGCCGACCGCACCTGCAGTCGCGGCCAGGCGCCCGATCCGTCCCCGTCGATCCACAGCGTGACCGACTTCGGCTGGCCCGGGAGCTCGACCGGCTGCGGCGCGATCGCGTAGAAGCCTCGTGTTCCCGTGCTCGACGTGAAGTCGTAGTCGAGACGAAGCGCGTCCTGCCCCTCGGGGCCGGATCCGGGTGCCGGCGCGAGGGTGCCGGTGGCGCGGGCCGTACCGGAGGTCCAGGCATCGCCGTCGGAGAAATCGAGGACGCGCTCCTTCGCGAGCCCGACCGTCACGGCTGCTTCGAAAGGGCGGCCGGCGACGTCGAAGCGCACCGTCGCGGAGCCGGACTCGACGAGCGGGGTGATCCGGAAGGCATCGGTCCCGACCGGCTCCACCGCGACCTCCGCGCCCGCGTCGACTCGGACATCCGAGACCTCGATCGGCGCGCTGTTGCCGTCGCCGTCGAACCCCGTCAGGCGGATCGTCGCGGTCTCGGTCGCATCGAGGAAGGAGATCACGCTCTGCGACCCGCTGACGTGGTCGAGCTCGCCGAGCACACGCAGGTCTGCCGTGCCCGTCAGACCCTGCTCCGCGGCGAAGGAGACCCGGTGGACTCCGGATGCCGTTCCGGTGAGGACGGCGGAAGCGCCGTCGGTCTCACGCACCTCCAGACCCCTCTCGGCCGAGAAGCGCCCGCTGATCGGCGTCGCAGCGAGGTCGGCGTCCAGGCCCGTCGCCCGGACGGTGCGGGCGAGGCCGGGGAACACCGCATCGGCGCCCGCCACCGCCGGTGCCACCTGCACCTCGTTCGCCTCCCCGGTCCCCGCGTCTGAATAGAAGACGAGCGCGTTCGCGACCAGGCGCTCCGAGCCATCCGACGGCCGATTCATCAGCTGGAGGTCGGATGTGCCGGCGGGACGAGCGAGCATCGTCGTCGATCCTCCGCCGTCGAGGTTCACGGCGTTGTGCGCGCCGAGGTCCAGCATGAGCTGCGCGAGCTCCTGGACGGTCTGCCCGCGGCTGTCGGCCGCGCGACCGTCGATCGTGACGACGTAGATCTCCGTGCCGTCCTCGTTCACGCCCACCGCCGTGCGCGCAGCCTCGACCTGGTCGGCTGTGCCCTTCCGCCCGTTCTCCACCAGGCGCTGGCTTCCGCTGACGGCGAGGTCGACATCCGCGGAGGGGCCGACGGAGATCTGCACCGTGTCGCCCACCTCGAGCGCGGCGATCGCGTCGGCGCCGCTCTCGCGCCCGAGCAGGACATGGCCGTCCGCGGGGATCGCGGGCTCGCCCGCACCCTCGCCGACGGCAGTGACCACGCCGTCGACGACGGTGGCCCTGGCGACATGCGATGAGATGGCGGCAGGGCCGCCGACGGGGTTGTCGAGTGTGTAGTCGCCCCACGCCGCCGTGTAGACGCCCACTCCATCGCGCGGGATCGACGGCGCGTTGACGGCGTCGATCCTGACGTCGCCTGCAGGGGTGGTCAGAGTTCCCTCCGCCATGAGGGTCTGGACCGCGGCGATGCCGTCGGCGACGGTGAACGCCTCGCGCGGCGATGCAGCACCCGTCCGGATGCCGTCGCGGGAGACGTTTGTGCCCACGGGAGCGCCCGTCGCGTTCATGTCGAAGTAGTCGCCGTTGACGGCCGCCACGGCGCGCGTGCCGGCGACCTGCTCGCTCACCGGCGCCGGCTCGGTGATGGTGCCGGAGTCGACGACGTCCATCGAGAGGGTCGGTGTCGTGAGATCGGCGACGAGGATGTCGCCCGTGACCCACCCTCCGTCCTCGAGACGGGAGAACGAGACATGGTCCAGACCGGGCGCGATGCGCTGCGCGTCGGCCTCGAGCAGGGAGGATCCGCCGCCCTGGAGGTTCAGGCCCAGCGTGTCCTCGGGGAGCGCCGCGGTGGCTGGCGCGGGAACGGAGACGAGCAGAGCGCCGGTGAGCGTGACGACGGTGAGCGCGGAAAGGCGCGTGCGAGCAGAGAGGTACCGCATGAAGGAGTGCTCCTCGGGAGTCGGGTGGGAGACCCGATCACGCTAGGAACCGCCCGTGGCCGTCTGGTGAACGCGCGATGAAAGCGCTCCGCGACCATCCGAGGACGACGAAGGCGGCCATCCGATCGGATGGCCGCCTTCGTGCGGAGATCAGGCGATCAGGCCTTGGCGCCGACGGGCTCGGCGTCTTCGCGCTCGGACTCGTCGATGAACGGCAGGCCCGCGCGCTCGGCGTCGTAGAGCTCCTCGTCGAGGATCCCTTCGCGCTTCGCGACGATCGCGGGGACGAGCGCCTGGCCCGCGACGTTGACCGCCGTGCGGCCCATGTCGAGGATCGGGTCGATCGCGAGCAGCAGGCCGACGCCCTCGAGGGGCAGGCCGAGCGTCGAGAGCGTCAGCGTGAGCATGACGGTCGCGCCGGTCGTGCCCGCGGTCGCGGCGGATCCGACCACCGAGACCACGACGATGAGCAGGTACTGGATCAGGGTGAGCTGGATGTCGAAGAACTGCGCGACGAAGATCGCGGCGATCGCGGGGTAGATCGCGGCGCAGCCATCCATCTTGGTCGTGGAGCCGAACGGGACCGCGAACGACGCGTACTCGCGCGGGACGCCGAAGTTGCGCTCGGCGACGCGCTGCGTGAGCGGCAGGGTGCCGATCGACGAGCGGCTGACGAAGCCGAGCTGGACGGCGGGCCACACGCCCGTGAAGAACTGCTTGATCGAGAGGCCGTGCGTCTTCACGAGGATCGGGTAGACAACGAAGAGGACGAGGGCGAGGCCGATGTAGATCGCGAGGGCGAACCATGCGAGCGACGTCAGGCGCTCCCAGCCGTACTCGATGACCGCGTTGCCGATGAGGCCGAGCGTGCCGATCGGGGCGATGCGGATGATCCACCACACGACGCGCTGGATGACCTTCAGCAGCGACTCGGTGAAGACGAGGAACGGCTCGGCCTTGCGGCCCGCGCGCAGCGCGGCGGCGCCGACGACAGCAGCGACCACGATGATCTGCAGGATGTTGAAGTTGACGCTCGAGGTGAGAGCGCCGTCTTCGGCGGCGTACGTCGAGACGCTCAGGCCGAGGAAGTTCTGCGGGATGAGGCCGAGGAGGAAGTCCCACCACGAGCCGACGCGCGACGGCTCGGAGGTCTCCAGGCCCGCGCCCGCGCGGTTGCCCGGCTGGAGGAGGAGGCCGAGGCCGATGCCGATGACCACGGCGATGAAGGCCGTGATGGCGAACCAGAGGATGGTCTGGCCCGCGAGGCGCGCGGCGTTCTGCACGCGACGCAGGTTGGAGATGCTCGCGACGATCGCCGTGAAGACGAGCGGCACGACGGCGGTGCGCAGGATCGTGACGTACGAGCTGCCGATCGTGTCGAGGGTCGCGGCGAGCGGGTTCGGCTCGCCGTCTGCGCTCGCGCCGATCGAGCGGCCGACGAGGCCGAGCACGATGCCGACGACGAGGGCGGCGATGATCTGGAAGCCGAACGAGGTGTAGAAGGGGCGCTTCGCCTTGATGGGGCGCGCCGACGCGGTGCTGCTGCTGCTCATGATCTCCTGTGGCGGCGGGGATCTCCCACCCGGCACGAGGGTCTACTTTAAATCCGCCTGAATAGGTGAGGGGTCGATGAGGCGCAGGAAGTCGTCACGTGACGACATGTGTCGGAGACGGTGGATGGCGCGGGGCGCGACAGTCAGACCGCGCTGCGGCGGGCGTCTGACCTCGGGGTCGTGAACATCTCGGGAGTGAGTCCGTCGATGAGGTCGCCCGGCTCGACGCCGAGGGCCGCGGCGATGCGCACGAGCGAGTGGATGTTCATCATCGACCGGCCGCTCTCGTAGCTGCGGATGTTCGACGAGTCGATGTTCGCCTCGACGGCCAGCTGGTCCTGCGTCTTCGTCTGCCGCCGGCGGATCTCGGCGATGCGCTCGCCCACGTAGGCGGCTGCAGCGGAGGACACGCGGGGCACCAGACAAGCGTTGTCGGCACCGGTATCTCGCGCCAGGGTCGGAGGTACCGGGTACAAGTACACTCATGCACATGTATGAGGGTTCGACGCCATGACGTCGGGGGAGCGGCTGGTCAAGTCGCGACAGCGGGTTTCGGATCACGGCGAGGTGTTCACGCCCCGGTGGCTGGTGGACGACATGCTCGATCTCGTCAAAGGCGAGACGGAGCGCATCGACTCGCGCTTCCTGGAGCCCGCGTGCGGTTCGGGCAACTTCCTCGTGCCCGTGCTCGAGCGCAAGCTCGCCGCAGTCCAGGCGCGGCACGGCCGCAGCGACTTCGAGAAGCGCCACTACGCGCTCTTCGCGCTCATGTGCATCTATGGCATCGAGCTGCTGGCGGACAATGCGCAGGAGTGCCGAGAGAACCTCGCGGGTACTTTCGCCCGGTATCTGAAGCTCGACGCGGAGGATCAGGTCTGGGTGCGGGCGGCGCAAGCGGTGCTCGCGGCCAACATCGTGCAGGGTGACGCGCTGAAGCTCACCGATGCGCGCGGCGAGCACATCATCTTCCCCGAGTGGGGGTACCTCGGTCGCGGCAAGTACCAGCGACGCGACTTCCGCTTCGACAGCCTCGCCCGCAAGGCGGCGTTCGACGGCCTCTTCGCCGCGTTCGAGGAGCATGACGTCTTCGCTCCCGTGAAGTCCTACCCGGCGATGACGGTGCAGGAGATCGCGGCATGAAGACGAACGTCGTCAAGCCCCAGGACGTCTTCTTCAATCCGGTTCGCCTCGTCGTGCCACTGTTCCAGCGCCCGTACGTCTGGTCGCAGGAGACGCAGTGGGAACCGCTCTGGCGGGACATCGTGCGTCTCATCGAGGTGATCGAGCGGCACGATGCGGCGGCGACTCATTTCCTGGGCGCGATCGTCATCCAGCAGGTTCCCGTCGGCCTGGGGGCCCTCCCCGCATGGAACGTCATCGACGGCCAGCAGCGGCTCACGACCCTCCAGATCCTCCTCGACGCGCTCCACGCGGAGCTGGAGCGGCGGGGATGGTCGAACCTGGCTGGCCGCGTCCACTCCCTCGTCGAGAACCCCCGCGACCACTGGGACAGCGCGGAGGATCGGTTCAAGCTGTGGCCGACGAACCGCGATCGCGCCGGCTTCACGGCGGTGATGTCCGCTGCCTCGCCGATCGACTACGACGCACTTGCGGCGACCCGCCTCCGAGACGGCCATCGCTTCTTCGCGGAGTCGATTGTCGCGTGGCTGGGCGATGGCGACGACGCCGAACGACGTGCGCGCATGCTCGTGGCGACGGTCACCGAGCGACTCGAGATCGCGAGCATCAGTCTCGATGCGAATGAAGACGCGCAGGCGATCTTCGAGACGCTCAATGCACGCGGCACTCCGCTGTCGGCGGCGGACCTCATCAAGAACTTCGTCTTCCAGCAGATCGACGCGGGGCAAGCCGAGCGTGCGTATCTCGCCCATTGGGCCGATTTCGAGACGCCCTGGTGGGAGACGGAGATCACGACTGGCCGGGTCAAGCACACCCGCTCCTCGCTCTTCCTGTGGCAGTGGCTCGTGGCGCGGACCCGCGAGGACTTCCCGATCCGCGAGGTCTTCACGCAGTTCAAGCACTATGTGACGACGGCGGAGAAGGACGTCGCAGCCCTGCTTCCGAGGATCAAGGCGTCTGCCGATCGCTACCGGGCCGTGATCGAGGGCGCACAGCGTCCCGATGGGCCGCTGGAGCGCATGGAGCTTTTCGGCTACCGCGTCGGCACGCTCGATTCAGAGGTCGCCCGTCCGCTGATGATCTGGCTCGACGAGCCGGAGCAGTCCGACATCCCTGAGCACGATCGCAACAGGATCCTCGAGGCGCTGGAGAGCTGGTTCGTGCGGCGGGCGCTCGTGAGGGCACCGTCCCAGGGATCGAATCGGTTCATCGTCGATCTGCTGGGTCACCTCTCGGCGAGGTCTCCGCTCGAGGTTGCCGACGCGGCGGTGGCATTCCTCGCCGCGAATCACACAGCGGTGGGGTACTGGCCGAGCGACGACGAGGTGCGTGCTGCGCTCGTCGACGCGACGGTGTATTGGGATCACCGGCGCGGGCGGCTGCGCATGGTGCTGGAGGCGCTCGAGGATCATCGGCGCGGATATCCCAACGGCATGCGGCTCGCGATGGGGCCGATCGTCCGTGGCAAGGGGACGATCGAGCACCTCATGCCGCAGGGCTGGGCGAAGCACTGGGATGACGGGCTGAGCGACGAGGCGCTCTCGGCGCGCGATCGAGCCGTGCAGACGCTGGGCAATCTCACGATCGTCACGCAGTCGCTCAACAGCCGCGTCTCGAACGCGACGTGGGAGCGCAAGCGTGAGCACTTCCTGGCCTCCGACGACGTCCTCATCACGAAGCAGGCGCTCGCGATGTCGACGGACGGTGTCTGGGACGAAGCGCGGATCGCCCAGCGCACGGACCAGATGATCTCGCAGATCCTCGAGATCTGGCCGGTGCCAGAAGGCCACGTCGGACTGAATCCCGGCGAGCGACGCGCGCAGGCCAAGGTCTCTGTCGACCTGGCAGAACTCATCTCAGCGGGATGGCTCGAGGCGGGCTCGTCGCTGACGGTGCAGCGTGCCGGCTACGACGCCGTCGTCGCAGCCGTGGCTCAGGACGGACGGGTGTTCGTGGGCGACAGCGCCTATGACACTCCGTCTGCCGCGGCGCGCGCTGTGCTCGGGCGTCACGCGAACGGATGGCAGTTCTGGGGCATTGACGGAGGTGTCTCGCTCGCCGACGTCCGCGAGCGGTACCTCGCGAGCCTCGGCGAGGCAGACGTCGACCTGGCGGAGGAGGCGTGAGCGCGCCGATCGTCGAAGGCAAGGCGACCTTCGCGCTGCACGGGCACAACCCTGATGTGCTGACGTGCATCGCGAACCTCTCCAATGACGAGGTGTTCACGCCGCCGGAGTTCGCCAACCAGATGCTCGACACTCTCGAGCAGGCGTGGGCGGAATCGAATGACGGTGCCGTCATCTGGGCTGATCCAACCGTCACGTTCCTCGACCCGTTCACGAAGTCGGGGGTCTTCCTGCGCGAGATCACGAGGAGGATGACGGATGGCCTCGCAAATGTGATTCCGGATCTCGAGGAGCGGGTCGACCACATCCTCACGAAGCAGGTGTTCGGCATCGCGATCACTCAGCTGACGGCGCTGCTCGCTCGACGCAGTGTGTACTGCTCGCGAGACGCGACCGGCCCGCACTCGATCGCGAAGAGCTTCGACCGCGACTGGGGGAACATCTGGTTCGAGCGGACGGAGCACACCTGGACGGGACGCAAGCGGGAACGCCGCGCGCATCCGGTCACCGGCGAGGAGCAGATGGTCGCTGTCGTCGGGACAGGGCGATGTGAATACTGCGGTGCGTCCGAAGCCGACTACTCACGCGGCGATGCTCTTGAATCGCACGCTTACACGTTCATTCACACCGACGACATCAAGGCTCGCATGGCCGAGCTGTTCGGAGACGACATGCAGTTCGACGTCATTATCGGGAATCCGCCGTATCAGCTGAGTGATGGGGGATACGGCACCTCCGCCGCACCGATCTACCAGCTGTTCGTCGAGAAGGCGCTCGAGCTCGATCCTCGTTTCGGCGTGTTCGTGACACCGTCGAGGTGGTTCGCCGGAGGCAAGGGTCTCGATGCGTACCGCGAGAGAATGCTCAGCGACCATCGCATGCGGGCCATCATCGACTACCCGAAGTTGTATGAGGCGTTCCCCGGGGTGAAGATCCGCGGCGGCATCTCCTACTTCCTCTGGGACCGAGATCATGAGGGCCCCTGCAGAATCCAGACGATGTGGGACGGCGAGCCGATCGGCGAACCGGTCGAACGCTACCTCGACCAGTTCGATGTGCTCGTACGCCGAAACGAGGCGGTCCCGATCCTGGAGAAGGTGCGCGCACGGCGTGAGCCGACACTCGATGCTCGCGTCTCCAGCCGCAAGCCTTTCGGTCTTGCCACGAATTTCAAGGGCGTGAACTCTCCCGACGGGATGAAGCAGCCCGTAAAGCTCTTCGCCAATCAGCGCATGGCGTGGATCGAGCGCGACGAGCTCCCGATCAACGCGGACTGGGTCGACGAGTGGAAGGTGCTCATGACTGCGGTCCAAGGCACAAGCGCCGCCGTCGAGACGAAATTCCTCTCGAAGCCGATCGTCGCCGAGCCGGGTGTGGCATGCACCGAGACCTACCTCGTCGCCGGTCGATTCAGGTCAGAGGTAGAGGCCCATCGATATGCCTCGCTTCTACGTACTCGGTTCGCTCGATTCCTCGTCTCCTTGCGCAAGCCGACGCAGCACGCGACCAAGGATGTTTACGCGTTCGTCCCAGACGTCCCGCTGGACCGCGACTGGACGGACGAACTCCTCTACGAGCGCTACGAGCTTTCCGAGGACGAGATCGAGTTCCTCGAGTCGCAGGTCGCGGCTCATGACGAGGCGGCGCCCGTGCTGGGCGAAGCGGACGAGTCGAGCGATCTCGACAGCGAGGGCTGAGCGCCATGGTTGCGAAGCCGCTGAAGGATCTCCTCCCGACCAAGCCTGCGACCCGCCTGCGCATCTACGCTTACGCCATCCACGACGACGCGCACGCGGGGCTGCTGAAGGTCGGCCAGACGACGCAGGATGTGAAAACCCGTGTCGCTCAGCAGTTGAAGACCGCGGCGATCGAGAACTACGAGATCGTCCTCGATGAGCCGGCTGACCGTCGCGATGGGTCCGTGTTCCGCGACCACGATGTGCGGGCGCGCCTCAAGAAGAAGGGGTTCGCGAATCCCCAGCTCGAGTGGATGCGCTGCTCGGTCGAAGACGTTCGCACGGCGATCGCAGAGCTCCGGCTGCACAAGGAGTACGAGGGCACTCCGACCCAGAGCTTTCCCATGCGCGCCGAGCAGCAGGCCGCCGTCGACAAGACCTACGAGTACTTCCAGTCCCGATGGGCTGAGGATTCCGACGCCGTCCCGGAGTTCCTCTGGAACGCGAAGATGCGCTTCGGCAAGACCTTCACGACGTACCAGCTCGCGAAGAAGCTCGGGGCCAAGCGCGTGCTCGTGATGACGTTCAAGCCGGCGGTCGAAGACGCATGGGAGCAGGACCTCAGGAGCCATGTCGACTTCGACGGATGGCAGTACCTCTCGCGGGCGACCGGTGGTGACCCGTCGACGATCGAGGGCGACCGGCCGCTTGTCTTCTTCGGCTCCTTCCAGGACCTCCTGGGGCGCGACAAGGCGGGAGGCTTCAAGCCCAAGCATAAGTGGCTGTCCGACGTGGCGTGGGATCTCGTCGTGTTCGACGAGTACCACTTCGGTGCGTGGCGCGACACCGCCAAGGAGCTCTTCGAGGGCGAAGACGAGAAGGCCCGCAAGAAGGCGAGCGAGCAGGAGTTCGGCGCGGATCTCGAGACGTTCGCCGAGGAGCTCGAGGAGCGCGGCAGCGAAGAGGACCAGTTCGTCCCCGTGCGCGCGAACGCGTACCTCTACCTCTCCGGCACTCCCTTCAAGGTGCTGAACGAGGGGCGGTTCATCGAGGAGCAGATCTTCAACTGGACCTACACCGACGAGCAGCGGGCGAAGGCGGAGTTCGCGGCCGCCCACCCGGACGAGCCCAACCCCTATGCGCCGCTGCCGGAGATGCGGCTTCTGACGTACCAGATGCCGGACGAGCTGCTGGCGATCGCGAGCCAGGGCGAGTTCGACGAGTTCGACCTCAACGCCTTCTTCGAGGCGAAGGGAACCGGGGATGACGCGGAGTTCGTGCACAAGGACGACGTCCAGAAGTGGCTCGACATCATCCGGGGAGAGTACGCCCCGACTCAGCTCGACGCGCTGAAGGCCGGCACGAGGCCCCCGTTCCCCTACTCCGACACGCGCCTGCTGCCGCACCTGCAGCACTCCATCTGGATGCTTCCCCGTACGGCGTCGTGTGCCGCCATGGAGAATCTGCTGGCGGAACCGCAGAACGCATTCTGGCGCGACTACCGAGTGATCAATGTCTCGGCCCCGAATGTGGGCGTCGGCCTGGACGCGCTGCCTCCGGTGCGCAATGCGATCGGCAGCGGCTTCGATACCAAGTCGATCACCCTCACGGTCGGCAAGCTGACGAGCGGCGTGACCGTGCCGCAGTGGTCGTCCATCCTCATGCTGCGGAACCTGCAGGCGCCAGAGACGTACTTCCAGGCGGCCTTCCGCGTCCAGTCGCCCTGGACCATCCGGAATCCCAACGGGGACGATCCGAACGCGATCGAGATCTTCAAGCCCGTCTGCTTCGTGTTCGACTTCGCGCCGACGCGGGCCCTTCGTCAGATCGCGGAGTACGGTCGCGGACTTTCGCCTGAGAACCCGAACCCGGAGAAGGCGGTCGAGGAACTCGTCAGCTTCCTGCCGGTGCTTGCCTACGACGGCTCCCACATGACGCAGGTGGACGCGGCCGGCATCCTCGACATCGCGATGTCGGGGACATCCGCCACCCTGCTTGCGCGCAAATGGGAGTCGGCCATCCTCGTGAACGTCGACAACGCGACCCTCAAGAAGATCATGGCGGATGAGCGCGCCATGGCCGCCGTCATGAACATCGAGGGCTTCCGAGCGCTCGGTGCCAACATCATCGAGACGGTCGTCAACAAGAGCGAAGCCGTCGGCAAGACGAAGAAGGAGAAGGGCGACGACATCACTCCCGCCGAGAAGAAAGAGCTCTCGGCGGAGGAGAAGGAGTACAAGTCCAAGCGGAAGCAGATCCAGGAGAAGCTGATCAAGTTCGCGACGCGGATTCCCGCGTTCATGTACCTGACGGACTTCCGGGAGAACACGCTCTACGACGTCATCACCAAGATCGATTCCGACCTGTTCCAGTCGGTCACCGGCCTCACCGTAGCCGACTTCGAGCTGCTGGTCTCGCTGGGTGTCTTCAATGCGGGGCACATGAATCAGGCAGTGTTCGCTTTCCGCCGATATGAGGACTCGTCGCTGTCGTACACCGGGATCGAATCGCACAAGGGCCTGCGTCGGTACGGGCTCTACGACACGGTCGTCGCGATCGAGGCGAGCTGAGTTGCCGTGATCGTCGTCGTCCATCGTGCTCGCGTCGCGACAGCCGGCGGCATGGCGCCGGTCGGGGTGTGGGCGATCGAGGGCGATAGGCCGGAGTCGTACTATCCGCCTGAGAATGAGAGGTTCCGAGAGCGCGGATGGAACGCGCTGACCGCCCAACCGGGGCTTCCGCTCGAGGAGTGGGCTCGGTTCAAGGCCTCGTCGTCTCCGGCGTGGCGGCTCCACGATGACATCGCGACGGTGACCCTGATCGCGACGGTCGGCGTCGAGTATGTGTTGAGGGCGATCTTCGTCAGCGAGCGGGATGCTCACGAGGCGAGAGGCCATGCCGTCGAGCTGATGGCGAGCCATCCGCGTGATGAGCCGACTGTGCATCGGGGCGGGGCGCATCAGAACGTCCTCGCTGCGTCTTGGTATGTCGCGTCGG
This sequence comes from Microbacterium sp. SA156, assembly GCF_049065455.1. Taxonomy (NCBI): domain Bacteria; kingdom Bacillati; phylum Actinomycetota; class Actinomycetes; order Micrococcales; family Microbacteriaceae; genus Microbacterium; species Microbacterium sp. SA156. The sequence continues at coordinate 49,341 of NZ_JBAKGU010000002.1, forward strand.
TGCTGACGCGTCGTCATCCGGATCTGGTCGTGCATGAGACGCATCCCGGCGGTGGCCTCTATGACGTCCTCATGGTCGTGAAGGAGCAGGACGTCGGCTTGCCCCATGCGGTGTCGCGACCGCGCGTCATGCTGAACCGCGCCGGGTCCCTGCAGGTGCATCGGGGCCAATCCGAGATGCGGAAGGTCGCCGATTGGGCGGACGTGCTCCTGGGCGCGGGTGTGGGCCGAGTGGTCGCTGAAATCGAGGCAGCGGCCGATTGGGCGCAACCCTTCTCCGTTCCGACGGCGACGGCGCGAGGCCTGGCGTATCGCTTCATCTCGACGGCCTTGCACATCCTCGGAGGGGAGCGGCACCTCTGGGACGCCCGCAGCGAGCACATCGACTCCTCCGGAGTCGACGCCTCACGACACCACCATGTCGATGCCTTTCCTTCCGTTCTCGAAGAGGACGAGAAGGCGCGCCGTCTGGGCACAGCGAGTGCGCCCTACAGCCGACTCTGGGTCCTGCTGCGCGACGAGGAGCCGGTGGCCGTCGTGACGACTGCGGGGCGGCTCCATCGTCGATCGCAGGCTCCGGTCGATCTGCTCGCGGCGTACGGGAAACACGGCGCGCGAACACGCCGGATGACCTCGGCGCTTATGAACCGCTGGCTGTAGCCGGCCGGCAGAGGGGGACTCAGCATGCAGGTGAAGAGAACGCTTGAGCAGCACATCGCGGTGTTCGGAGAGAGCGGCAGCGGCAAGACCGTCCTGCTCTCGTCGTTCTACGGGCCGAGTCAGGAACCGGGATTCCAAGAGCAGAACCTGTTCGCCCTGTCTGCGGACCGCTTCGGCCAAGGCACGCAGCTGCACCAGAACTACCTCGGGATGCGCGACTCGAGGCGTGTGCCGTCGGCGAACAAGTTCAAGTCGACCACCTACGAGTTCTCGGTGAGGCCGAAGCGGGCTGGTGATAAGCGCAATCCGAAGGTCGATCCGTTCGATTCCCTTCGGCTCGTCTGGCATGACTACCCGGGAGAGTGGTTCGAACAGGACGTCGAAGGCGAGGAAGCGCAGCGCCGTGTCGACACTTTCCGGGCGCTCCTGACCTCGGATGTCGCACTCCTCCTCGTCGACGCACAGCGACTCGTCGACAATGCGGGGGAGGAGGAGCGCTACCTGAAGTCGCTGTTCGCGAATTTCCGCAACGGAATCACGCTACTGAAGGACGACATCCTTCCCGACGGTCAGCCGCTCCTGGACTTCCCGCGTATCTGGATGCTCGGGCTTTCGAAGTCAGACCTCATCCCGGAGCTCGACGTCTTCGCGTTCCGGGATCTTGTCATCGGCAAGGCCGGCGACGACTTGAACATGCTCCGCGAGACGATTGCGACGATGGTGCAGTCATCCGACGCGCTCTCCGTCGGGGAGGATTTCGTGCTCCTGTCGTCCGCGAAGTTCACACCGGAGAAGATCGAACTCACCGAACGGGTCGGCCTGGACCTGATCCTTCCGATCGCGGCGATGCTGCCGCTCGAACGCCACGCGCACTGGGCCGCGTCGAAGCAGTTCCTGGTGTCGGACAAAGTCGTGGATAACCTGCTCAGCGGGGCGGCCGCGATTGCCGGGCTTCTCATCGGACGCCGGGTCAACCTGCCTGGACGGATCGGGGTCGCGGTCGACTTCCTCGCCTCCAGGCTGACGAAGGAGCACCTCAACCTCGCAGCGAGGCTCGCGGGCGAGAAGCTGAAGGAACTCAACGCCGCAGCGATCGCGCGGCGCGACTATCTCGCCGCGATCCTCACACGATTCCGGATGAACCTGGAGCGGGGAGAGCGCGACCGCGTGCTTCTTCGGAGCGAGCGATGACCGTCGTCTGGGCGACCCGCGGCCGCGAATGGGGGTTCCGATTCCTGCTCAAAGGCGGACTCAGCGATCCGCTCCCCGTGTACGAGGATGCGTTCCGCACGTTGCAGGGAGCAGCCGAAGGATGTGAGCGCTCAGGAGACCTGACCGCGTTGCGGCTCGTGGACCCGGAAGGACGCGTTGACCGCGCCGGCCGCCCCATCGCGCATGACTTCGTGCTCCTCGATGACTCCGCGGCAGGCGTCGTCTCAGTCGAGGATGGCTTGCGGATTGTCTGGCCGCGCGTAGCGGACCGGTACGCACGCGTCTGGGACCTGCCCGCCGCCCCGGACGCTCTCGGCTGAGGGCAGGTCCTCGCGACGCGCTCAGCGGTCCGCGCGGACCAGCAGATCCCCGATCTCGCAGTCGAGCGCCTGGCAGATGGCGATGAGGGTCGAGAAGCGGATGGCCCGGGCCTTGTCGTTCTTGAGGATCGACAGGTTGACGATGCTCACGCCGACGATCTCGCTCAGTCGCGTGAGCGTCATCTTCCGTTCGGCGAGGAGTTCGTCGAGTCGGCAGTGGACGCCGGTCTCCTCGTCGTCAGCGGCGGGCGTCACACGAGGCCTTCCGTGTCGCGCTGAAGCCGCTCGCCGACGGCGAAGGCGCGGGCGACCGCACCGAGCCCGAAGAAGAGGAACAGCTTGAGAAAGTCCATCGGCTCGTTGGGCGCGACATATGCGCCGTCGCTGATCTGCGCGGTGGCCGCGGCCGTGATGTAGGAGCGCAGGAACGAGCCGGCGACGAGGTCGAGACCGATGGCTCCCGCCATCACCACGAGCAGGACCGTGTTGTCACGTGTAAAGGCTCTACCGCGCGCGAGATTGAGGACGACGAATGCCGCGCATGCGAGCGCGCCGAGCAGACTCAGCGCGTGGATCGATACCTCTGCGATCAGCGCTGAGTATGGCGCCGGCGGGAGCCCGCTCAGGGAGAGGATCGCGCGGTCCACCGAGACATCGACACCGGAGCTGCCGGGACCGAGCGGCAGCGTTGCGACTTCGCCGCTCAGCCGCACGGTGATCGGCACCTCTGAATTGGGGATGATCTGCGAGAGCCGGAGCACGGCGTCCACGACGACGCCGCATGCAAGTACGACGGCGAAGACGATGATCCACAGGAACGTCCAGCGATCGCTCTGCGGGAAGAGCTCAGGGCGGGAGGTCGAGGCGCTCATCACACGAGTCCTTCCGTATCGCGCTGAAGCCGCGCGCCGATCGTGAGCGCGGCAGCGAGGAGGAACAACAACGTCGGGGTCACCAGTGCGCCGGCGGGGAATTCGAACATGAGGATCGCGAAGCCGAAGTTGTGGAGCCCGAGTGCCTCGGTCGCGGCTGCCGCCGCGAGGCCGCGCAGGAGCGGCGTCAACAGAGCCGCCGCGAAGGACAGCAGTGCGGCGACGAGGGCGACAGTCGCCGTTCCGGGCAAGAGCGGGCGGTGGGAGGCGAAGCGCCGGCCAAGGATGAAGATGAGCACGCAGATCGCCAGAGCGGAGCTCGCCGAGAGGAGGACGCCGAGCGCGAGGGGGACGCGCACGGACCACGGGGCCCCGACGACCGTGACCTCAGCCTCCGTGAAGATCGAAGACGGCACCTGCTTGAGTCCGTCCTCGAAGAAGACCGCGTCGTCCGCGATCGGCACGTGCACCGGGATGGCACGTGCGAAGACACCGTTCACAAGCTGCCAGATCGTCCAGACGATCGTGAGCGCGAGCGCACCCAAACTCAGCCAGGCGACCAACGAGATGGCCCGACGGTCTCCGCGCGTGATCGGAGAATCCGAGTTCGACGGCATTCTGACTTCCCCTCGTAACGAAAATCGATAACAACGATAGTCGTTAAGGCGGGCGGGATGTGCCAGGGGCGCGGCGTCATCGTGACCGTTCTGTGATGAGGGAGGGGGCGGCATTTCGTCTCGGTCGCTTCGCTCCCTCGCTCAATGACCGGGAGAGGAGGGGCGCTCCCTCGCTCAATGACCGGCAGGTGGGTCAAGGCGCTATGCCCAGGGCGAACACGGCTCCTCGAGCGACGGGCGCTCGTTACGGTGGAACCACGACGCGTCGACCGTCCTTTATCGACGCGTCCTGGCCTCGGCCCTGAGGAGTGACATGTTCGAGAGATTCACCGACCGTGCCCGTCGTGTGGTCGTCCTCGCCCAAGAAGAGGCGAAGATGCTCAACCACAACTACATCGGCACCGAGCACATCCTGCTCGGGCTCATCCACGAGGGTGAGGGCGTCGCTGCCAAGGCGCTCGAATCGCTCGGCATCTCGCTCGACGCTGTGCGCGAGCAGGTGCAGGACATCATCGGCCAGGGGCAGCAGCAGCCGACGGGGCACATCCCGTTCACGCCGCGCGCCAAGAAGGTGCTCGAGCTGTCCCTGCGCGAGGCGCTGCAGCTCGGCCACAACTACATCGGCACCGAGCACATCCTCCTCGGCCTCATCCGCGAGGGCGAGGGCGTCGCGGCCCAGGTGCTCGTGAAGCTCGGCGCCGACCTCAACAAGGTGCGCCAGCAGGTCATCCAGCTGCTCTCCGGCTACCAGGGCAAGGAGCCCGTGGGCGTCGCGCCGAGCGGCCAGGAGTCGCAGCAGGCGGCGCAGGGCGGCTCGCAGGTGCTCGACCAGTTCGGCCGCAACCTCACGCAGGCCGCGCGCGAGAACAAGCTCGACCCGGTCATCGGGCGCGAGAAGGAGATCGAGCGCGTCATGCAGATCCTGTCGCGCCGCTCGAAGAACAACCCCGTCCTCATCGGCGAGCCCGGCGTCGGCAAGACCGCCGTCGTCGAGGGCCTCGCGCAGGCGATCGTCAAGGGCGATGTGCCCGAGACGCTCAAGGACAAGCAGCTGTACTCGCTCGACCTCGGCTCGCTCATCGCCGGCTCGCGCTACCGCGGTGACTTCGAGGAGCGCCTGAAGAAGGTCACCAAGGAGATCCGCACGCGCGGCGACATCATCGTCTTCATCGACGAGATCCACACCCTCGTGGGTGCGGGCGCCGCGGAGGGCGCGATCGACGCGGCCTCGATCCTCAAGCCGCTCCTCGCGCGCGGCGAGCTGCAGACGATCGGCGCCACGACGCTCGACGAGTACCGCAAGCACTTCGAGAAGGACGCGGCTCTCGAGCGCCGCTTCCAGCCCATCCAGGTCGCCGAGCCCTCGCTGCCGCACGCGATCAACATCCTCAAGGGCCTGCGCGACCGCTACGAGGCGCACCACAAGGTGCAGATCACGGATGGCGCGATCGTCGCGGCCGCGAACCTCGCGGACCGCTACGTGAGCGACCGCTTCCTCCCGGACAAGGCCATCGACCTGATCGACGAGGCCGGCGCCCGCCTGCGCCTGTCGATCCTGTCGTCGCCGCCGGCTCTGCGCGAGTTCGACGAGAAGATCGCGAAGGTCCGCGAGGCCAAGGAGGCCGCGTCGGAGGAGCAGGACTTCGAGAAGGCCGCCGCCCTGCGCGACGAGGAGAAGGCGCTCCTGGGCGAGCGCCTGCGCCTCGAGAAGCAGTGGCGCTCGGGTGACGTCGCCGCGCACGCGGTCGTCGACGAGGGCCTGATCGCCGAGGTGCTGGCCCAGGCCACGGGCATCCCGGTGTTCAAGCTCACCGAGGAGGAGACCAGCCGCCTCGTCTTCATGGAGAAGGCGCTGCACCAGCGCGTCATCGGCCAGGAGGAGGCGATCGCCGCGCTGTCGAAGACCATCCGCCGTCAGCGCGCCGGCCTCAAGGACCCGAAGCGCCCCTCGGGCTCGTTCATCTTCGCCGGCCCCACGGGCGTCGGGAAGACCGAGCTCGCGAAGGCGCTCGCGGAGTTCCTCTTCGACGACGAGGGCGCGCTCATCTCGCTCGACATGTCGGAGTTCGGCGAGAAGCACACCGTCTCGCGTCTGTTCGGCGCCCCTCCCGGGTTCGTCGGCTTCGAGGAGGGCGGCCAGCTCACCGAGAAGGTCCGTCGCAAGCCGTTCTCGGTCGTGCTCTTCGACGAGATCGAGAAGGCGCACCCCGACATCTTCAACTCGCTCCTCCAGATCCTCGAGGAGGGACGTCTGACGGATGGCCAGGGCCGCGTCGTCGACTTCAAGAACACCGTGATCATCATGACGACGAACCTCGGCTCGTCGGCGATCGCGGGCGGTCCGGTCGGCTTCCAGGTCGAGGGCAACACCCAGACGACCTACGAGCGGATGAAGGGCAAGGTCGACGAGGAGCTCAAGCGCCACTTCAAGCCCGAGTTCCTCAACCGCGTCGACGACATCATCGTCTTCCCGCAGCTGTCGAAGGACGAGCTCATCCAGATCGTGGACCTGTTCACGAAGCGTCTGGCGGAGCGCCTGCTCGACCGCGACATGACGATCGAGCTGTCGCAGGCGGCCAAGGAGCGTCTCATCGAGGTCGGCTTCGACCCGGCGCTCGGCGCCCGTCCGCTGCGTCGCGCCATGCAGCGCGAGGTCGAGGACCGGCTGTCGGAGCAGCTGCTCAACGGCCAGCTCGAGTCGGGCCACCACATCAAGGTGGACCTCGTCGACGGCCAGTTCACGTTCCACAGTGCACCCCGCGGCGAGAAGGTCGCGGTCGGCGTGAACACGGGCGGCGACATCTCGGCCACGCCCGACCTCGCGGCGCTCGGCGACTGACGGAGACGACAAGGGGCGGAGCCTTCGGGCTCCGCCCCTTTCGCGTGCCCGCGGCGCGCTCAGCGGAGCCTGAGGTGCGCCGTCCTAGGGTGGGAGGATGACCGAGTTCACGGTGCGCGCGGCGCGAGCGGCCGACATGGAGCAGGTGCACCGGATGCTCGAGCCGTACGTCATGCGGCGGATCCTGCTCGGCAAGGACCTCGTCGTGCTCTACGAGGCGACGCAGGAGTTCCTCGTCGCGGAGGACGCCAGCGGGCGGGTCATCGGCTGCGGTGCGCTCCACGTCATGTGGGAGGACCTCGGCGAGATCCGCACCCTCCTCGTGGAGGACGGATGGCTGCACCACGGCGTCGGCCGCGCCATCGTCGACGGGCTGGAGCGCAAGGCGCGCGACCTCGGCCTCACGCGCCTGTTCTGCCTGACCTTCGAGGTCGACTTCTTCCGCCGGCGCGGCTTCGAGCCGATCGGCGAGCAGGTCGTCTCGCCCGACGTGTACTCGCAGCTCGTGCGCAGCCCCGACGAGGGCGTCGCCGAGTTCCTCGACCTCGCCCATGTGAAGCCGAACACGCTCGGCAACACCCGGATGCTCAAGCACCTCTGAGAGGATGCACCCGTGAGCCAGCGTCGCCGCCCCTCGAAGGCCGTCTACCGACGGCGTCGTCTCATGGTGCTGGTGCTGGCCGTGCTCGTGATCGGCGGGATCGTCTGGCTCGCGATCGCGCAGCCCTGGCAGGCGCTCTTCGCGGGACCCGCGGCGACCCCCGCCCCCGCGTCGACGACCGAGGCGCCCGCAGCCGCGGCCGAGCCGAGCGAGGAGCCCACGCCGACGTCGACGCCCACGCCGACCGAGCCCGCCGCACCGGGGGAGTGCGACCCCGCGAAGCTCGAGGTCGTCGGGCTCGCCGACCAGGGCGAGTACGCGGCCGACCAGCAGCCCCGCTTCTCGATCGAGCTCACGAACACGGGCGACGTCGACTGCGTGCTCAACGTCGGCACCACCACGCAGCGCTTCACGGTGACGAGCGGCGCCGACACGTGGTGGACCTCGACCGACTGCCAGAGCGAGCCGAGCGACATGGAGGTCACGCTCGCCGCGGGCCAGACCGTGACGAGCGCCGAGCCGGTCGTGTGGGACCGCACGCGGTCGAGCGTCGACACGTGCGACAGCGACGCGCGGCCGGCCGCTCCGGGCGGCGGCGCGTCGTACCACCTCGAGGTCGAGATCGCCGGCGTGACGTCGAAGCAGACCACCCAGTTCCTGCTGCGCTGACGGCGGACACGCCCGAGGCGCGCTGTCCCCCGAAAGGGGGACATACAGGACGAAGCGCGCCGCGTAAAGTCGTACGTGACTCCGAAGATGATCCCAGAGCTGTCCCCAGCAGCTCGCCGCACATCGTGTCCCCAGCACGGCGGCATCGAATATCGGAGGGATCAGGGCCCCTCACCTCCCGGAACCCCGGAGGCGAGGGGCCCCTCATTTTCCCTCCTCACCGCGCGGCTCCGTAGGGTGGAGGGCATGGCCTCCTCGAAGCGCAAGAAGTCCGTCGCGGCCGACCCCACGGCGTTCCGCTCCGAGGCGCTCGCGCAGGCGCTCGAGAAGCAGGACATGGCCGCGGTCGCCCTCGCCCTCCGCAACGGCAACACCGTCGTGCCGCTGCTCTCGCCCGGGCAGAAGGACGATCCGCTCGACGGCGGCGAGGTGTGGACGTACCGCGACGCGAGCACGGGCCAGGTCGCGCTGCTGCTCTTCAGCGACGCCCGGCACAAGCCCGCGAACCTGCCGCCCGCGGTCGGCGTCTACTCGCCCGCCTGGCTGCGCGCGTTCCTCACGCAGCACCGCCGCACGATCACGTCGGTCTTCCTCGACATCGCGGGCCCGCACCCCATGCAGGCCACCCCCGACGACCTGCTCGCGGCTCTCGAGGCCTGAGCGGGTGGCGCGGCGCGCCTGATCAGAAGTCGGCGAATCCCGTGTGCTGCGGGACGAGGTGCAGCGACCGCATGTCGTTGAGCGCCGACGTGAGCTTGCCCGAGCGGTCGTCGACCACGCGCGTGTAGCCGAGACGCGCCGCCTCGGCACGTCGCTGCGCGCCCTGCGTGACCGGGCGCACGTCGCCCGCGAGGCTGAGCTCGCCGACGGCGGCCACGTTGCGGGCGATCGCATGGTTCCGCACCGACCCGGCCACGGCGATCGCGATCGCGAGATCGGCGGCGGGCTCGGTGAACTTCACACCGCCGACGGTCGACACGTACACGTCGAGCTCGCTCGTCTTGATGCCCGCGCGGCGCTCGAGCACGGCGAGCACCATCGCCACGCGCGACGGATCGACGCCGTGGACGACGCGGCGCGGGTTGTTCGCCGACGTCGGGACGGTGAGCGCCTGCACCTCGACGGGGAGCGCCCGCCGCCCCTCGAGGGCGATCGAGATGCACGTGCCGGGCTCGGGGCTGCCCTGCGAGAGGAACAGCGCACTGGGATCGGGCACCTCGACGATGCCGTCGCCCGCCATCTCGAAGCAGCCGACCTCGTCGGCCGCGCCGAAGCGGTTCTTGAGCGCGCGGATGAACCGCAGGCTCGTCTGCCGGTCGCCCTCGAAGTGGCACACGACGTCGACGAGGTGCTCGAGGAGGCGCGGACCGGCGACCTGGCCGTCCTTCGTGACGTGCCCGACGAGGATGACGGGGAGGTCGCGCTCCTTCGCGACGCGGATGAGCGTCGACGCGACCTCGCGCACCTGCCCCGGCATGCCCGCCGCGCCGTCCGACAGGGACGACGAGATCGTCTGCACCGAGTCGATGATGACGAGCGCGGGCTGGACCGCGTCGATGTGCCCGAGGATCCGCGCGAGATCGGTCTCGCTCGCGAGGAACAGCTCGTCGTGCAGCGCACGGGTCCGCTCGGCGCGCAGTCGCACCTGCCCGGGCGACTCCTCGGCACTCACGTAGAGCACGCGGCGCCCCTCGCGCGCCGACTGCGCCGCGACCTCGAGCAGCAGGGTCGACTTGCCGACGCCGGGCTCACCGGAGAGCAGGATGGCCGCGCCCGGCACGATGCCGCCGCCGAGCACGCGGTCGAACTCGCCGACGCCGCTCGCGCGGCGCGGCGTCTCGGCCGTGCTGATCGACGTGATCGGGCGCGCGGACGCGGTGGGGATCATCGGCGCGACGCGGCGGCCCGCGTCGGCGGGCGCCGCCGCCTCGGACACGGTGTTCCACTGCTGGCACTCGCCGCAGCGCCCGACCCACTTGGGGCTCGTCCAGCCGCACTCGCTGCAGACGTAGGCGGGCGGGGCGGGGCGCTTCGAGACCATGCTCCTCAGCGTACGAGGGGGCACCGACATCCGATCGATCGGCGCGTGCGGGAATCCCTACCGGATCGGCAGACTTTACGCTGCATGAAGCGCGTCAGCGCCCATCGGCTCCGCCTGTGGTGGACTGGATCCATCGGCCCCCGAGCCGATGCCCTTGCCCTGTCCCGAGGAGACTCCCATGTCCCGATTCCCCCGCGCCGCGCTCGCCGCGGCATCCGTCGTCACGGCAGCAGCGCTTCTCGCCGGCTGCTCGGGCGGCACGGCCCCCACGGAGTCCGCCGGCTCTGGCGAGCCCCAGCAGGGCGGCACGCTCACGTACCTCGAGCCGCAGACGTGGCTCACCCTCTACCCGCCGGCCGGAGGCTTCTACCCCAACGGCGGCATCATCAACAACATCACCGACCGCCTGCTGTACCAGAACCCCGAGACGCTCGAGCTCGAGCCGTGGATCGCGGAGGACTGGGAGGTCAACGAGGACGCGACCGAGTACACCTTCACCCTGCGCGAGGGCGTGACGTACTCCGACGGTTCGCCGCTCGACGCCGAGAACGTCGTGCGCAACATCGACCTCTTCGGAAAGGGCGACCCCGACCGCGCCCTCACCGTGTCGGAGGCCATCAACAACTACGACCGCGGAGAGGTCGTCGACGAGCGCACGGTGAAGTTCCACTTCACGGCGCCCTCGCCCGGCTTCGCGCAGGCGGTCTCGACGATCAACTCGGGCCTGCTCTCGAACGAGACGCTCGAGCGCACGGGCGAGGAGTTCGGCCCGGGCAACGCGACCGAGATCATCGGCAGCGGCCCCTTCGTCGTCGCCGACGAGGAGATCGGCACCGAGATCTCGCTCGAGGCGCGCGAGGACTACGACTGGGCGCCGCCGTCGCTCGAGCACCAGGGCCGCGCGTACCTCGACGGCATCGACTACCTCGTCGTGCCCGAGGACAGCGTGCGCGTCGGCACCGTGACGGCTCAGCAGGCGCACATCGCCCGTCAGATCGAGGCGCCCGACGAGCCGCAGTTCGCCGCGGACGGCCTCTCGCTGCACGCCGCCGCGACGAACGGCGTCAACAACGGCCTGAGCTTCCGCTCCCGCGACCCGCTCCTCGAGGACATCCGCGTGCGCCAGGCGCTCATCGCGGGCATCGACCGCGAGGAGATCGTCGAGACGCTCTTCACGGACAGCTACCCGCTCGCGACCGGCGCGCTCGCCGAGACCGCGCTCGGCTACACCGACACCTCGGAGTACTACGAGTACGACCCCGAGAAGGCCGCCGACCTGCTCGACGAGGCCGGTTGGGAGCTCGGCTCCGACGGCGTCCGCGAGAAGGACGGCGAGAAGCTCAGCCTCACGTTCAACGAGGCGCTGCCGCAGCCGCGCTCGAAGGAGGTCGTCACGCTCATCCAGCAGCAGTTGGGCGAGCTCGGCGTCGAGGTGAACCTCCTGCCGGGAGACCAGGCAGCGCAGGACGCCGCTCGCGGCGAGGTCGGCACGCTGCAGGTGTACCACTCGATGGTCGGCCGCGCCGACTTCGACGTCCTGAAGTCGCAGTACCACTCGGGCAACCGCAACACGCTGCTGAACGGCTACCCCGACGGCTCGGTCGGCGACGAGGAGCTCGACGCGCTCCTGCAGGAGATCGCCTCGAGCCCCACCGAGGAGGGCCGCGCCGAGGCGTCGGCCGCGGCGCAGCAGCGGATGGCCGAGCAGGCCTACATCCTGCCGATCTTCGAGGAGCCGCAGGTGTTCGGCTACGTCGACGCCGTGCAGGGCTTCCGCACCGAGTCGGTCGGGCGTCCGCTGTTCTACGACACGTGGCTCAGCAAGTAGTCCCTTGCTGACCTACGTCCTGCGACGCGCCGGGCAGGCGCTGCTGGTGCTCGTGCTCGCCTACACGGCGGCGTACGTGCTCCTCGCGGCCCTGCCCGGCGACGCCGTGCTCGCCCGGTACGGCAACCCCGACCTCGGCCTCACGCCCGAGCAGCTCGAGCAGATCCGCGCCGCGTACGGCGTGGACCGCCCGCTCGTCGTGCGCTACCTCGAGTCGGCCGCGGGCTTCCTCCGCGGCGACTTCGGTTTCTCGGTGCAGAGCGGCGCCGCCGTGTCCGACCTCATCGCCGTGAACCTGCCCGCGACGCTGACCCTCGCGGTGCTCGGGCTCGGCGCGGCCATCTTCCTCGCCGTCACGATCGCGTTCACGGCGACGTACGGCGGATGGCGGTGGCTGCGTCGCGCGTTCCGCTCGATCCCGCCGTTCTTCGTCTCGCTGCCGGTCTTCTGGGTGGGCATCATCCTCATCCAGATCTTCTCGTTCCAGCTCCGGCTCATCCCCGCGATCGGCGCCGACCCCGTCCAGTCGCTCATCCTGCCTGTCGCGACCCTCGCCATCCCGATCGCCGCGCCCCTCGCGCAGGTGCTCATGCGCAGCATCGACGAGGTGCGCGAGCGCCCGTTCGTGGCGGTGGTCCGCGCACGCGGGGCGAGCACGTCGTGGCTGCTCTGGCGCAACGTCGCCCGCAACGCGCTCCTGCCGACCCTCACGATGGCGGGGCTGCTGTTCGGCGAGCTCGTCGGCGGCGCGGTCGTCACCGAGACCGTGTTCGCCCGCAACGGCATCGGCCAGATCACGGCGCAGGCCGTCGCGAACCGCGACACCCCCGTCCTCCTCGCGGTCGTCGTCATCTCGACGGTCACGTTCGTCGTCATCAACCTCGTCGTCGACCTGCTGTACCCCGTGCTCGATGCGCGGCTGCGCACGCGCGCGTCGGCGCGCCCCGCGCGGAAGGGAGCCGTCCGATGACCGCCATCGCCCCCGGCCGCGCGCGCCGCGGCCTCGGCCGGTCGCTCGCGCGCCCCGGCTTCATCATCCCCGTCGTCGTCCTCGTCGTCGCGCTCGCCTGGGCGATCGCGCCCGGCCTCTTCACGGGCATCAGCCCGACCGACACGGTCGCACCGTCGCTGCAGGCGCCGAGCGCCGCGCACTGGTTCGGCACCGACGCCACGGGGCGGGATGTCTTCGCGCGCGTCGTGCACGGCGCCTCCCAGTCGATCAGCGGCGCGCTCATCGCGGTGCTCGTCGGCCTCGTCGTCGGCACCGCCCTCGGCGTCACTGCCGGCGCGACCGGCGGCGTCGTCGACGAGGTGCTCATGCGCATCGTCGACGTGCTGCTCGCCATCCCCGCGCTCCTGCTCTCGCTGAGCGTCGTCATCCTGCTCGGCTTCGGCACGACGAACGCCGCGATCGCCGTCGGCGTGACCTCGATCGCCGTGTTCGCGCGCCTTGCGCGGTCGGAGGTCGTGAGCGTGCGCGTGAGCGAGTTCGTCGAGGCCGCGTACGGCTCGGGCGGGACCTTCCTCAGCGTGCTGTGGCGGCACATCCTGCCCAACTCGCTCACGCCCGTGATCGCCCTCGCCGCGCTCCAGCTCGGCTCGGCCATCCTGCAGATCTCGACCCTCGGCTTCCTCGGGTACGGCGCCCCGCCGCCCACGCCCGAATGGGGTCTCCTCATCGCAGAGGGCCGCGACTACGTCGCGACCGCGTGGTGGCTGACCGTCCTGCCGGGCGCCGTCGTCGTCGCGGTCGTGCTCGCGACGAACCGGCTGAGCCAGGCCATCCGAGGAGGCGAGCCGGCATGACCGAACCGCTGCTGTCCATCCGCGACCTCGCCGTGCAGTACCGCACGGCGCACGGCCCGGTCGACGCCGTCCGCGGCGTCTCGTTCGATGTCGAGGCCGGCAGGGTCACGGCCCTCGTCGGCGAGTCGGGCTCGGGCAAGACGACCGTCGCCCAGTCGGTGATCGGCCTGCTCGCCTCGAACGGGCACGTCTCGCGCGGGAGCATCCGCCTCGCCGAGCGGTCGGAGGGCCCCACCGAGCTCGTCGGGCTGAGCGAGCGTCGGTGGCGCCATCTCCGCGGCCGCTGCATCGGGCTCATCCCGCAGGACCCGGGCAACTCGCTCAACCCCGTCGCGACGATCGGCGCGAGCGTCGGCGAGGCGCTGCGGATCCACGGCTGGCGCGATCGTCGCAAGATCGAGGCGCGCGTGCTCGACCTTCTCGAGCGCGTCGACATCGACGATCCCGAGGCGCGTGCGCGCCAGTACCCGCACGAGCTGTCGGGCGGGATGCGCCAGCGCGTGCTAATCGCCGCCGCGCTCGCGCTCGAGCCCGAGCTCGTGATCGCCGACGAGCCGACGAGTGCGCTCGACGTGACCGTCCAGCGCACCGTCCTCGACCTCCTCGACCGTCTCCGCGAGGAGACCGGAACGGGCATCCTCTTCATCACGCACGACCTCGCCGTCGCGGCCGACCGCTCCGACGACATCGTCGTCATGCGCGGGGGAGAGGTGCAGGAGGAGGGGCCGTCGGCAGCCGTGCTCACGGCGCCGCAGTCGCCGTACACGCGCACGCTGCTCGCCGACGCGCCGTCGCTCGCGCAGGTCGTCGAGCGCACGCCGCCCGCGGTCGACCCCGGAGCGCGTCCGCTCGTCGAGGTGGCCGGTCTCCGCCAGGAGTTCGCCCGCGGGGCGGGGCGGGCGCCGCTCGTCGCCGTCGACGACGTGTCGTTCGCGATCCCGAAGGGGACGACGCACGCGCTCGTCGGCGAGTCCGGGTCGGGCAAGACGACCACGGGGCGCAGCATCGCCGGCTTCAACCGCCCGACGGCGGGGACCATCCGCGTGGGCGACGTCGACGTGACCGCGCTGCGGTCGGCGCGGGAGTTCCGCCGCACGACCCAGCTCGTCTACCAGAACCCGTACGGCTCGCTCGATCCGCGCCAGACCATCGCGAGCATCCTCGCCGAGCCGCTCGAGAACTTCGGCCTGGGCGACCGGGCGGAGCGCGCGGACCGCGTCGCGCACCACCTCGAGCTCGTCTCGCTCGCGCCGGAGATCGGACGCCGCCGGCCGCGCGAGCTCTCGGGCGGGCAGCGGCAGCGCATCGCGATCGCCAGGGCGCTCATCCTCGAGCCGGAGCTCGTCGTGCTCGACGAGGCCGTCTCGGCGCTCGACGTGACCGTGCAGGCGCAGATCCTGCGCCTGCTCGCGCGCCTGCAGAGCGAGCTCGGGCTCACCTACGTCTTCATCTCGCACGACCTCGCTGTCGTGCGGCAGATCGCCGACACCGTGTCGGTGCTGCAGCGGGGCCGGCAGGTCGAGCACGGCACGGCCCAGCAGGTGTTCGACGACCCGCAGGACCCGTACACACGGCAGCTGCTCGCCGCGATCCCCGGGACGACGTTCCGCGAGGCCGACGGGCACGCGCAGGAGGGAGCACGATGACCGGCCCGCGTCTGGGTTTCTTCTCGCGCCTTCTCGAGGAGGCGCCGGCCGCGGACCGCTACCGGTTCGCACTCGAGCAGATCGCGCAGGCCGAGGAGTCCGGCTTCGCGTCGGCGTGGATCGCGCAGCACCACTTCGGCGAGCACGAGGGCGGGCTCCCTTCGCCGTTCGTGCTCCTCGCGGCGGCAGCCGAGCGCACGACGCGCATCGGCCTCGGCACGGCCGTCCTCACCCTGCCGATCGACGACCCGGTGCGCGCGGCCGAGGACGCGGCCGTGCTCGACCGTCTGAGCGACGGGCGCGTGCAGCTCGGCGTCGCCTCGGGCGGCACTCCGTCGTCGTTCGCCGCGTTCGGGCAGGACGCCGCGCGCCGTCGGGAGATCTTCGCCGACCACTTCGCGGTCTTCCTCGATGCGCTCGAGGGGCGCGGCATCCGCGGCACCGCGTCGCGCATGTACCCCGACGGCGGCGATCTCGCGCGGCGCCTGTGGCAGGCGACGTTCTCGGTCGACGGAGGGCGCCGTGCCGGCGAGCGCGGCGACGGGCTCATGCTCTCGCGCACGCAGCCGCGCCCCGAGGGAGCGACGGACGCGCCGCTGCACACGGTGCAGCTGCCGATCATCGAGGCGTACCGAGACGCGCTTCCCGACGGCGCGCCCGCGCGCGTCCTCGCGTCGCGCACGGCGGTGGTCGTCGACCCCGAGAACCGCACGCACGTGCTCGAGCTCGCGCAGGATGGCCTGCGCCGGCTCGCCGAGACCATGTTCGGCCTCGACGCCGACCGGCTCGGGATCGACGAGCTCGTGCGCATCACCGACACCCACATCGGCACGGTCGACGAGGTCGTCGCGACGCTCGCGGCCGACGCGGCGATCTCCGCCGCGACCGATGTGTCGTTCCAGGTGCACTCGGTCGCGGCGCCCCACGAGCTCGCGCTCCGCTCCCTCGAGCTGCTGGCGACCGAGGTCGCCCCGCGGCTCGGGTACGCGACCGGCGCCGGCGCGGCGTCGTCGCTGCGCACCGCGCACCATCCGCTCGTCCCCGCAACCGAAGGAGCCTCATGAGCCAGAACGCGGACATCATCGATCTGCTCGCGGGCGTCGCCCCGGGCAGCGCGCTGTCGGCCATCCGAGACCAGCGCCCCCAGGCGCGCGAGAACGCGCAGCGCAGCTTCGAGGCGCTCCTCGAGCCCGCCGACCCCGGCACGTTCCCGCTCTCGGAGCGGTACGCGGTCGCCGCCTTCGTCGCCCGCCTGCACGGCTTCGACGCCGCGACCGACTTCTACGCCGATGTGCTCGGCGACGAGGCGCCCGAGCTCGTCGCACCGGTCGACGCGGCCGCCGCGAGCGGCGCGACGACGGGTCCGTACGGGGTCTACCGCGAGCCCGGTCTCGCGGGCGAGAGCCGCGAGGGGCTCGTCTGGACGGCCGACGCCGGCGCACTCGGCGAGCGGCTCGCCGCCGCGCTCACGCACGCGCACCTGCTCGTCTTCCGCCCCCGCGAGGCGCGGCCGGAGGCGCTCCAGGCGCTCGTCGACGCGGGCTGGAGCGCAGACGACATCGTCACGCTCTCGCAGCTCGTCGCCTTCCTGTCCTTCCAGCTCCGCGCGGCCTGGGGCCTGCGCGTCCTGGCCGCCCACCCCGCAGAAGGGAGCGTCGCATGAGCGAGCTCGTCACCGCGTACCCCGACCTCGCCCGCCCCGAGGCGTTCACGCAGCAGGGCCTCGGCTGGGTGCCGTGGCTTCTGCCCGTCGCCGAGGACGAGCTGACCGACGCGCAGCGCGAGGCGCTCATCGAGCCGGCGCGCGCGAAGATGCCGTACTTCAGGCTGCTCGCGCGCGATCCCGAGGCGCTCAGGGCCCGCACGCTGACCGACCTCGACATCTTCTTCAACGTCTCGAGCGGCGTCGGCCAAGCCGAGCGCGAGCTCGCGGCGGCCGCCACGTCGCGGCACAACGGCTGCGTGTTCTGCGCGCACGTGCACGCGGCAGCGGCGACGCGCGAGTCGGGTCGGGAGGACGACGTGCAGCGCCTCCTCGACGAGGGCGTCGGCGCCGACCTCGGCGACGACACCTGGAACGCGATCGTCGCGTCGTCGGTCGCGCTCGCCGAGACGCCGCTCGCGTTCGGCGGCGACGACGTCGCCCGCCTCCGCGAGGCCGGCCTCGACGACGCCGAGATCGTCGATGTGATCAACGGCGCCGCGTTCTTCAACTGGGCGAACCGGCTCATGCTGTCGCTCGGCGAGCCCGAGGTGCCGGCCCGACGTCGCAGCGGCGCATGAGCATCCCGCGGCTCCTCGACCACGTCGTGATCGCAGGACCCGATCTTGTCGCGCTCGTGCGGTGGTTCGCGCAGGAGACCGGGGTGAGCGCCGCGCCCGGCGGCGTGCATCCCACGGGCACCGCGAACGCGCTCGTCGCCCTCACGGTCGCCGGAGAGCGCGGCCCGCAGTACATCGAGCTCATCGGCCCCGACCCCGATCGGAAGGACGCCGCGCTCCCGACGAAGTTCGGCATCGCGGGCCTCACCGCGCCGAGCGTGCAGACGTACGCCGTGCACCCCGACGACCTCGACGCGACGGTCGCCGCGGCGCGCGAGCGGGGGTACGACCCGGGCCCGATCGAGCCGCTGTCGCGGCGCACACCCGACGGGGAGCTCCTCGAATGGCGCCTCACGCGCGGCGAGGACGTCCGGCTGGACGTGCCGTTCCTCATCGACTGGGGCGCGACCGCGCAGCCCGGACTGTCGGCCGTCCCCGCGATCGAGCTCGTGTCGCTCGTCCGCGTCGAGCCCGACCCCGGGCCCCTGCGCCGTGAGCTCGACGCCCTCGGCCTGGGCGATGGCGTCGCGGAGGTCGAGGAGGGCGCTCCCGCCGGCTATCGCCTCACGCTGCGCCGCGACGACGGGCGCGTGGTCGTTCTGTAGCGGGTGGTCCGCCGGGTTTCCCTGTCGCGTTGTGCGCCATAGTTTGTAAGACTATGGAACTAAGTACAGCGCTCCGCCGAGTGGGCGCCCGAGGCGAAGGAGCCGCATGACCGTCATCCCGCTGTCCGAATCCTGGACCGTGACCGCCCTCTCCGGCCCCGCGCCCGAGGGCGTCGCCGGCCGGGCCATCCCCGCGACCGTTCCGGGGTCGGTGCACCTCGATCTGCTGCGCGCGGGTCTCATCGACGAGCCGTTCGACGGCGACAACGAGACGACGCAGCAGTGGATCGGCGATGTCGACTGGCGCTTCGAGACGACGTTCCGGTGGCATGAGGACGGCTCGGAGCGCCGCGACCTCGTCGCCGAGGGTCTCGACACGCTCGCGACGATCACGCTCAACGGCGTCGAGATCGGCCGCACCGAGAACCAGCACCGCAGCTACCGCTTCGACATCGGCGCCGCGCTCGTCGAGGGCGAGAACGCGCTCCGGATCGACTTCGACGCGCCCGTGCCCGCCGCGCACGAGCGCTCGGAGCGGCACGGGGCGCGCCCGCACGTGAACCACCATCCCTACAACGCGCTGCGCAAGATGGGCAGCAGCTTCGGGTGGGACTGGGGCATCGACGTCGCGGCGTCGGGCATCTGGAAGCCGATCCGGATCGAGACGTGGTCGACCGCGCGCATCGCGTCCGTGCGCCCGCTCGTCGACGTCGAGGGCACGACCGGCGTGCTCGAGGCCCACGTCGCGATCGAGCGGGCCGACGGTCTCCGCCGTGGCCCGCTGCGGGTCGAGGTCGAGATCGCCGACCGCGTCGAGCAGGTCGAGGTCGCGCCGGGGGAGACCTCCGCACGCGTCCGCGTCGAGGTGCCCGACGCCGACCTGTGGTGGCCCCGCGGCCACGGCGCGCAGCCGCTCTACGACGTCGCCGTGCGCATCGCGGATGTCGACGCGTGGCAGGGGCGGGTCGGCTTCCGCACCGTGCACGTCGACATCGCTCCCGATGAGGACGGCAGCCCGTTCGCTCTCCACGTGAACGGCCGGCTCATCCACGTGCGCGGAGCGAACTGGATCCCCGATCACGCGTTCCTCACCGAGGTCGACCGGGACCGGTACGCGCGCCGCATCGCCGACGCCACCGAGGCCAACATGAACCTCCTGCGCGTGTGGGGCGGCGGGATCTACGAGTCCGACGACTTCTACGACCTCTGCGATGAGCAGGGTGTGCTCGTCTGGCAGGACTTCCTCCTCGCGTGCGCCGCGTACGCCGAGGAGGAGTGGCTCTCCCGCGAGATCGAGGCCGAGGCGCGCGAGGCCATCACGCGCCTCTCGCCCCATCCGTCGCTCGTCATCTGGAACGGCAACAACGAGAACATCGTCGCCTACGCCGACTGGGGGTGGCGCTCGAAGCTCGGCGGACTCACGTGGGGCGAGGCGTACTACCGCCGGATGTTCACCGCGCTCCTCGCGGAGCTCGACCCGACGCGCTTCTACTCCGCGGGCAGCCCGTACTCGTTCTCGTCGTACCTCAGCCCGAACCTCGACCAGTACGGCACCGTGCACATCTGGGACGTGTGGAACACCAAGGACTACGCCGCGTACCGCGAGTGGAAGCCGCGCTTCGTCGCCGAGTTCGGGTTCCAGGGCCCGCCCGCGTGGACGACGCTCACGGATGTCGTGCACGACGCGCCGCTCGACCCCCAGGGCGCGCAGATGCTTGTGCACCAGAAGGCGTGGCAGGGCAACATCAACCTCGAGCGCGGGTACGGGCCGCACCTGCCGGCCCCGAAGACGATCGACGACTGGCACTGGACGACGCAGCTGAACCAGGCGGCGGCGCTGCGGTTCGGCATCTCGTACTTCCGGTCGCTCGCGCCGTACAACACCGGGACGATCGTGTGGCAGCTGAACGACGACTGGCCCGTCATCTCGTGGGCGGCCGTCGACTTCGCCGAGCGGCGCAAGCCGCTCTGGTACGCGCTCAAGGCCGTGTATGAGCCGCGGTTCGCCACGATCCAGCCGGCCGAAGACGGGCTCGCGGCGGTGCTCCTCAACGACGCCGACGAGGCATGGAGCGGCGAGCTCGTCGTGCGCCGGCTCGCGTTCGACGGCGCCGTGCGGGCCGAGGTCGTCGTCGCCGCCGAGGTCGGGGCGCGCGGCGCCGCCACGGTCGCCCTGCCGGCCGAGGTCGCGGCAGCGGACGAGCCGACCGGCGAGGTGCTCGTCGTCGATGCGCCCGGCTTCGGGCGCGCGCTGCACGACTTCGCCGAGGTGGTGGAGCAGTCGCTCGATCGCGCGCCGCTCGAGGTGCGCGCCGAGCGGGCGGATGGCGCGGTGCGGGTGCGCGTGACGGCCCGCTCGTACGTGCGCGACGTCTTCCTCCTGGCCGATCGCGGCCACCGCGATGCCGCCGTCGACACGGGGCTCGTGAGCCTGCTCCCCGGCGAGGAGCACGTCTTCACCGTGACCGGAGCGCCCGAGGATGTCGACCCGTCGGCGTTCACCGCTCCGCTCGTCCTCCGTCACGCGGGAGACCTCAGGGCCTGACACCGCGCCATCCCTCGCCCGCCCACGCCGCAGCTCCGCGGCGTGGGCGGGCTCTTTGTTCCATTCGTTACGAAACACCCTTGACCGAGTTCGTTTCAGTGCGTAACAATGGTCGCAACGGGAGCCCGCCTCCCGGAACCCTGGTCTCCAGGGCTCGTCGACGCCGACGGCCTCCGCCGCGGCGTGAGGAAAGGACAACGATGTTTCTTCGCACAGCACGCGGACGCCGCGCCTCCCTGGCGCTCGCCGCAGGGGCCGCCGCCCTCGGCCTCGCCCTCACCGCCTGCGCGCCCTCGGGCGGCGCCTCGGGCTCCAACGGCGGCTCCGGCTCCGCCGACACCCTCGTCGCCTACACCGGCCAGTCCGGCGACTACCAGATCAACTTCAACCCGTTCTCGCCCTCGAGGATCGGCGGCCTCGGCACGATCTACGAA
The DNA here is from genome assembly GCF_049065455.1 of Microbacterium sp. SA156. NCBI lineage: Bacteria > Bacillati > Actinomycetota > Actinomycetes > Micrococcales > Microbacteriaceae > Microbacterium > Microbacterium sp. SA156. Next base: position 70,357 of record NZ_JBAKGU010000002.1, read on the forward strand.
TCCCTGTTCTTCGTCACCAACGCGAACACGAACGACTACGTGCCGCTGCTCGCGACCGAGTACGCCTGGAACGAGGACGGCACGCAGCTCGACATCACCCTCCGCGACGGCGTGACCTGGACCGACGGCGAGGCGTTCGACGCCGACGACGTCGTCTTCACCTTCGAGCTCATCCGCGACAACCCGGCGCTCAACACGGGCGGCTTCAACGGCGAGGTCACCAAGGTCGACGCGACGCACGTCTCGATCGCGTTCCCCGAGCCCGCGTTCGTCACCGGCCCGGACGTGCTCGGCAAGACCTTCATCGTGCCCGAGCACCTGTGGGGCGACGTCGACCCCACGACCGACGTCATGGCCGAGCCGGTCGGCACGGGGCCGTACGTCCTCGGCGAGTTCAAGCCGCAGGCGTTCACGCTCTCGGCCAACGAGGACTACTGGGGCGGCGCTCCCGCCGTGAAGAACGTGCGCTACCTGTCGCTGTCGGGCAACACGGCCGGCGCCGACGCGCTCGCCGCGGGCACGATCGACTGGCAGACGGGCCCCGTGCCCGACATCGAGAACGTGTCGGAGAACTACCCCGGCTACGAGGCGATCACGGTGCCCATGAACCAGATGGCGCTCCTGTCGTGCTCGAACGCCGACCTCGGCTGCGAGGGCCCGCAGACCGATCCGGCCGTCCGTCAGGCCATCTACTACGCCATGGACCGCGACCAGCTCAACGCCCTCGCGTTCCAGGGCACGGCGAGCGAGATGTCGCCGACGTTCGCCCTGCTTCCGGCGCAGGAGCAGTTCATCTCGGGGGAGATCGAGGAGAAGGTCGCGCCCGCGAAGGCCGACCTCGACAAGGTCGACGAGATCCTCACCGGCGCCGGCTACGAGAAGGGCTCGGACGGCATCTACGCGAAGGACGGCGTCAAGCTCGAGCTCACCGTCGAGGTCGTGACGGGCTGGACCGACTACATCACGGCGATCGACACGATGTCGCAGCAGCTGAAGGCGGCCGGCATCGGCCTCTCGGCCTCGCAGTCCTCGTGGAACGAGTGGACCGACAAGAAGAGCAAGGGCACGTACCAGCTCGCGATCGACTCGCTCGGCCAGGGCGCGGTGAGCGACCCGTACTACCTCTACAACAACTTCCTCTCCTCGGCGAACACGGCCGAGGTCGGCCAGGCGGCTCCCGTCAACGTGGCGCGCTTCAGCGACCCGGCCGTCGACGAGGCGCTCGCCGTCCTCAAGCGCACGAACCCGGACGACACCGCGACGCGGCAGGAGCAGTTCGACGTCATCCAGGCGGCGATCGTCGAGGACATGCCCTACATCCCGATCCTGACCGGCGGCACGACGAGCGAGTACAACGTCGAGAAGTTCAGCGGATGGCCGACCGAGGACGACCTGTACGCGTTCCCGGCCGTGTGGGCGGCGCCCGACAACGCCGAGGTCTTCAAGGCCCTCGAGCCGACGGGCAAGTGACCGTGGCCGAGGAGGAGTTCGAGACGGGAGGCGCGACCTCATGAGCTATTTCCTGCGCAAGCTGGGCTTCTACCTCGTCGCCCTGTGGGCGGCGCTGACGCTCAACTTCCTCATCCCGAGGCTGCTCCCGGGCAACCCCGTCGACATCCTGCTCGCCAAGCTCCAGCAGCGCGGCGGCACGGTGACGGCGGAGACCCGGGCGGCCTACGAGCTCCTCCTCGGCGGCAACACGTCGGATCCGCTCATCGTGCAGTACGGGAGCTACCTCGTGAACGTGCTGCGCGGCGACCTCGGCCTGTCGGTGACCTACTTCCCGGCGCCGGTCACGGAGGTCATCGGGCAGTCCCTGCCGTGGACGATCGCCCTCATCGGCATCGCGACGGTGCTCTCGTTCGTCATCGGCGTCGGGCTCGGCGCCCTCGTCGGCTGGAAGCCCGGCACGTGGCTCGACTCCCTCGTGCCGGCGACCACCCTGCTGGCAGCGGTGCCCTACTTCTGGCTCGCGCTCATCCTCGTCTACTTCTTCGCGACCCTGCTCGGGATGTTCCCCTCGCAGGGCGGGTACGACGTGGCGCTCAACCCGGGGTGGAACGCCGAGTTCATCGGCTCAGCCATCTACTACGGCTTCCTGCCGGCGCTGACGATCGTCATCGCCTCTCTGGGCGGATGGCTGCTGGGCATGCGCAACATGATGGTCTCGACGCTCTCGGAGGACTACATCCTCACGGCCCACGCGAAGGGCCTGCCGGCGTCGCGCATCCTGCGCGGCTATGCCGCGCGCAACGCCGTGCTGCCGTCGATCGCGGGCTTCGCGATCTCGCTCGGGTTCGTCGTCGGCGGGTCCGTCGTCACCGAGCAGGTGTTCTCGTACCCCGGGATCGGATCGAAGCTCCTGTCGGCGGTCACGAACAACGACTACGCGCTCATGCAGGGGCTGTTCCTCTTCATCACCCTCGCGGTGCTCGGCGCGAACCTCGTCGTGGACCTCTTCTACGGCCTCATCGACCCCCGCACGCGGGCCCGGAGCTGACATGACCAACATCGCCCCCAGGACAGAGCCCTCCGTCGCCGAGGCGACCGAGGCGATCGTCTCGCGCACCGCGCGCGAGCAGCGCGCCGACCGCGTGCGCCGCTCGCGCTCGGCGCTGCGGCAGATGCTCCCCACGATGACGCCCTGGCTCGCGCTCGGGCTCGCGCTCATCGGCGGCATCACCCTGTTCGGCCTCATCGCCCCCTTCTTCGTGGGCGACCCGAGCGCCATCCGCGACATCGGGCTCGCGCCGCCGTCGGCGGAGTTCCTCCTCGGCACGACCCAGACCGGCCAGGACGTCTTCGCCCAGCTCGCGATCGCGACGCGCGGGTCGCTCGAGATCGGCCTCATCGTCGGCGTGCTGGCGACCGTGCTGTCGGCCTTCTTCGGCATCCTCGGCGCGTACATCGGCGGCTTCGCCGACGAGGCCTTCTCGCTCTTCTCGAACGTGTTCCTCGTCATCCCCGGCCTCCCGCTCGTGATCGTCATCTCGGGCTTCGTGCCCGCCGAGGCGCGCGGCCTCTGGACGATCGCGGTCGTCCTCGCCGTGACGAGCTGGGCGGGGTCGGCGCGCGTCCTGCGGGCGCAGACCCTGTCCATCCGCAGTCGCGACTACGTCGCGGCGTCGAAGGTGGCCGGCGAGCGGGCGTGGCGCGTGATCGCGGTCGAGATCCTCCCGAACCTCCTGCCCGTGCTCGCGTCGCAGTTCGTCTTCGCCGTCATCGCGGCGATCCTCGGCGAGGCCGGCCTGTCGTTCCTCGGCCTGGGCGCTTCGAACTCGTCGACGCTCGGCACCATGCTCTTTTACGCGCAGAACGGGTTCGCCCTGCCGCTGGGCGCCTGGTGGTGGTTCGTTCCGCCGGGCCTCGTCATCGCGCTGTTCGGGATGGGCCTGTCGCTCGTGAACTTCTCGATCGACGAGATCATCAACCCCAAGCTCAAGAACGTGCGCCTCCACGCGCGTCGCGAGCGTCGCGCGCGCCGTGAGGCCCGCAGGAAGGAGCGTGCGGCATGAGCGCGACGACAGCGCGCCGGCCCGTCCTCACCATCGACGACCTCTCGGTCGTGTACGAGGTGGAGCAGCCCGTGACGGCGGTGAAGGGCGCGTCGTTCGAGCTCGCGGCGGGGGAGATCCTCGGCCTCGCGGGCGAGTCGGGCTGCGGCAAGACGACCCTCGCGTATGCCGTGAACCGGCTGCACAAGCCGCCGGCCCGCATCGCGAGCGGCAGCATCGTCTTCCACGATCGCGAGGGCGGCGACGTCGATCTGCTCGCCCTCGCCGACGAGGAGCTGCGCGCCTTCCGCTGGTCGAAGCTCTCCATGGTGTTCCAGGGCGCGATGAACGCGCTCAACCCGGTCATCAGCATCCGCGCGCAGCTCGAGGACGTGCTCGTCGCGCACCGACCGCGGATGTCGAAGGCCGAGCGGCGCGAGCGCGCGGCGGACGTCCTGCGCCGCGTGGGCGTGGATCCGTCGCGCCTGACGTCGTTCCCGCACGAGCTCTCCGGCGGCATGCGCCAGCGGGTCATGATCGCGATGGCGATGATCCTCGAGCCCCAGGTCATGATCATGGACGAGCCCACGACGGCGCTCGACGTGGTCGTGCAGCGCGACATCCTGCGCGAGATCGTCCGCCTGCGCGACGAGCTGGGCTTCGCGGTGATCTTCATCACGCACGACCTGCCGCTGCTGCTCGAGATCAGCGACCGCATCGCGGTCATGCTGCGCGGCGAGATCGTCGAGCTGCGCGCGGCCGACGACATGTACCGCGATCCTCACCACGAGTACACGAGGAAGCTCCTCGGCTCGTTCCCCAGCCTCAGCGGGTCGCGCGGGGCGTTCATCCGATCCGGCGTCGACGAGTCGCCGGTCGCCGACGGAGCGGAGGCTCGAGCATGACCACGGTGCGCGTCACGGACCTCGTGAAGGAGTTCAGCGTGCGGGAGGGCCTGCGCCGCAGGCGGTTCCGCGCGGTCGACCGGGTCTCGTTCGAGCTCGTGCCCGGACGCACGGTCGCGCTCGTGGGGGAGTCGGGGTCGGGCAAGTCGACGATCGCGCGGATCCTCTCGAAGCTCGAGCACCCGACGTCGGGCGAGATCGACGTGCGGCAGGCGGATGGCCGTCCGGTCGCCCCCGCCGAGTACCGGCGCCACGTGCAGATGGTCTTCCAGGATCCGTTCGCATCGCTCAACCCGTTCCACTCGATCGAGCATCACATCGCGCGGCCGCTGCGGATCCACCGGCGCACGCGCGGTGCCGACGAGACGCACGAGCGCGTGATCGAGATGCTCGAGCGCGTGAACCTCGATGCGTCCTTCGCATCGCGTCGCCCGCACGAGCTCTCGGGCGGACAGCGGCAGCGCGTGGCGATCGCGCGGGCGCTCGCGCCCGGGGCGCAGGTCGTGCTCGCCGACGAGCCGGTGTCGATGCTCGACGTGTCGATCCGGCTCGGGGTGCTGAACCTCCTCGGCCGGCTGCAGCGCGAGGACGACCTCGCGGTGCTCTACATCACGCATGACCTCGCGACCGCACGCCACTTCTCCGACGAGATCCTCGTGCTGTACAAGGGGCGCGTCGTGGAGCGCGGCCCGGCCGACGCGGTCATCCTCGACCCGCAGCACGACTACACGCGCCTGCTCGCGATGGCCGCGCCCGACCCCGAGCGCGTGGGCAAGGTCGTGAGCGGCGAGGCGGCGCCCGACCGGGCGAAGCTCGACAACTCCGTGTGCTTCAACCACTTCACGGGGGAGTGGGAGGGCGCGCGCACCGCTCCCGCCAGCGCGGCCTGACCCCGCCAGCATGTCTCGCTTTCCCTGGCTTTCCGGACCGGATGGCCGCGGGAAGCGAGACATGCAGAGGGGTGCTACGCGATCCAGACCTCGAGGACGCGCGCGGAGGGCTCGGACGTCGGGGCCGTCGTCTCGAGGATGCCGCTCTCGGCATCCCAGGTCCACGACCATCCGCCCTCGCTCGACGGGAAGAACGGCGCGACCTCGAGGGCGCGTCCGCGCGCCCAGGGCAGCGACAGCCGCGCCGACGCGTCGCCGCGCCGCCGCCACACCGAGACGTAGGCGTGGCCGTCGAGCGCGAGGCCGAGGGCGACCCAGTCGTCCTCCCACGCCGGGAGGCCGAGCGGCCAGATCGGCCGGCGCGACCGGATGTCGCCGAGCACGGCCTTGTGCGCCGCGACCGCATCGCGGACCGCCGCGCGCTCGTGCGGGGCCATCCGGTTGAGGTAGCCCGACAGGTACATGCGGCCGAGCACTCCGTTCACCAGCGCGAACGTGCGCTCCTCATCGGTCATCCCGGCCTGCGGGTAGGCCCAGTTGCCGGCCTGCTCGGGGAGGATGGATGCGGGCGCCGCCGCGGCGATCGACGCGTACGCCACGGGGTCCTGCTGGTCAGACGTCGACTGCAGGTGCAGGCGCGAGAGCATCGCGTAGTCCATCCGCATGGCGCCCGACGCGCAGTTCTCGATGAGGAGATCCGGATGGCGCGCCTGCACGCCGTCGATCCAGTCGAGAACGGCGCGCGCGTGCTCGAGCAGTCCGTGCCCGGGCGCGAGGCCGTCGCGGTCGGTGCCGGGGCCCGTCATCGTGTTCTCGTCCATCTTGATGAACGCGACGCCGTACTCCCCGACGAGGCGGTCGACGACCGCGTCGAGGTGCGCGCGGGCGGCGGGGTGTCGCAGATCGAGCAGGTGCCGCCCGTGCTCGGCGATGCGCACGCCGCCGCGCGAGAAGAACGCGGCGTCGGGCAGCGTCTGCGCGAGCGGCGACCGCACGCCGATCACCTCGGGCTCGAGCCACAGGCCGGGGGTCATCCCGCGCGAGCGGATGTACGCGGTCGCCTCGCCGATGCCGCCCGGGAAGCGCGCGGCCGACGGCTCCCACGCGCCGACGCCGTCCCACCAGTGCCCGTCGGCGTACCAGCCGGCGTCGATGCAGAACGTGTCGGCTCCGGCCTCGGCCGCGGCGTCGATGAGCGGCAGGAGCTTCTCGGTCGTCGGGTCGCCCATGAGCGTGTTCATGTAGTCGTTGAAGACGAGGGGCAGCGCATCGTCGGCGTCGCGCGGGCGGCGGATGGCGCGGCGCTGGTCGGTGAGCGCCTGCAGCGCCGCCTCCACGCCGCCCTCGGCGACCGCGATCGACACCGGTGCGGAGGTGAACGTCTCCCCGTCGCGCAGCTTCACGGACCACTGGTGCTCCTGGTCCGTCGGGCCGGACAGCAGCAGGTAGGCGCCGTGCCCGTTCTCGCCGAGCTCGGCGACCCACGGCCCGTTGTGCTCGATCTGCCACGCGAGTGCGTAGTCGCCGCGTGCGGACGCGATGACCCCCGTGGGCGCCTTCTCGCCGCTCGACCACGACCCGCGGTTCCCGAGCGCGAGGCGCGTGCGGGGCGCCTGGTGGTTGTGCGCGGCGCGGCCCACGTCGACGAGGCCCGCCTCGCGCAGCGGCTGCACGCGCCACCTGCTCTCGGCGATCCAGTCGCTGTCGGCGTGCGCGACGACGATGTCGTCGACGGATGCCGTGCGCGCGTCGGCGAGGAAGGAGCCCGTCGCGAAGCTCGACACGAAGTCGACGACGAGGTCGCCGTCGACCGCGACCTCGGTCCACGCCCGCAGCGCGGGTGCGGACGCATGCGCCGCGAGCACGCTCGTGACGCGGAGCCCCCGCGACGCGTCCTCCTGGCGCACGCGCAGCTCGCGCCATCCGTCCTGCTCCGACTCCTCGTGGCCGACGTAGCGCAACGCGCGCCCGATCACCGTGTCGACGTGGCGGAAGCTGCCGGGGAACCGGCCGTGGCCGAACGCCGACAGCTCGACGAGAGGCTGCTCGCCGTGCCCCTCGGGCAGCACGGGAGCGGGCGCGGGGGATCCGGATGGCCGGATCGCGAGCACCGAGACGGGCGCGTCCTCGGGCAGGGCGAGGGCGACGTGGACGCGCTCGGCGCGCCAGTGCAGGGTCTCGGGCACGACGGATCCTCCGTGATCTCGGGTGTCGCGGCGGGGCGCGGCCGCGTGTGTACTGTGATCTTTCCAGCGCGCGTGGCCGAGCACAAGCGAGTATGTTCAGAAGGGTGACAAACATGGACGTCGAGGACACGGCGCTCGCGGGCGGCGAGATCGGCGAGATGTCGCCGGCGATGCGGGCGGCGCTTCTCGAGGTGCTCATCCACGGCGAGCTCCCGCGCGCGGAGATCGCGCGCCGCCTCCACCTCTCCCGCGCGAGTCTCACCCGCATTACGCGCTCCCTCGTCGACGCCGGGCTGCTCACGGAGGGCGGCACGCGCCTCATGGCGCAGACGGGGCGCCCGTCCGAGATGCTGCATCTGCGCGCGTCGGCTCGCCACTTCCTCGGGATCAAGCTCACCGGCGACACCCTCTACGCGGTCGTCACCGACCTCTCGGCGTCCGCGGTCGAGAGCACCGAGCGTCCGCTCGCGTCGCGCGAGCCCGCGGATGTCGTCGCCGAGATCGCCGACGTGGCGCGCGGATACGCGGCGGACTACCCGACGCTGACGTCGGTGGGGATCGCGATCGCGGGCCGCGTGAGCCAGGGCGCGGACGGAGCGCTCGTCGAGCGGTCGTTCTTCCTCGACTGGACCGACGTGCCGCTCGGGGCGCTCGTGCGCGACGCGACCGGGCTTCCGTGCTCCGTGGAGAACGACGTGCAGGCGCTCACGGCGACCGAGCACTGGTTCGGGGCGGGCGCGGGCATCGACGACATGGTGCTCATCACGGTCGGCGCGGGCATCGGCTGCGGGCTCGTCGTGAACGGCCGGCCGGTCGACGGCGCGCACAATCGCGCGGGCCAGATCAGCCACCTCATCGTCGACGAGGCGGGGCCCCGGTGCGGACTCGGCCATCGCGGCTGCGCATCGAGCCTGCTCGTGAACAGCGCGATCGTGAACGCCTACCGACGCCCGGGTGTCGAGTACGAGGGTGTCGTCGAGGCCGCGCGCGCGGGCGACGAGCTCGCGCTCGCGGCGTTCGCCGACGCGGGTCGCGCGCTCGGCGTCATGATCGCGACGGTGGCGAGCCTCGTCGACCCCCAGAAGGTCGTCGTCACAGGAGACGGCATCGCCGTGGTCGAGCTCGCGGGCGACGCCCTGCGCGCCGCGCTTGACGAGAGGCTCGACAAGGACGCCGCTCCGGTCGATCTCGACGTGCGGACGTGGGACTTCTCGGAGTGGGCGCGCGCGGGGGCCGGGCTGGCCATCCGCGCGCTTCTCGCGTGAGCGTTTGTTTCAGCATTTGACAAAGTGACCCCCGCGCGGGAACCTGGTCTCTGACGATGCCGTCGAGACGGAGGCCCGCATGACCATCACCTCAGCTCCCGTGAGCGCACCCCCGCGCACGACCACGCTGTTCCGCGCCGCGGGCGCGGCGCTCATCGTGGCGTTCCGCGGCGAGGATCTTCCCGAGGTCCTCCACTGGGGCGCGGATCCGGGAGCGGTGGACGGGGCCGCGCTCGCCGCGCTGGACGCGGCGTCCGCACGTCAGATCACGGCGAGCGCGCTCGACGAGGCGTGGCCGCTCACGGTGCTCCCGACCGAGCGCGACGGATGGCAGGGGCGCCCGGGCATCGCGGGCACGGTCGACGGCGCGCCGCTCCTGCCGGGGTGGCGCGTGGAGTCGGTCGAGAGCGATGACCGCGGCTTCGCGCTGCGCGCGCACGCCGACGGCCTCGTGCTCGAGAGCTCCCTGCGGTTCGACGCCGCGGGCATCCTGCGCGTCGACCACCGCGTCGAGAACGCGGGCGACGCCGTCGTCCAGCTGTCGGCCCTCGACGCGACGCTGCCGGTTCCCGCGCGAGCGAGCGAGCTGCTCGACCTCGCCGGCCGCTGGACGCGCGAGCGCTCGCCGCAGCGCCGCCCGGTCGCGATGGGCTCGCACGCCCGTGACTCGCGCCGCGGGCGGACCGGGCACGACGCTCCGACGCTGACCGTCGTGGGGACGCCCGGCTTCGACGACCGCACGGGCGAGGCGTGGGCCGTGCACCTGGCCTGGAGCGGCGACGCGGTGTACCGCACCGACCGCCTCGCCGAGGGGCGGAACGTGCTCGGAGCGGGCGAGCTGCTCCGCACGGGGGAGATCGTGCTCTCGGCGGGCGAGGCGTTCGCCGCGCCGACCGCCTGGTTCGCGTGGAGCGACCGCGGGCTCGACGGGATCTCCTCGCGCTTCCACCGCTCCCTGCGCGCGCGCCCCGGCCATCCGCGCACGCCGCGACCGGTCGTGCTCAACACATGGGAGGCGGTCTACTTCGACCACGAGCTCGAGCCGCTCATCGCGCTCGCGGATGCCGCTGCCGAGGTCGGCGTCGAGCGGTTCGTCCTCGACGACGGCTGGTTCCTGGCTCGGCGCAGCGACGGTGCGGGGCTCGGCGACTGGGCGGTCGATCCGGCCGTCTGGCCCGAGGGCCTGCACGCGCTCGTCGACCACGTGCGCGCTCGCGGCATGGGCTTCGGGCTGTGGGTCGAGCCCGAGATGGTCAACCCCGACTCCGATCTCGCTCGCGCGCACCCCGAGTGGGTGCTCGCGCCATCCGATCGCGCGACGCGCACCTGGCGTCACCAGCACGTGCTCGACGTCGCGCGCCCCGAGGTTGCCGAGTGGCTGCTCGCGACCCTCGGGGCCCTCCTCGAGGAGTACCCGATCGAGTACCTCAAGTGGGATCACAACCGCGACCTGCTCGAGGCCGTGCACGCGGGGCGCGCGGGCGTCGACGCGCAGACGCGCGCGGTGTACGCGCTCCTCGACGAGCTGCGCCGACGCCATCCGCACGTCGAGATCGAGTCGTGCTCGTCGGGCGGCGCGCGCGTCGACCTCGGCATCCTCGAGCGGACCGATCGCGTGTGGGCGTCGGACACGAACGACCCGCTCGAGCGCACGCGCATCCAGCGCTGGACCGAGCTGATCCTGCCGCCCGAGCTCATCGGCAGCCACGTCGGCCCGACGCAGGCGCACACGACCGACCGCGTCACCGACCTGCGGTTCCGGATCGCGACGACGCTCTTCGCCTCGGCGGGCATCGAGACCGACATCACGCGCTTCACGGCCGACGAGCGCGCGCAGCTCGCCGAGTGGATCGCGGAGTACAAGCGCCTCCGCTCCCTCATGCACACGGGCGAGCTGCTGCACGACACCGTCGCCGATGAGGGGGCCGCGCTCACGGGCGTCGTGTCGGAGGACCGCGCGCACGCGCTCTACCGGCTCACCCGCGAGGCGACGGGGGAGTGGGCCGTGCCGCCCGCACTGCGCCTCCCGGGTCTCGACCCGTCGCGGACCTATCGCGTCGAAGTCGTGCGCGCGCTCACGACGGGCCACCTGCTCGACATGCGGCCGGTGCCGTGGATCGCGGAGGGCTCGGTGACGCTGCCGGGCTCGCTGCTGTCGACGGTCGGCGTGCGCACGCCGCTGCTCGCCCCCGCGTCGGCGCTCGTGCTCGAGGCGACCGCGGTCGCGTGAGGCGCGCGGGTGGAGCGCGCGTCGCGGGTACGGTGAGCGGATGACCCGTGCGGAGATCGAGCGGCTGCGAGAGCGTGCGCGGGCGCTGCTCCCCGCGCACGTGTTCGACTACGTCGCGGCGACGGCGGATGGCTCGAGCGAGGCCGAGGCGGATCGCTGGGATGCCGTGCGGTTTCGTCCGGCGGCCCTCCGCGGCGAGCTGGATGCGCAGGTCGCGACGACCGTTCTCGGAACGCCGGTCGACCATCCGATCCTCGTCGCGCCGATGGCGCAGCAGGTCGCGGCGCATCCCGACGGCGAGATCGAGATGGCGCGCGCGGCCGCGGCGTCGGGCACCCTGATCGGCGTCTCGACGAACACGGCGATCCCGTTCGCGCGTATCGCCGAGCAGGGGGCGCCGTGGTGGTTCCAGACGTACCTGCTCGCCGAGCCCGCTCTGACCTGGGCGCTCGCCGAGCGCGCGGCGGAGGCCGGGGCCGCGGCGATCCTGCTCACCGTCGAGCTCACGGCGCTGCGCGTCGAGCCGCACGTCGAGCCGGTGAACTGGCCGGAGGGGCCGGCCCGCGCACGGCTCGCGAACCTCACGGCCGACGAGCGCGCGCTGCTCGGCGACCGCCCGGCGCGCAATCCGGGCCTCGATGACATCGCCCGACTGCGCGACGTGACCGGCCTGCCGGTCGTCGTGAAGGGCGTGCTGCGCGGCGACGACGCGCGTCGTGCGGTCGACGCCGGCGCGGCCGGCGTCGTCGTCTCGACGCACGGGCACCGGCGCCTGGCCGGCTCGGTCGCGGCGGTCGAGGCGCTCGGCGAGGTGGTCGAAGCGGTCGGCGCGGACGCCGAGGTGTCCGTCGACAGCGGCATCCGCGACGGGCGTCACGTGCTGGCGGCCCTGGCTCTCGGTGCGCGGGCCGTCTTCGTCGGGCGTCCGGCCTGGTGGGCGCTCGCGGCGGACGGAGCGGATGGGGTCGCGCGGCTCCTCGACGGGATGGCCGACGAGCTGCGGCTCGCGCTGCTCCAGGCCGGGGTCGCGACGGGCGCCGAGGCGAGCGCGGCGCGACTCGCCCGGGTGACGGGATGGTGAACGCTCGATTCGCGTCTGGGGCGCAGTTGTCCTAAGCTTGTCCGCGGTGACGTGTCCGAGCGGCCGAAGGTGCAACTCTCGAAAAGTTGTGTAGGGTAACCCCCTACCGTGGGTTCAAATCCCACCGTCACCGCCACCCGAAACCCCCTCCTCGCGAGGGGGTTTCGTCGTTGTAGAACGCGGTGATCCGCTCGATCCTCGACGACGCCACCGACTCCGTCCGGATGATGAAGCGGCCAAGTGCTGCTCGTCTTTGACAAGCGCAAGGCCGAGCAGTGCTGCAGATGCTCGGCCTTGAGGGGATTCGTCCCGCCCGGCCTGGCGGATGAGCGATGGCAAAGCGCGTGGCACAGAGCGCGAGCTCCTCGGGCCCTCCGTGCGAGGATTCCGCGGGTCATCGGCGATCGTCTGGCACATCGACGGCACATTGCTTGTTCCTGTCGTTCTCCCGTTCCTACAGTGCGAGCAGCACCTCGTCGCCCCTCACGAGAGCTGAACTGCAGCACCCCCTGTCCGGGTGAACGGCGAATGACACCCGATCGCCGACCTTCACCGAGATCCCGCCGATGGAGGCGAAATGACGAACACTGCATCACACATGAAGACGCCGGCGAAGGCCGCGATCGCGTCCTGGGTCGGCACGACCCTCGAGTACTACGACTTCGCGGTCTACGGAACCGCCGCAGCGCTGGTTCTGAATGTGCTCTTCTTCCCCGAGGACCTGCCGGATGGCATCAAGGTGCTGCTGAGCATGGCCACGTTCGCGATCGGATTCGTGGTGCGTCCGCTCGGCGCCTTCATCCTCGGCCCCATTGGCGACCGCTTCGGGCGGAAGTTCGTGATGATGATCACGCTGTTCGGGATCGGCGCGTGCACGTTCCTGATCGGATGCCTGCCCACGTACGAGCAGATCGGAGTGCTCGCGCCGATCCTCCTGACGGTCATCCGCATCCTCCAGGGGCTCTCGGTGTCCGGCGAGCAGGCGAGCGCGATCACGATGAGCCTCGAGCACGCGCCCGAACGCCGTCGGGCGTTCACCACGAGCTTCGTGACGAGCGGGTCCGCGTCCGGTGGGCTGCTGGCGACCGCCGTGTTCATCCCGTTCGCGGCCCTTCCGCAGGAGCAGCTGCTCGCGTGGGCGTGGCGCGTCCCGTTCTGGCTGTCGGCGGTCGTCGTGGTCGTCGCCTACATCATCCGCCGCAGCCTCGAGGAGCCGCCCGCGTTCCTCGAGACGCAGGCCATCAAGGTCCAGCTGTCTCCCCTCAGCCAGGCAACGCGGTTCCACTGGGTCACCATCATCCGCATCGCGGCCTGCGCGATGATCGCGGGCGTCAGCTACCTCTTCGCCTCCTTCTCGGTCTCCTTCGCGACGGTCGGCTACGAGCTCGACAAGCCCACGATGCTGTGGGTTCCGGTCTGCGCGAGCTTCCTCGCCATCCTGTACACCCCTCTGGCCGGCCTGCTCGCCGACCGCATCGGACGGCGCACCGTGTTCATCATCGGCGCGGTCGGCGCCGGCATCACGACCGCCCCCTACCTGTGGGCGATCACGCAGGGCAACTGGCCCCTGATCTTCGTGCTCGGCATCCTCTGCAACGGCCTCTTCTACTCGACCGCGAACGCGGCGTGGCCCGCCTTCTTCGCCGAGATGTTCCCGCACCGTGTTCGGGTGTCGGGCCTCGCGGCCGGGACGCAGATCGGCTTCGCGATCGCCGGCGCCATCGGCCCCGTCGCGTCGACGGCGCTTGCGGGGGCGGACCTGACCGGATGGGTGGGGCCGGCCCTGCTCGCGATCGGCCTTATGCTCGTCGCGACGATCTCCGCGGCGACGGCCAAGGAGACGCGTGGCCATACCCTCGACGAGATCGACGACCTGCAGCAGAGCGAGCGCGAGAAGGAGGTCGTCACGGCCGCGATTGTGCTCCCGCGGTCCGTCTCGTAGGGCCCGGATGCGACCGACCCCTCAGCCCGCTCTCCGCGACCTGAGGGGTCAGTCGCGCTGTCGGGGACCGGTCGACGCGCGCACGGTGAGATGCGCCGAGATGTGGTCGACGCGATCGGACCGATCCCGAGTGGAGAGGCGGCCGATGAGCATGTCGACGGCCGCCCGACCCGCGCTCTCGCCGGGCGAGGTCACGGTCGTCAGCGGCGGATGGGAGAACGAGGAGCCGAAGATGTCGTCGCAGCCGACGATGCTGAGATCCTCGGGAACCGACACACCCAGGCGGTGCAGGCGATCGAGCGCGCCGATGGCGAGCACGTCGTTGAAGAAGATGCACGCGGTGGCGCCGGTGAGGACGACGGCATCGGCGGCCGCCGCTCCGTTCGCGAGCGTCGGCTGGTAGCGGCCCACGACCACGAGCTCGACCTCCCGTTCCGCGGCCGCGGCGGAGATCGCCTCGAAGCGGATCTCGTCGGTCCAGGACCCGTGGGGGCCGCGCACATAGGCGATGCGATCGTGGCCCAGCGAGTTGAGGTAGTGCACCGCCTGACCGAGCCCCGCCGGGGTGTCGATGACGACGCCGGAGAGGCCCGGTGCCGCGCGGTTGATCATGACCGTGGGCGTGATCTGGGCGACGGCGCGAAGCGCGTCGTCGTCGATCCGCGGGGAGGAGACGACGATCCCGTCCACCGTCCGCGCCATCTCGCGCAGCCACTGCTCCTCCATGGGCAGCGACTCCTCGGTGCTGACGAGGAGATGGAGGTAGCTCGCGGCGCGGATCTGCGCCTGCGCTCCGCGCGTCACGTCGAGGTTGAAGGGGTTGGTGAGGTTCGGGAGGACGAGGGCGATCGTGCCTCGCGCCATCCTGTTGTCCGCGGCGGGAAGAAGCGCCGACGTGTAGCCCATCTCCCGCGCCTTCGCGGTGATGCGCTCGTACATCCCGGCGCTCACCCGATTCGGGTTCGAGAACGCGCGCGACACCGTGGAGGGCGCGACCCCGCAGGCCTCGGCGATCTCGGTCAGCGTGACGCGACGCTGGATGCGACGGGCGGGGATGACCATGGGTCGATGGTATCCGAGACCGGCACGATCGGGTGCGGCACGAGGCAGGGAACATGGCAACGAATGTGCCATCTCTTGGTTCTCCCTCATTGACTTGACAGGGGCGGTGCGGCGAGAGCGGCACAAGGATCGCACATTCTCTTCGCATCGGATTTCCACGGTTCTAGCCTGGGCACGCCAGCGGATCGAAGAGGAGAGGAGCTGACGATGACCCGGAGGATCGATCTGGTCGCAGATCTCGGCGAGGGCTTCGGCGCCTGGCGGATGGGCGACGATGCCGCTCTGCTCGACATCCTCACGTCGGCGAACATCGCCTGCGGCTTCCACGCCGGCGACCCGCAGATCATGGACGAGACCGTGCGCTCCTGCGTGCGGCGCGGGGTCGGCATCGGGGCGCATCCCTCCTTCCCCGACCGGCAGGGGTTCGGGCGCCGTGACATGGGGCTCACGGCCGACGAGGTGCGTGCCGACGTGCTCTACCAGATCGGCGCCCTGCAGGCGTTCGCCGCATTCCACGGTGCACCCGTCGCCCACGTCGCGCCCCACGGTCGCCTCGGCAACCTCGTCGCGGTGCGTGAGGACTACGCCGACGCCGTCACGGCGGCCGCGCGGCGCCTCGACCCCGAGCTCATCATTCTCGCGCAGGACGGCATGCTCGCCGACGCGGCGCGTGCGGCGGGGCTGCGCGTGGGCATCGTCGGGATCGCCGACCGCGCGTACGAGGATGACGGCACGCTCGTGCGGCGCAGCGAGCCCGGCGCGGTGATCCACGACGCAGAGGAGATCCGCCGCCGCACCGTGCGGATGGTCGTCGACGGCGTCATCGAGAGCCGCAACGGCGTGCCCATCCCCATCGCGTGCGACACAGTGCTCGTCCACGGCGACACCGCGGGAGCGGTCGCGCTCGCGCAGCAGATCCGCCGCGGCCTCGAGGCCGCCGGTGTCGAGATCGCCCCGCTCGCGGACTGGCTGGAGCCGTCGTGACGAATCCGCTCGTGGTGATCTCGCCGAGCGGGACATCCGCTCTCCGCGTCGCGAGCGCTCTGCCCGACCGCGAGGCAGGCTGGCGGCTCGTCCACCATCTCGCGCGCTTCCTCGACGCCTCGCGCGTCCCGGGCGTCGCATGCGTCATCCCGACCTACGACGCGGTGCTCGTCGAGATCGACCCGATCGACGTCTCCCTCGACGGGCTGCGCGACTATCTCGCTCAGGCGGCCGAGCAGATCGACGTCGACCGCCCGCTCAGCCAGAGGCCGCGCGAGTTCGACGTGCCGGTGCTGTACGACCTCGCGGGCGAGCTCGACCTCCGCGACGTCGCCGATGCGCAGGGCCTGAGCGTGGACGAGGTGGTTCGCCTCCACAGCGAGCCCGCCTATGTCGTGCGCTGCCTGGGAGCGCCGGGGGGATCGCCGATGCTCGACGGGCCGCCGTTCCCACGCCCGGTGCCCCGTCTCGCGAGCCCGCGACCCCACGTGCCTCAGGGGGTCGTCTCGGTCGCAGGACGCCAGGCGACGATCACACCCGCCGCGGCCCCGGGCGGGTGGCCGCTCATCGGGAGGACGCCGCTGACGGTTCTCGACCTCGACGCCGAGCCGTTCGTGCCCTACGAGCCGGGAGACGTGATCCGCTTCCGGCCGATCGAGGCGGATGAGTACGCCTCGCTGCTCGGCACGCGCATGGAGGCGCGATGAGTGCGGGAGCGCTGACGTTCATCGAGGCGGGCTCGACCCAGGTGACCGACCTCGGCCGCCGTCGCGGCCCTCGCTATGGCGTCCCGGTCAACGGCGCGCTCGACCAGAGGTCGGCTCGCATCGCCAACATCCTCGTCGGCAACTCCGATGACGAGCCGCTCCTGGAGCTCACCGCGCTCGACGTCGAGTTCGTACCCGATGTCGATATCCTCCTCGCGGTCACGGGCGCCGACGGGCACCTCACGGTGGACGGCGTCGGCCGGCCCTCGAACCAGCCCGTCTCCGTCCGCGCGGGTGAGACGGTCGCCCTGCGCGACCTCCAGGGCGGGCTGCGCGCGTACGTCGCAGTGCGCGGGTCATTCGACGTCCCGCGACTGCTCGGCAGCTGCGCACCCGACTCGGTCCTCGGATTCGGCGGGCGGGTCGCGGCAGGGCAGGCGATCGCCGTCCGGCGGTCGACGCCGGTGATCTTCAACCAGCATTTCGCCGCCGAGCTGTACTGCCTCGACGTGCCGCGCCTGCCGACGGGATTCGTCATCGACGTCACGGATGGCCCGGACATCGCGGATTTCGCGGGCACAGCGGGGCGCCTGTTCGACCAGCCCTATCTCGTCACGCCGACGAGCAACCACATCGGACTCCGGATGACCGGCCCCCTCCCCGAGCGCACGGCCGGGGGCGAGGTGCTCTCGCGCGGCGTGCCCGTCGGCGCCGTCGAGGTGCCGCCCGGGGACGAGCTCCTCGTCCTCCATCGGGGGCGCGGCGTCACCGCCGGCTATCCCGTGCTCGCTGTCGTGACACCCGGATCGCTCGACCTGCTCGCCCAGGTGCGGCCGGGTCAGCGTGTGCGATTCCGCAGGATGTCGACGTCGGGCGCGGCGGCGAGGGCACGCGCCGACCGCGTCGAGCTGGAAGCACTCCGTCTTCGCGTCCAGTCCGTGTTCTCGGCGCTGGACGCGCTCTCAACCGCCACCACCGGAAGGACTCTCTCATGACTTTCTCCGACTACCGCGTCGCGCTCGTCACCGGTGCGACCAGCGGCGTCGGCCGTGGCGCGATCGACCTCTTCCTCGCGAAGGGGCTGACCGTGCACGCCGTCGCGCGCGACGAGTCGCGACTCGAGGCGCTTGCCGAGAAGGGGGTGATCACCCACGCGCTCGACGTCCGGGACACCGCGGCGCTCACGCGCGCACTCGCCGGGATCGAGGCCGACATCGTGCTCAACAGCGCGGGCGTGAGTCGACCGGGGAACATCCTGAGCGCTTCGGCCGAGGATCTGGACGACCTCATCGAGGTGAACCTCACGGCGGTCATGCAGATCCTGCGTCTGCTCTACCCCGGGATGGTGGAGCGCGACCGCGGCCACGTCCTCAACATCTCCTCGATCGCGGGGCACTACAACTTCTTCGGCCACACCGCCTACCACGCGACCAAGGCCGCCGTGCATCAGCTCTCGCGTCAACTCCGCAATGACGCGCTCGGCCGGCGCGTGCGGGTGACCGAGCTCAGCCCCGGCCGCATCGAGACCGAGATCTTCTCGCGCAACCTCGGCGGCACGCCGGAGACGGACGCGGAGGCGTGGGCGACCTACTACGAGGGCTACGAGTCGCTCACGGTCGACGACGTCGTCGCCGCCATCGAGTTCGCGATCGACGCGCCGTCGCACGTCAACGTCGGCCTTCTCGAGCTCATGCCGACCTTCCAGGTGCCGGGAGGCCTCACCTTCGATCGCCGCGAACAGGACGCGGAGTAAGGACAGCGACATGGTTCACGTCACCACGAGGATCGAGCGGGCCGAGGCGTCCGACGTCGAACGGCTCGGCCAGTTCACTGCGGCCACCATCCACGAAGCGCAGGGGCGGCGCGGCGCGCTCGATGCACGGATCAAGCCGATCGATCCGGACACCTCCTTCGTCGGCTCGGCTTTCACCGTCGTGTGCGCCCCGCGCGACAACCTCATGCTGCAGGTCGCGATCCACTACGCGCAGCCGGGAGACGTCCTCATCGTCTCTGCGGGCGAGTACGCCGAAGCGGGGATGTTCGGAGACGTGCTGGGCAACGCCTGCAAGGCGAAGGGGATTGCCGCGCTCGTCACGGACGCCGGCGTGCGCGACACGCGAGAGCTTCGCGAGCTCGGACTGCCCGTGTTCTCGGGCAGCGTGTCGATCAAGGGCACCGTGAAGGAGACCCTCGGCGCCCTGAACCAGCCGGTCGTGTTCGGCGGCGAGCTCATCCGTCCGGGCGACGTCGTCAAGGGCGACGCCGACGGCGTCGTCGTCGTCCGCCGCGAGGAGGTCCGAGAGGCGGCGGAGCTGTCGGCGGCGCGCGATGCGCACGAGGCGTCCCTGATCGAGAAGTACTGGGCCGGAGGCACGACGATCGAGCTGTGCAACCTCGCCGAGGTGCTGAAGGCCAAGGGGCTCACGACCGATATCGAGGTCGCACCGTGAGCGCCGCTGCCTCGTCGTTCCGGGCGGCCGCGCGCCTCGACCGCATCAAGCCCTCGCCGAGCACGGCGGCGGCAGCGCGCGTGCGTGCGCTCAAGGCCGAGGGGCGCCGGATCCTCGATCTCACAGTCGGCGAACCGGACTTCGACACTCCGGAGCACGTGAAGCAGGCCGCGATCGCCGCGATCGAGGCGGGTGAGACGAAG
Source organism: Microbacterium sp. SA156 (assembly GCF_049065455.1). Lineage (NCBI taxonomy): Bacteria > Bacillati > Actinomycetota > Actinomycetes > Micrococcales > Microbacteriaceae > Microbacterium > Microbacterium sp. SA156. The sequence goes on from NZ_JBAKGU010000002.1 coordinate 89,756, forward strand.
TACACCGCCGTGAACGGGACGCCTCGCCTGCGGGAGGCGATCCGAGGATCGCTGCGGCGCACGCACGGCATCGAGTACGCGGACGCCGAGATCACCGTCGGCGGGGGAGGGAAGCAGGTCATCTTCCTCGCCCTGATGGCGACGCTGGACGTCGGCGACGAGGTGCTGATCCCTGCTCCCTACTGGGTCTCCTACCCCGACATGGTCCGCGCGAACGACGGCACGCCGGTCATCGTGGCGACCTCGGCAGAGGGCAGATACAAGCTCACCGCGGACGCGCTCGAATCGGCGATCACCGCCCGCACGACCTGGGTCATCCTGAACAGCCCCGGCAATCCGAGCGGCGCGATCTACACCGAGCAGGAGCTCGCCGCGCTCGCCGACGTGCTCCGCCGCCATCCCGCGGTGTCCGTTCTCTCCGACGAGATCTACAGCGAGATCTCGTTCACCGGGGCGCCCGCGCCGAGCCTCGCGGCCGTCGCACCCGATCTGCGGCACCGTGTGCTGGTCGTGTCGGGCGTCTCCAAGTCGTACGCGATGACCGGCTGGCGTCTGGGCTACGCGGCCGGCGATCCCGCCCTCATCGGCGCGATCAACACGCTCCAGTCGCAGACGTCCTCGTGCCCGTCGTCGATCAGCCAGGCGGCTGCGGCTGCCGCGCTCGAAGGGCCGCAGGACTTCATCGCCGATTCGGTTCCCCGCTACGCCGAGCGCCGCGACGCCGCCGTGGCGGGCATCCGGGCGATCGACGGTCTCCTCCCCGTCGTCCCGGACGGCGCGTTCTACCTCTACGTCGACTGCGCCGGGATCATCGGTTGCATCGCACCGGACGGACGCATCCTGTCCGACGACCAGGACGTCACCCTGTACCTGCTCGACCGGGCGGGCGTCGCGGTGATCCAGGGGTCGGCATATGGCCAGTCGCCGTTCTTCCGGATCTCGTTCGCGACCGACCTGCGGACCATCGCCGAAGCCGTCGAGGGAATCGCGGAGGCGGTGCGAGCGCTCCGCTGAGCGCCGTCTCACACGATGACGTCCGCCCTCGAGCCCAGCGCGCGCCATCCGCTCGTCCGCACCTCGGGGCGGTCGAGCACGTCGACCGTCGGCAGCACCCCGAGGTCGAGCTCCGCGAGCTCGGCGATGTCGGCGATCGGCACCTGGAACGTGCGGAATGCGCCGAGCGGCGGCGTCGCGAACCGGCCGCCGCTCGTGTCGACGAGGTCCGTCTGATCGAGCACGAAACCGGCCGCCGCGAGCCCGCTGTCCGTGCGCCACGCGGCGATCTTCCAGAAGCGTAGCGGCACCTGGATGCCGCGATAGGGCGGGTCGTCGCCATCGAGCACCGGGGCGGTGAAGACCGACAGCCGCTGATCGGTCGTCTCGGCGTACGCGAGCACGTGGTCCTCGAGGCCGAGCCAGAGCTCCTTCGACTGGTTGAAGCCCGCGGCCTGCGGCGCGGCGTTCGTGTAGAAGAACGTCGCCTCCATCGCGGCGCGCGCGTCGTTCACCGATCCCCAGCCCGGGTCTCGGCGGCGGACGAGGTGCCCGCGATCGAGGTCGTTGCCGGCATACACCGCGGGCCCGGTCTGCTCGCGCTCGGGCACACGCGGATCGAGGCGCCACTCGCCGCTGCGGCGCAGATCCTGCAGCTGAGCGCCGTCGATGTTCACGGCGGTGACCGCGGCCAGCCGGCGATCGGTGTCGAGGAGGACGGAGAACCGCGGATAGGCCAGCTCGCGGATGGCGCGGGCCGGGTCGGGCGCGGGAAGGGGGAGATCGATGTCGAGGAAGTCGGACGCATAGCCGTCTGAGGTCACGCGAGCAGTCTCGCGCGAACCTCGGACACTGTCGACGCCTGCGTCACGCCGGACGTTCGAGGCGGGCTCGTCCCTCGCGCTAATTGTGGCTATTGACAACGTTTCGGGCCCGCCCTACTCTTCAGAAAGTCTCGAACTAGCTTCCGAAAGTTTCGGAGCCGCGAGCACAGCAGCCGATCTCGAAGAGGAGAATCATGGTTCGTTCCACGCGCCGGACAACGTGGGTCCGCGCAGTCGCAGCAGCGGGGGTGGTGGCCGGCCTCGTCGCGACGAGCGCCTGCACGGCAGAGGGCGGAGACGCCGCCGAGGTCGACGTCGATGCGCAGTCGGTCGGGGCGATGGAGGACTTCGCCGCCGACGAGCAGTTCACGGCGACGGAGTCGTTCGACCTCTCGATGCTCTGGACCGACTGGCCCGAGGTGCCGGTCACCGACGACTGGCAGATCTTCGACGTCATCGAGGAGCGGACAGGCGTCTCGATCGACCTCACCCACATCCCGTTCAGCGACGCGACCGAGAAGCGCAGCCTGCTCATCTCGGCCGGCGACGCCCCCACAGTCATCCCGCTCGTCTACACGGGCGAGGAGGAGCCGTTCGTCTCGTCGGGCGCCGTCCTCCCCATCAGCGACTACGTCGAGTACATGCCGAACTTCCAGAAGTACGTCGAGGAGTGGGACCTCGGCGCGATGGTCGAGCGGCTCAAGCAGTCCGACGGCAAGTACTACATGCTGCCGGGCCTGCAGGAGGTTTCGGTCCCGGTCTTCACGCTCATCATCCGCAAGGACGTGTTCGACGAGGTCGGCGCTCCGGCGCCCGAGACCTGGGAGGACCTCCGCACGGGCCTCGAGCTCATCAAGGAGAAGTACCCCGACTCGAAGCCCCTGGCCGACGGCTTCGAGGGCCAGTCGATGCTCAACTACGCGGCCCACGCGTTCGGCACGCAGGCCGGATGGGGCTTCGGCGACGGCACGATCTGGAACGAGGAGAAGGGCGAGCTCGAGTACGCCGGCACGTCCGAGGGCTACCGCTCGATGGTCGAGTACTTCCACGGGCTCGTCGAGGCCGACCTGCTCGACACCGAGTCGTTCACGGCGGCTGACGCGGGCGGCGGCGCGGCGAACGTCGCGGAGAAGATCGCGAACAACCAGGTCTTCGCCGCCTCCGGCTCGAACGGCACGGTGAACGAGTTCGCGGCGGCCCTCGACGCGGCCGGCGTGACCGACTACGAGCTGGTCCAGCTCGCGCCCCCGGGCGGAGAGGCGGGCATGCTCGTCGAGCCGCGCAACTTCTGGAACGGGTTCATGCTGAGCGCCGACATCGCGGAGTCGCCGAACTTCATCGCGACGCTGCAGTTCCTCGACTGGCTCTACTACAACCCTGAGGCGCGCGAGCTGCTCCGCTGGGGCGTCGAGGGAGAGACCTACGACAAGGCGGCCGACGGCACGATCACCCTGAAGCCCGAGTTCTCGTACGACGACTTCAACATCAACCCCGACGGCGCGACCGACATCAAGAAGGATCTCGGATGGGGCAACGACGTGCTCGCGGGATCGACCGAGTCGCGAGAGCTCAAGGAGTCGTACAACGCACCGCAGTTCGTCGAGTACATCGACACCGTCCTGTCGACGCGGACGCCGCGCGACCCGAACCCGCCGGCCCCGCTCGACGAGGCCGAGCTCGAGCAGGCGTCGCTCCTGTCGACGCCGCTCTCTGACGCGGTCCGCACCGCGACGCTGCAGTTCATCCTCGGCGACCGCGACCTCTCCGAGTGGGACGCGTACGTCGCGGAGCTGGAGGCCGCAGGCCTGCAGACCTATGTCGATCTCATCGACGGCGCGCGCGAGCGCTTCGCGGAGCAGAACGGCTGACGCACTCCGGGTCGCCGCCGCGCGCGCGGCGGCGATCCGGAACCCGTCGAAGGGATGACGACATGACCTCCACGACCACGGGTGCGGCGCTCGCCGCAGACCCGTCCTCCGCTCCGCCGGGCGCGACGACGACCCGCGTGATCACGACCGCGGGCGGGCACCGCGGCCGCGCAGGGCGACGCGGCCGGACGCCCTGGCGCACCGCGCTGCGGCGGGACTGGCAGCTCTACGCCCTCGCCCTGCTGCCCCTGATCTTCTTCGCGATCTTCCGCTACGGCCCCATGATCGGCAACGTCATCGCGTTCCGCCGGTTCCGCCCCGGTGGGAGCATCCTCGGCGAGGAGTGGGTGGGCTTCCGCTACGTCGAGATGTTCATCAAGGACCCGGCCTTCTGGCAGGTGTTCGCGAACACGGCCATCCTCGGCGGCCTCACCCTCCTCGTGTGCTTCCCGCTGCCGATCATCCTCGCCCTCATGCTCAACGAGGTGCGCAAGCGCGCGTTCAAGCGCGTCGTGCAGTCGATCTCGTACCTGCCGCACTTCCTGTCGGTCGTGATCGTCGTCGGCATGGTCATGCAGCTGCTGTCGCTGCAGGGCACGGTCAACCAGATCATCACCGCGATGGGCGGCGAGGCCATCCCGTTCCTGCAGCGGCCGGAGTGGTTCCGCGCCGTCTACGTCGGGTCCGAGGCGTGGCAGACCGTCGGATGGGGGACCATCCTCTACCTCGCGGCGCTCACGACGATCGACGAGTCGCTCTACGAGGCCGCGCGCATCGACGGCGCGAACCGGCTGCAGCAGATCTGGCACGTGACGCTCCCGGGCATCCGGCCGACGATGATCACGCTGCTCATCCTCAACATCGGGTCGTTCCTCAACGTCGGGTTCGAGAAGGTGCTGCTCCTCTACAACCCGCTGACGTACTCGACGGGAGACGTCATCTCGACGTACCTGTACCGCGTCGGCCTCGTGTCGAACAACCTCAGCTACGCCGCCGCGATCGGACTCTTCCAGGCCCTCATCGGCCTCGTGATGGTCCTCGGCGCGAACTACCTGTCCCGGCGAATGGTGGGAACGAGCCTGTGGTGACTCTTGCTCAGCGGGCGCCGTCCCGCACTGTCGGCAATCGCGACTCCGTCGGGTACCGCGTGTTCACGGTCGTGAACACGGGCCTGCTCATCCTCGTGTGCCTCGCGATGCTCTATCCGTTCATCACGGTGCTCGCGCAGTCGTTCAGCTCGTCGGGCGCGATCAAGGCCGGGCAGGTGAGCTTCTGGCCCGTCGACTTCAACGTCGACACCTACGCGGCCGTGATCGGCAACGGGATGTTCTGGCGCAACTACGGCAACACCGTGCTCTACACGGTCGTCGGAACGGCGATCGCGATGGCGCTGACGACGTCGTACGCGTACGTCCTCTCGAAGCACCACCTCCGCGGGCGCCGTCTGCTGATCGGCATCGCCGTCTTCACGATGTTCTTCAACGGCGGCCTCGTGCCGAACTACGTGCTCATCTCGTCGCTCGGCATGAAGAACACGATGTGGGCGATCGTGCTGCCCGGCGCGATCTCGGTTTTCAACCTGCTCGTGATGAAGTCGTTCTTCGAGAACCTCCCGCACGAGCTCGAGGAGGCCGCGCAGATCGACGGGCTCGGATGGTTCGGGATCTTCACGCGCATCGTCCTGCCGCTGTCGAAAGCCGTGATCGCGACGATGATCCTGTTCTACTCGGTCGCGTTCTGGAACGACTGGTTCAGCGCGTTCCTGTATCTCGACAAGAACGAGCTCTTCCCGGTCACGCTGTTCCTGCGGAACCTCATCGCGGGCGCCTCCACGACCGCGAGCGAGAGCGCGGCCGTGGGCAGCACCGCGGCCGACCTCAACGCGAACATCCAGTCGGTCACGATGATCCTCACGGTCATCCCGATCCTCTGCGTGTACCCGTTCGTGCAGCGCTACTTCGTCTCGGGCGTCATGCTCGGCTCGGTGAAGGGCTGACGGATGGCCGCCGAGCTCGTCGACGAGGTGGGCACCGGGGTCCTCTCCCGGGCCACGGCCGTCGTGTACCGCTGGATCGTCCTCGCGGCGTTCCTCGCGCTGATGGGCGCGCCGACCCTGCTCGCGTGGATGGCGCTCGGCCTCGCCGACGGCGTCTCGCCCGCGCTCTACGTCGTGGCGCTCCTCCCGGTCGCGCCGGCTCTCTCGGCGGCGCTCTACGCGCAGCGCGCGTGGGCGGAGGCGCCCGACCTCCGCCCCGCGCGCGCCCTGTGGCGCGGGCTCGCGCGGAACGCGAAGGATGTCGCGCTCTGGTGGGCGCCCGTCCTCGCGGCGGCCGCGATCCTCGTCGTGAACGCGACCGGAGCGGATGCCGCGCCCGGCGGCGCCGTGCTGCGTCCGGTCGCGATCGTGCTGCTCGCGGTGCTCGTGCTCTGGTCGGGGCACCTGCTCGTCGTGACCGCGTACTTCTCGTTCCGCACGCGCGACGCCCTCCGGATCGCGGCGGCCGAGCTCTTCTCCCAGTGGCGCGCCACCCTCGGGTTCGCGTCGCTCGCGATCGTCGCGGCCGCGGTCGTGGCGCTCGCGTCCGAAGCCGTCCTCCTGCTGTGCGCGTGGGCCTTCGCGCTCCTCCTGCGCAGCGTCTCCCGTCCTGTCGAAGCCGATGTGAAAGCGAGATTCACCCGATGACCGATGTCCTCACCTCCTCCCGATACCGCCACCGCGAGGTGGACGCGAGCGTGCTCGTGCGCGGCGCCGACGGGGAGCCCCTCCGCGAGCACGACGTGACCGTGGCGCAGCTGCGCCACGAGATCGGGTTCGGATGCACGGCTCCCGGTGTGCCGGGGGAGGGGCCGCTCGCGCGCTGGCTCGACCTGTTCGACACGGCGACCCTGCAGTTCTACTGGGGGCGCTACGAGCCGGAGCCCGGGCAGACGAAGGAGGCCGAGCTGACGCGGCAGGCGCGCGCGCTGAGCGGGCACGGGGTGCGGCTCAAGGGCCATCCGCTCGTCTGGCACACGGTCAAGGCGCCCTGGGTCGACGCCCTCCCGCTGGATGAGGCCGAGGTGGCCCTGCGCGGCCGCATCCGCCGCGAGGTGAGCGCGTTCGCGGGCCTCGTCGACACGTGGGACGTCGTCAACGAGGCCGTGATCATGCCCCGCTTCGAGAACGAGCCCGACGGCATCCGCAACGCCATCACGCGCCTGTGCGAGAAGCACGGCCGCGTGGAGTTCATCCGGATGGCCGTCGACGAGGCGCGCGCGGTGAACCCCGACGCGGTGCTCGTCCTCAACGACTTCGATCTCGGGCCCGACTATGAGCGGCTCATCGAGGAGGTGCTCGACGCGGGCGTGCGCATCGACGCGATCGGCCTGCAGTCGCACATGCACCAGGGCTTCCGCGGCGAGGAGCAGGTGCACGCCATCTGCGAGCGCTTCGCGCGCTTCGGGCTGCCCCTGCACTGGACCGAGACGTCCCTCGTCTCGGGCGACCTCATGCCGAAGCACATCGACGACCTCAACGACTACGTCGTCGAGGATTGGCCGTCGACCCCGGAAGGGGAGGAGCGGCAGGCCGACGAGATCGTGCGGCACTACCGCACGCTCGTCGAGCATCCGTCGGTCGCGGCCATCACCTACTGGGGCTTCGACGACGCCACGGCGTGGCTGAACGCTCCGAGCGGCCTCATCCGCCGCGACGGCTCGCCGAAGCCCGCGTACGACGCGCTGCGCGACCTGGTCCGCGGCGAGTGGTGGCTCGAGCCGACGACCGTGCGGACCGACGCCGACGGGCGGCTTCCGCTGCGGGCGTTCGCGGGCGAGTTCGAGGTGACCGCCGCCGGGCGGCGCGGCGTGCTCTCGGCGGCCGCGGGCGTCTCGGACGCCGAGGTCGAGCTGCGCTGATCCAAGGGTGCCGGGGCCTGCGAGCCCCGGCACCCTCGGGCATAGGATGTTCCGGAAGTCTCGGCGGGGAGGGTGCGGATGCCACGAGGCGGCGCGACGATCGCGACGATCGCCAGAGAGGTCGGCGTCTCGGTGCCCACGGTCTCGCGTGTGCTCAACGGGCGCAGCGACGTCGCCCCCGCGACGCGTCGCCGCGTCGAGGAGGCCCTCGCGCGGCACGACTACCGCAAGCCCGTCGGGCCGGCATCCCCCACGAAGACCGCGGGGCTTCTCGACCTCGTCTTCCACGAGTTCGGCAGCTCGTGGGCGCAGGAGATCATCGTCGGCGTCGAGAAGGCGGCGGCGCCGCGTCGCGTCGGCGTCGTGCTCAGCGAGCTCGGCGGCTCCCACCGCCCGCCGCAGGAGTGGATCGACAGCATCACGGCCCGCGGCACGCGCGGCGTGCTCCTCGTGCTCTCGCGCCTCGACGACACGCAGCAGCGGCAGCTCATGGCCCGGTCGATCCCCTTCGTCGTGCTCGACACCGACGGCGAGACACCCGCCGGCGTGCCCACCGTGGGGTCGAACAACTGGAGCGGCGGCCTCGCGGCGACGCGGCACCTCATCGAGCTCGGGCATCGCCGCGTCGCCATCATCTCGGGGCCGGAGAACGTGCTGTGCTCGCGCGCCCGTGTCGACGGCTTCCGCAGCGCGCACACCGAGATCGGGCTCGACGTCGACCCGTCGCTCGTCCGCTGGGGCACGTTCGAGGTCGAGGGCGGCTACGAGCACGGTCTCGAGCTCCTGCGCCGATCGGATCGGCCGACCGCGGTGTTCGCGGGGTCCGACGTGCAGGCACTCGGGTTCATCCGCGCCGCGCACGAGCTCGGCCTGCGGGTGCCCGAGGACGTCTCCGTCGTCGGCTACGACGACCTGCCGCTCGCGTCGTGGCTCGCGCCGTCGCTCACGACCGTGCGCCAGCCCCTCGCCGAGATGGCGGCGCTCGCGACGCAGATGCTCATCGCGCTCTCGGATGGCGAGCCCCTCGCGTCGCAGAAGGTCGAGCTCGGGACCGAGCTCATCATCCGGGAGTCGACCGCTCCGCCGGCGTGAGACGCCCTCCCGCCGCGCCCGCATCCGCGCGATGATGGGAGCGAGCCGCTTCTCGGCTCCGATCGCGGGAGAGCGATGACCACACGGGCGGGCGACATCGCCGCGGACGCCGGGCAGAGGCGACGCGCGGCGGGAGCCGGCGCGGCCGCCGTGATCCTCGGCGCCGGCCTCGGCGAGCTCATTGCCGCATGGTGGGCTCCGGCGTCGCGGCCGACGGCGGTCGTCGGCGCGGCGCTCATCGATCTCGCGCCGCCGTGGGCCAAGGACCTCGCGATCGCGCTGTTCGGCACCGCCGACAAGATCGCCCTGCTCGTCGGCATCGCGCTCGTGCTCGCCGCGGTCGGCGCCGGCGCCGGGCTGCTGCAGCGCGCGCGGCCGCACTGGGGCGCCGTCGCCCTCCTCGCGGTCGGACTGGTCGGGGTCGCGGCCGCCCTCACGCGGGCCGACGCCGACGCGCTCTCCGCGGTCCCGTCCGCCGTCGCGGGGATCCTGTCCGCGGCGGCCTTCCCCGTCCTGGTGCCGACGCGCTGCGGAGGCCCGCGCGGCGACGGGCTCTCGCGGCGGCGCTTCCTCCTGCTCACCGTGTCCGCGGCGGTCGTGGGTGCGGCGGCCGCGGTCGCGTCGACGACGAGCCGCGTCGCGAGGAGCGCGGTCGCGGCCATCCGCGACGCCCTCGTGCTGCCGCGCGCGTCGACGCGCGCGACGGTGCCCGCGTCGGCGTCCCTCGACATCGAGGGGATCGCTCCCGTGATCACCCCGAACGACGCGTTCTACCGCATCGACACCGCCCTCGTCGTGCCCGAGCTCGCCCCCGCCGACTGGAGGCTCCGCATCCACGGCCTCGTCGACCATCCGTACGAGCTCACCTGGGGCGACCTCTTGGCCCTGCCGCTCGAGGAGTCGGTCACGACGCTCGCGTGCGTGTCGAACCCCGTCGGCGGCGACCTCATCGGCAACGCCGTCTGGCTCGGATATCCCGTGCGCGAGCTCCTCGCGCGGGCGGCGCCGCAGCCCGATGCCGACATGGTGCTGTCGCGCTCGGTCGACGGCTTCACGGCGGGGACTCCGCTCGAGGCGCTCACCGACGCTCGCAACGCGATCCTCGCAGTCGGGATGAACGGCGAGCCCCTCCCGCTCGCGCACGGCTTCCCCGCGCGGCTCGTCGTGCCCGGCCTCTACGGCTACGTGTCCGCGACGAAGTGGGTGGTCGAGCTGGAGGTCACGCGCTTCGATCGCGCGCGGGCGTACTGGACGGATCGCGGATGGTCCGAGCGTGGCCCGATCAAGCTGCAGTCGCGCATCGACGTGCCGCGCAGCGGCGCTGTCGCGGCGGGCCGGGTCGTCATCGCGGGCGTCGCGTGGCAGCAGCATGTGGGCGTCGCGCGCGTCGAGGTGAGCATCGACGACGGGGCATGGCAGGACGCCGAGCTCGCGACGGCGATCTCCGACGACACGTGGGTGCAGTGGTCCGCCGCGGCCGATCTCGCTCCCGGGGAGCACACCATCCGCTGCCGCGCCGTGAGCGCGGACGGCGAGGTGCAGACGGGGGAGGCCGCGCCGGTCGTCCCCGACGGCGCGACCGGCTGGCACACGGTGCGCGTCACGGCGCGCTGACCCCGGGGTCGAATCCGGCTCACGGATCGGTCATAGAGGCCGCATAGATCGGGTTCCTACCGTCGAGGGCATGGAGCAGAACCCCCAACTCACCCAGCCGCGACACCGACTCGTCTTCCGTCGCAAGCCTCTCTGGATCGCCTCGACGCTCGTCGTCGGAGGGCTCGCGCTCGCGGGCTGCTCGGCCGTCGCGCAGACGGCGACCGATACGACGTCTGAGTCGTCGTCGACGACGGCCTCCTCGTCGACCGCCTCGACTGCAGGGGACGCGATCATCACGGCCTCGACGGGCTCGGAGGATGCGACGACGACGCAGGAGACGATCGCCGACACGACGGCCGCGGTGGAAGCGCTCCTCGCGACGCTGTCGGACGAGCAGGTCGAGGCGGTGACGTACGACTACGACGACGAGACGAAGACGACGTCCTGGTCGAACTTCCCGGTGACGTTCGTCGAGCGCGCGGGCCTCAACCTCGCGGAGCTGACCGATGAGCAGCAGGAGGCCGCGATGGCGGTGCTCGAGGCGCTGCTGAGCGACGACGCGTACGCCACGGTGACGGCGATCATGGGCGGAGACCAGTACCTGCTGGAGAACAGCAGCACGACCGAGTCGTCGCTGGGCCAGTACTACATCGCGTTCTTCGGCGACGCGTCCGACACGGACGCGTACGCGGTGCAGTTCGGCGGGCACCACCTCGGCATCAACGCCGACCTGAACGGCTCGGAGAACGCGATCACCTTCGCGCCGACGCACCTCGGGGTGCAGCCGGCGGTGTACACGAACGAGGATGGCGAGGAGGTGCAGCCCTTCGACGCGATCTACACCGACGCGTTCGCCTTCTACGACAGTCTCACGGCGGAGCAGCAGGCCACGCTGACCTCGGGGGAGGTGACGTTCTGCGCTCCCGGCGATACCTGCGAGTACGAGAGCGGAGCCGGTCTCTCGGGAGCGGACCTCACTGACGAGCAGAAGGAGCTGCTGCTCGAGCTCATCGCGAACTGGGCGGGCATGGCGGACGAGGAGACGACGGAGACCGAGCTGGCCGAGATCGAGGCGACGCTCGATGAGACGATCATCGCCTGGTCGGGCGAGACGACCTACGACATGAGCACGGGAGACGGGATCAACTTCTCGATCTCCGGCCCGAACGTCTACCTCGCGTTCCAGGCGCAGGGCGGTTCGGCCGGTGCTGACGTGGAGGGCGTGTCGACCAGCGGGTGGGGTCACGTGCACACGATCTACCGCGATCCGTCGAACGACTACGCGAACAGCGTCGAGCAGCAGGCGGCGACCGGCGGCACAGGCGGCGGCGCACCCGGCGGAGAGATGCCGTCGGGCGAGCCGCCCGCCGACGGAGAGGCGCCCTCGGGTGCGGCAGCCGAGGGGAGCTGACCCCGCCTACTCCTTGACGAGCCACATCGTCTGATGCGACGTGATGCGGTTGACGGCGGGCAGGCGCGAGAGCTTCGGCAGGGTCTCGAGCGCGTACTGGTCCTGATCCGCGACGAGGATGCGCAGGTAGTAGTCGGGCTGCCCGAACATGCGGCGCAGCTCGAAGACCTCGGGCACGGCGCTCGCGGCGGCCTCGAAGTCCTCGATCGTCTGGCCGTCGTTGACGGCGATGTCGATCGACGCGATCACCTCGAAGCCGCGCCCCGCGGCCTTCGGGTCGAGCACGGCACGGTACCCGCGGATGACTCCGGTCGCCTCGAGGCGCTGCACGCGGCGCAGGCACGGGGCCGGCGTGAGGCCGACGCGGCGGGCGAGCTCGAGGTTCGTCAGACGCGCGTCCGCCGTGAGCTCGCGGATGATTGCGTGGTCGATGTCATCCAGCTCGTGTCTATTGCGCACGACTCGATTATGCCGCGTGATCTCGCAAGCACTGTGCGCGCTGATTTCCTTACGATTGCGGTGTGACCACATCCGTCCGCTCCCCGCGCGCGACCGGCGACATCCGGGCCGGCGCGCGCACGGTCGCCCCGGCCTGCCTCGCGGTGATCCCGCTCGGGCTCGCGCTCGGCGTCCTCGTCGTGCAGTCGGGGCTCGACTGGTGGTGGGGGCCCGTCATCGCGGCGTTCGTGTTCGCCGGGTCGCTCGAGTTCCTCCTCGTGGGGATGATCGCGGCCGCCGCGCCGCTCGCGCAGATCGCGGTGAGCGCCCTGCTCGTGAACTTCCGTCACGTGTTCTATGCGCTCTCCTTCCCGCTGCACCGCGTGCGCGGGCGCGGCGCGCGGGCCTACAGCACGTTCGCGCTCACCGACGAGGCCTATGCCCTCACCGCGACGCCGGAGTCCGCGGGCTGGAGCGGTGCGCGCATCCTCGCGATCCAGGGGCTCTTCCACGGCTCCTGGGTGGCGAGCGTCGCGGCGGGCTCGGCGCTCGGCGTGCTCATCCCGCCGCAGGTCGTGGGGCTCGACTTCGCCGTGACGGCGCTGTTCGTCGTCCTGAGCATCGATGCGTACCGCATCCGGCGGTCCATCCCGGTCGCCGTGGTCGCCCTGCTCTGCGCGCTCATCGCCGCGGTCGTGACGCCGCACGACATGCTGCTCACGGCCATGGGCCTGTTCCTCGCGGCGCTCGTCGGCCGGTTCCTCATCGAGCGGAAGGGGTCGCGCCGTGGATGAGCGGTACATCGCCGCGGCGATCGCGATCTCGGGGCTCATCACGTGGGCGCTGCGTGCGGTGCCCTTCGCACTCCTGCGTCCGCTGCGCGACAGCGAGCTGCTCGCCTACGTGGGCGAGCGGATGCCCCTCGGCGTGATGATCATCCTGGCGGTCTACACGCTCCACGACGTCCGCCCGGAGATGGCGTCGGCGCTGCCGCCCCTTGTCGCGCTGGCGGTCACGGTCGCCCTGCACCTGTGGCGCAGCAACGCCGTGCTGAGCCTCTTCGCCGGCACGGTCGTGTGCACCGTGCTCGCCTCGACGCTCGCCGCCTGGGCCTGACCGCGGGGTCGGCGGCCGATAGGCTCGATCCCCATGGCCATTGGCGCGACGATCCACACCTTCACGGTCCAGCTGGCGGACGTCGACCGCGGCGTCTACGACGAGCTCGTCCTCCGCGTCGCGCGCCATCCGTCCGAGACGGACGCCTACATGGCGACGCGGGTGCTGGCGTACTGCCTCGAGCACGCGGAGGGGATCGCGTTCGGCGAGGGGGTCTCGTCGACGGATGAGCCCGCCGTGCTCGTGCGCGATCTCACCGGCGCGATCACCGCGTGGATCGAGGTCGGCGCGCCCGACGCCGAGCGGCTCCACTTCGCGAGCAAGCTCGCCGAGCGCACCGCGGTGTACACCCATCGCGACCCCGCGAAGGTCGTCGCGGCGCTCGCGGGCAAGACGATCCACCGGGCCGACGACATCGTCGTGCACAGCTTCGACCCGGGCTTCATCGACGATCTCGTGCGCGTGCTCGAGCGGCGCAACACGATGACCGTCTCGGTCTCCGACCGCCACCTCTACGTCGACCTCAACGGGTCGAGCTTCAGCTCCGCCGTCCACGATCACGCGATCGCCTGACGCGAAGAGCCCCGTCCCGTCCGAATGCGGTCGGACGAGACGGGGCTCGGGTGCGGTCGGGGCGGCGTCCGCGCCTCACGTGAAGCGGCGACGGTACACGGCCAGGGACGCGAGGTACGCGACGACGAGGATCCCGATGCACCACGCGAGCGCGACCCACAGGTCGGCGCCCACGGGCTGCTCCGCGAGCAGGCTCCGGATGCTGTTCACGATCGACGTCACGGGCTGGTTCTCGGCGAACCAGCGCACGGGCCCCGGCATCGACTCCGTGGGGACGAACGCCGAGCTGATGAACGGCAGGAAGATGAGCGGGTACGAGAACGCACTCGCGCCATCCACCGTCTTGGCCGACAGGCCCGCGATCACGGCGACCCACGTGAGGGCGAGGGTGAAGACCGTGACGATCCCGGCGACCCCGAGCCAGGCGCCGAATCCCGCGGGCGAGCGGAAGCCCATCAGCAGGGCCACGAGCACGACCACGAGCACCGACACGAGGTTCGCGACGACCGAGGTCGCCACGTGGGCCCACAGCACGGCCGAGCGCGCGATCGGCATCGACTGGAACCGCTCGAGGATGCCGCCCTGCAGATCCATGAAGAGCCGGTACGCTGTGTAGGCGATGCCCGACGCCACGGTGATGAGCAGGATGCCCGGCAGCAGGTAGTCGACGTACGATCCCGCTCCCGTCTCGATCGCGCCGCCGAGCACGAAGACGAACAGCAGCATGAGCGCGATCGGCGTGACGACCGTCGTGATGATGGTGTCGGGGCTGCGCCCGATGTGCCGCAGCGAGCGCCCGGTGAGGACGGCCGTGTCGGCGAGGACATGAGCGGTCATGCCGCTTCTCCTTCCGTGTCGCCCACGAGCGCGAGGAACACGTCCTCGAGGCTGGGCTGCTTCTCGATGTACTCCACCTCGGCCGGCGGCAGCAGCCGCTTGAGCTCGGCGAGCGTGCCGTTCACGATGATCCGGCCGCGGTGCAGGATGGCGATGCGGTCGGCGAGCTGCTCGGCCTCGTCGAGATACTGCGTCGTGAGCAGGACGGTCGTGCCGCCGGCCGCAAGCTCCCTGACCGTCTCCCACACCTCGATGCGCGCCTCGGGGTCGAGACCGGTGGTCGGCTCGTCGAGGAAGATGATCGACGGATCGCCGATCAGGCTCATCGCGATGTCGAGGCGGCGGCGCATGCCGCCCGAGTACTCGCCCGCCTTGCGGTCGGCCGCGGCCGTGAGCGAGAAGCGCTCGAGCAGCTCGTCCGCGACGGCGCGCGGGTTCGCCAGGTGACGCAGCCGCGCCACGAGCACGAGGTTCTCGCGGCCCGTCAGCACCTCGTCGACTGCCGCGAACTGGCCCGTGAGGCTGATCGCCTCGCGAACCTTCCCGGCCTGCGTCGCGACGTCGAGCCCCGCGACCTGCGCGCGGCCGGCGTCGGCCGCGAGCAGGGTCGAGAGGATCCTCACGAGCGTCGTCTTGCCCGCGCCGTTCGACCCGAGCAGCGCGAAGATGCTGCCGGGCGCCACCTCGAAGTCGACGCCGCGCAGGACGGCGAGGTCCTTGTAGGACTTCTCGATCCCCTGCACGCGGATGGCCGGCGCGGTCATGATCGCCCTCCCGTCGCGTCGTCGACGGCCTTGCGGAGCCGCTCGCGCTCCCGGTCGATCCACTGACGGCTCCGATACGAGCGCACGAAGTCGTCCGCGAACTCGACCGGGTCGTCGCCCACGATCTCGCGCACGGCCATCCCGTCGACCGCCGCGCGCTCGAAGAGGTCGGCGAGGTCGCCGAGCATCGTGATCATCGTGTCGCCGTCGGTGATGCCGCCCTGGTACATGAGGTAGCGGTCGACCGCCTGCGCGACCGTGCGGTGCGGCTCGGGGAGCTCCTCGATCCGCGCCTTGTACTGCCGGTACTGCTTCTTCTGCTCGAGCGAGCCCGTGAGGGCTTCGATCCACTTCGCTGCCATGGTCACCTCTCCTTGTCGTCGTGGAGCTGTTCGATGCGCTCTGCGAGGAAGCTCCACGTCCTCCAGAACTCGGCAAGCTGCTCGCGCCCCTGCGGGTTGAGCGAGTACACCTTGCGCGGCGGGCCCTTCTCCGACGGGACCTTCTCGACGTCGACGAACCCCTTCTGCTCGATCCGGACGAGCAGGGCGTAGACGGTGCCCTCGGCGAGGTCCGTGAACCCCTGCTCGCGCAGCCGCGCCGTGATCTCGTAGCCGTACGCGGGCCGCCCGGCCAGGAGCGCGAGCACGATGCCCTCGAGCGTGCCCTTGAGCATCTCGGTCATCTGATTGCCCATCGCTCACCTCCTCTACTCTGTGTTGCTGACTACCACTAGACGGTAACACTGAGTACCGGTACTTGGCAACACTGAATACCGATTTCCGCCGAACATGCCGTGAGCGTTCACGGAACTCTTGACCTCGCTGCACGGTGTCCCTATCGTGGTGCACGCCGTGAACGTTCACGGCCTCCGATCGAAAGGACGATGGTGACCTCTCCTCAGCTGGCTTCCGCAGACCCCTCGACGCGACCGACCACGGGCGGATGGGCGGTGCTCGGCCCCGGGCAGATCGCGCGACGGTTCCTCGGCGAGCTCTCCGAGAACGGCGGCGGCCTCGTCGCCGTCGGCAGCTCCGACAGCGGCCGTGCCCGCGCGTTCGCCGACGAGGCGGAGGAGCGCGGGGCGACGGATGTGACCGCGGGCACGTACGAGGAGGCGCTCGCCGACCCGCGTGTCGCGGCGGTCTACGTCTCCGCCGTGCACACCGCGCACCCGGCGCTCGTCGTCGCCGCGCTCGACGCGGGGAAGGCCGTGCTGTGCGAGAAGCCGCTCTCGGTGAACCACGGCACGTCGATGGCCCTCGTCGACGCGGCCCGCGAGGCCGGCGTGCCGCTCGTCGAGGCGTACATGTACCGGTTCCACCCGCAGACCCACGCGGTGCTCGACCTCGTCCGGGAGGGCGCGATCGGCCGGGTCGTGCACGTCGACGCGTCGTTCGCGTTCCGCGTCCCGCAGCGTGGGGGCCGCCTCTTCGATCCGGCGGTGGCCGGCGGCGGCATCCTCGACGTCGGCGGCTACCCCGCGACGATGGTCTCCGCGATCGTCGATGCGGCCGAGGGCGCGCACGCGTCGGAGCCGGTCGACCTCTCGGCGACGGGCGTCGTCGGCCCCACGGGGGTCGACGAGTGGACGGTCGCGCGCGCGACCTATCGCGGCGGCATCACGGCGACGCTCTCTGCCGGCGTCCGGGCCACCGCGCCGAACGACGTCACGATCCTCGGCGAGAAGGGGCGCATCCGCATCCCGGAGCCCTGGGTGCCCACGGGCGCGACGACGATCGAGCTCACGACCGTCGACGAGGGGGAGCGCGTCATCGAGATCGACGCGGCGCCGGCCTACGCGCTCGAGGCGCAGGCGACGCTCGCGGCCCTGCGCGACGGCGCTCTCGAGGCGGCCGAGATGACGTCGGCCGAGACCCTCGCGACCGCGCGCACCCTCGACCGCTGGCGTGCGGCCATCCGCCTCCGCTACCCCTTCGAGGCGGAGACCGCCGACATCCCGCCCGTGCGCCCGCTCGTCGTCTCGGACGCGGCGATGCGGTACGGCGAGATCCCGGGCGTCGGCAAGCGCGTCTCGCGCCTCGTCATGGGCGTCGACAACCAGCCCGACCTCGCCCACGCGTCGGCGATGTTCGACCACTACTTCGCGCACGGAGGCAACGCGTTCGACACGGCGTACATCTACGGCGACGGCGCGCTGGAGGGGCGCCTGGGCCGGTGGATCGCGAACCGCGGGGTGCGCGAGGACGTCGTCGTCATCACGAAGGGCGGCCACACGCCGCACTGCGACCCTGAGTCGGTGTCGCGTCAGCTGCTCGAGAGCCTCGAGCGGCAGGGCACGGACTACGCCGACATCTACATGCTGCACCGCGACAATCCCGACGTGCCGGTGGGCGAGTTCGTCGACGTGCTGGACGAGCACTTCCGCGCCGGGCGCATCCGCGTGTACGGCGGCTCGAACTGGACCCCCGCGCGCATCGACGAGGCGAACGCCTACGCGCGCGCGAACGGGCGCCAGGGCTTCACGGTGGTGAGCAACCACTTCGGGCTCGCCGAGGCGCTCGACGTCCCGTGGGAGGGCTGCGTGCACGCGACCGACGCCGCGTCAAAGCGCTGGCTCGCCGAGCGCGGCATCCCGCTGCTGCCGTGGTCGTCGCAGGCCCGCGGGTTCTTCACAGGGCGTGCGCGCCCCGACGACCTCAGCGACCCGGAGCTCGTGCGCTGCTACTACAGCGACGAGAACTTCGAGCGGCTGCGTCGCGCCGAGCAGCTGGGCGCCGACCGGGGCGTGCCCGCCACCGCCATCGCGCTCGCGTACGTGCTCGCGCAGCCCTTCCCGACGTTCCCCCTCTTCGGCCCGCGTACGATCGAGGAGGCCCGGTCGTCGATGCGGGGCCTGTCCATCGAGCTCACGGCCGAAGAGGTGGCATGGCTGGACCTTCGCAGCTGACGGGAGCGGACGACCCCGCGCCCGCGGGGTCGTCCGCCGCCGGGCGCCGACGCGCGACGATCCTCGACGTGGCCGCTGCCGCCGGAGTCTCGCGGCAGACCGTGACGCGCGCCATGAACGACATGAGCGGCATCAGCGCCGAGACCAAACGGCGGGTCATGGAGGCTGCGCGCGAGCTGTCGTATCGGCCGTCGCGCTTCGGCCGAGGCCTTGTGACGGGCGGCGCGCGGCAGCTGGGTCTCGTCGTGAACGACCTGCGCAACCCGTACTCTCCCGAGCTCGCCGCGGCCGTCGTGCGGCTCGCGGCGGACGAGGGATGGAACGTGATGCTCGTCGACATCGGTCTCGCGAGCGACGCGGATCGCCTCCTCGCATCGCTGCGCGAGCAGGCGGATGTCGTCGTCGGCTATCTCGGGGAATGGTCGGCCGGGTGGGGGAGCGGCCTCGCGACGACGCCGCTCATCCAGCTGGATGCGGGCGAGACCACCGAGCACGCGGGCGTGCGGCTCGACCCCGTCGCCGCGATCGGCGATCTCGTCGCGCACCTCGTCGCGGTGGGCGTGCGGCGCCCCGTCGTGCTCGACGCCTCCGCGCCGCGCGAGCCCAGCGCGCGCGGCGCGGCGATGGCGGCGGCGTTCCGCGAGCACGGCGTGGAGGCCGAGGTCGTGCACGCGGCGTCGTCGAGCGCCGAGCATGCGTCCGCCGTCACCGCGCAGATCGTGCGGCGGGCAGCGCCTCCCGACGCGCTTCTGGCGTTCAACGACCTCATGGCGCTCGGCGCGCTGTCGGCCTGCCGCCATGCGGGCCTCGACGTGCCGCGCGACATCCGCGTGGCCGGGGTCGACGGTCTCACGATCGGCACGCTCGTCGCGCCGACGCTGACGACGCTGGCCGTCGACTTCGACGAGGTCGCGCGGCACACGCTCGAGCTCGCCGTCGCGCTTCGCGACGGCGACGCCGAGGTCGACCGCTTCCGCGTCGTCCCGCACCGTCTCGTCCTGCGCGAGTCGGCGTAGCGAGGGCGGGGCCGCCGCCCCGCCCTCGCCTCAGTCGCCCTTCACGTTCACGAGCTGGCGCAGCGTGTGCCGCACCGAGACGAGATCGGCCGCGTCGGCCATCACCTGATCGATCGGCTTGTACGCCTGCGGGATCTCGTCGATGAACGCCTCGGTGTCGCGGTACTCGATGCCGGCCATCGCCTCGCGCAGCTGCTCGCGCGTGAACGTGCGGCGCGCAGCCGACCGCGAGTACTCGCGGCCGGCGCCGTGCGGCGAGGAGTTCAGCGCGAGCGCGTTCCCCCTGCCTTCGACAACGTACGACGCGGTCCCCATGGATCCCGGGATGAGCCCGGGCCGACCGGCGTCCGCCAGGATCGCTCCCTTGCGGGACACCCAGACGCGCTCGCCGAAGTGCACCTCCGACTCCGTGAAGTTGTGGTGGCAGTTGATGCGCTCGAGCTCGTCGACCTCGGCGTCGAGGAAGCGGCCGAGCTGATTCGCGACGCGGTCCATCATCTCCTCGCGGTTGAGCAGCGCGAACCGCTGCGCCCACCGCAGCTCCCTGATGTAGCGGTCGAACTCGTCCGTTCCCTCGACGAGGTACGCC
Source organism: Microbacterium sp. SA156 (assembly GCF_049065455.1). Taxonomy (NCBI): domain Bacteria; kingdom Bacillati; phylum Actinomycetota; class Actinomycetes; order Micrococcales; family Microbacteriaceae; genus Microbacterium; species Microbacterium sp. SA156. The sequence continues at coordinate 109,681 of NZ_JBAKGU010000002.1, forward strand.
AGGTCGATGTGCGGCAGGTCGAGCTCGTCGCGCCGGGCCAGGCCCTTGGCGACGGCGATGTGATGCTGCGCGATCCGGTTGCCGACCCCGCGTGAGCCGGAGTGCAGGAACATCCACACGGCATCCGTCTCGTCGACCGAGACCTCGATGAAGTGGTTGCCGCTGCCGAGCGATCCGAGCTGCAGCCGCCATCTCCTCGCCCGCTTCGCGGGATCGAAGCCCGCCTCGGCGGCGAGCTTCTCGAGCTCGGCCACGCGCGGCTCGGCGGTCGCGACGACCTTGCGGTTGTCGTGCCCTGCCGAGAGCGGGATGGCGCGCTCGATCTGCTCGCGGAGCTCGCGCAGATCGCGCGAGGCGAGATTCGCGCGCGTGAACGGCGTGCGCACCGCGATCATCCCGCAGCCGATGTCGACGCCGACCGCGGCCGGCATGATCGCGCCGCGTGTCGGGATGACCGATCCGACGGTCGCGCCGAGCCCGAGATGCGCGTCCGGCATGAGCGCCACGTGGGGGTGGATGAACGGCATGCGCGAGGACGTGCGCGCCTGCTCGACGGTCTGCGAGTCGATCAGGCTCGCCCACGACAGCAGGCGTTCCGAGAGCCTCTCCATGATTCCTTTCCTTCGATCCGCGGGTCCTGGTCCCCGGACCTCCTCCGCGTGACGGAAAGGAGACGCCCCGGACCTGTGCGGTGCGGGGCGTGATGCGAGCGGGTGCTGCTACACGGCCGGCGCCGGAGGGGTCGACGAAGAGCGGTTCTGGGGCTTGCTGCCCAGGACCGCCTGGCGAAGCTCCCGCTGCGGGCTCATCGCGTCGACCTCTCGACTCGCTGCGTGTGCCGGTCGGCACAGCCTTGCGACCCTACCGGCGGGCCGTGTCGGCGCGCAAGGGGCCGCCTCGGAATCGCGAACCGATGCGAACGGATGTCCGCACGTGAGTTATCCACAGATCGAGATTCTTCGGTGAAATGTCCGAGGCGGTCGGTACTCTGGAGGCATGTCGAAGACGACGTCGCCGAGCGGGTTCTCGAGCGTTCCGTGGGAGTTCACGGACGACGAGATCGCGTCGACCCGCGCGCTGTGCGGGCGCCTGGAGACCTCGCGGCGACTGCGCGCGCAGGCCGATGCGATGGAGATCGAGGCGCTTGCCGAGGCCGCACGGATCGCTCGGGTGCAGCGGGAGCGCGCGGGCGGACCCTCGTCGCACGACTTCCCGTTCCGCTCGATGGCGAGCGAGACCGCGGGCGTGCTGCACGAGGCGAAGTCGCGGATGATGACGAAGCTCGCAGACGCGGAGGTGCTGGTCGAGCGGTACCCCGCGACGGTTCAGGCGCTGGCTGAAGGCCGGATCACCGTGCGGCACGTCGACGTGATCCGGCGGGCGGGGGAGCGGCTGCCCGAAGGGCTCGACCAGGAGTACGAGGAGGCGGCGATCGGGTTCGCCGAGACCGCCTCGCCCGGCCAGTTGCGGGCCTTCGCGATCGAGCTCGCTGAGCGACTGTGCCCGACGCCGATCGCCGACCGGCATGCCGCCGCACGCGCGCGTCGACGGGTCCGCGTGGATGACCTCGAAGACGGCGTGAGCAGATTCGAGCTGATCACCTCCACAGCCGAGGTCCACGCGGCGCGGGACCGCATCCGGAGCATGGCCCGAGCGATCGTCGCCGAGAACCGCCGCGCGCGGAAGGCGGCGGAAGCGGAAGGCGGGCCGGAGGCGGCAGCGGAGGTCGACCCGCGCACGCAGTCGCAGATCGAGGCGGACCTGTGGATGGACCTGGCGCTGACGGGCCGGCCGTCCGCGCACGCGCTCCGCGAGGGCGGCGCGCTCGACGTGATCCAGGCGAACGTGCAGATCGTCATTCGCGTCGAGACGTTGGTGGGGCTCGACGACGAGGCCGCCTTCGTCGCCGGGCACGGTCCGGTCGACCCCGAGACGGCGCGGCGCCTGGCCGGACACGCGGCGGGGTGGGACCGGGTGTTCCTGCGTCCTGACACCGGAGCCCTCCTCACGGTGGACCGATACGCCCCCACCGCGGCGCAGCGCCGGTTCCTCCTCGCGCGGGACGAAACGTGCCGTAGCCCGGGGTGCGAGAACCGAGCGGCGACGGCGGATCTCGACCATACGATCCCGTATCTGCGCGGCGGGGAGACGTGCGTGGGCAATCTGGAGTGCCTGTGCGAGGGATGTCATCTCGACAAGCACCACTCGCCGTGGACCGTCCGCCAGATCAGCCCCGGGGTGCTCGAGTGGGTCAGCCCGATCGGGCGGACCTCGGTCGACCGCCCGAGACCCCAGGTACGGTTCGAGTCCCTCCCGGAGCCGAGGGCGAGATCCGGCGCCGCGCCGCCGGGGGAGTGGCCGTCTCTCGAGGACGAGGACGAGATCGATGCTGACCTCGAGGTCGACGTCCCGATCCCCGATGTGCTGCCGGACGCGCCTCCGTTCGATGAGGCCTGGCAGCAGCTGCTCTACGACGAATGGGTCGCCGAGATCGAGGCGGACGAGTTCGACCTGCTCGTCAGCGAGTCGAGCGGCGCGGTCGGGAGTGCGATCCATCCCTCGGTCTGAGCCGCGGGGCGCAGCTCGTCCGGTACGGGGAGGGTGTGCCCGAGCGCGTGGGCGCGCGCGTTGAGCGACGCCGCGAGCGCGTCGAGTGCGTCGTCGGAACGGCCGAGCAGATCGCGCTGACCGTCGTCGACGTCGAGCCACGGGGCGAGGCCGAGGAGCGACTCCGCGGCCCGCATCCGCGCGTCCGGCTGGGTCTTGTAGCCGGCTGTCTGCACACCCCAGAGTCGCAGGGCCGCGGCGGGGTAGACCTCGACCAGCCTTCCCGCGCCCGAGCGGTCGATGCGCTCGCCTGCCGCCTCGAAGGCGGCGAGCAGCTCCGCGCAGTGCATGGCGGTCATCCCGAGTCGGTCCGTCGAGACGCTGAGCGGCCACCGCCCGGTCACCTCCCGCACCGCCCGATCGGTGTGACGATAGGCGAGCCGACGGCGCCAGTCCCTCCCGGAGAGCGATCGCGGCGACATCTCACCGCGCTCGTGCGCGGAGACGAAGGCGACGAACTCGGCCGGCCAGCCGAATGCGCAGTCGATCGCGACGACGTCCGCCCCCTGCGCGAGCGCGACGATCTGCACATCGTCGATCCCGACGGCGAGGCTCGTGAGCCGAGCGGAGCCATCCGTCCACTCGATCCCGGCCGCGGCCGTCCGCTGGGCCTCCGCTGCGAGGTCGACGCCGATCGTGAGCACGCCCCCACCCTATGGGCGCCAGAGCCGCCTATCGCGGCGTCGGCACAGCGAACCGCAGCACCGCAGCGAGCGGGGCGCCGTCGGTGAGATCCTCGCGTCGGACAGCCCGGACCTCGCCGCCCGATTCGAGGACGCGCGCGATGACGTCCTCGATGAGGGCCGCATCCTCGCCGTCCTCCACGACGCGACCGAACTCGTCGAGCTTCCCGGGCAGATCGGCCGCGTGGTCGAATCGCAGCTCCGCGATTGCCGCCGCCGCCGCGGCGGCCGCGACCTCCTCGAGGCGCGACGTCGCGAGGCCCTGCGAGCGCAGCTCGCCGAAGCGCTCCTTCCACTGCTCGGTCGCGGCCCGGCGGCGATCCTCGAGAATGGCGCGAGCCTCGTCGCCGAGCCGACGATCGTCGAGCGAATCGGGATGCGCGGGGATCGCGGTCTCGAGCAGCGCATCGTGCGTGTTCTGCGCGCGGTACGCGGTTGCCAGATCGTCGGAGATCGAGAGGATGAGCGGGACGCCGCGCGGGACGATGCGGACCACCTCGTCCTGCACGGTGCGACAGAAGCGCTCGCGCTCGTTCTGATCTCCGTCGGCCCCGCGAGCGCGGTCGCGGTCGAGCTGTCCGTCGTTGTCGGCGCGCGCGAACACGAGGTCGAGGTCGTCGGGCAGCTCGAGCGGGTGCTCGACGAGCGATCCGTCGGCCTGCAGCTCGGTCAGGCGCGCGCGGTGCTTCGACAGCTGCAGCACGAAGGCGCACGGATGGTGGTCGCGCGTGCGCAGGAGCGCTCGGATCGCGAAGCGCGAGCCCACACGGACCTGATCCTGCACGGGGAACGGCAGCCGGAACGCCTCGCGCCGATCCGGTGAGGCGAGCAGGAGGAGGGAGCGGGACTGGTGCTCCCAGAACCCGTCGTCGTCCAGCGTCTCCCGGAGGCGGCGGACCACGGCGCGCTGCTCCTCGGTCGGGATCCCACGCTGCGCGAGACGATCGGCGACCTGATCGATCGCATCGCGCAGCGCGATCCGCACGCGCTCATGATCCGCCGGCACCGGGGAGGACTCCAGGGCGATGGTCGCGCTCGCGGGGTGACGATGCGCGAGGAGGTCGAGCAGTCGGTCGTCGTCGGGGATGTCCACGGTGAGCATGGGGCGACGATAGGCAGAGCCCCCGGGGAGGACGGGAGGGGGTTGCGGATCCGCCCGGGGCGGGTTAGGCGGCGTCGGCGCGCTTCGCCCGGCGCGCGCGGATCTCGTACGCCGCGAGCAGGACGCCGATCCAGACCGGCCCGATGACGACCGCCGTGCGGTACTGCGGCGAGAACGCCATGAGCACGACGATGCACGCGAGGAAGGCCAGGACGATCCACGGCGCGACCCGCGCGAACGGAAGCGGGAAGGCCAGCGCGGCCGCGGCATCCGGCCCGATCCGTCGGCGGAATTTCATCTGGGTGATGACGATCATGCCCCAGTTGATGATCGCGGCGATGAGCGCGATCGACAGCAGGTACTGGAACGCGAACTCCGGCCACAGGAACACGACGACGACCGCGATCACGGTGACGGCCGACGACGTGAGCACTCCGGCGACCGGCGCGCCGCGGCGGGAGAGCCGGCCGAGATACGCGGGCGCGCTGCCCCGCTGCGCGAGCGAGTAGAGCATGCGCCCATTCGAGTAGAGACCCGAGTTGTAGACCGACACGACCGCCGTGAGCACGACGAGGTTGAGGATGTGCGCGGCGCCCGGGATGCCCACGCGGTCGAAGATCTGCACGAACGGGCTCGTCTCCCCGTCGAGGAGCGACCACGGCACGACCGACATGATGACCGCGAGAGCGCCGATGTAGAAGATGAGGATCCGCAGGACGACCTGGTTCACCGCCTTCGGGATCGTGCGCTCCGGGTCGGCCGCCTCGCCCGCGGTCACGGCGACGAGCTCGGTGCCGCCGAACGAGAACGCGACGATCGCGAGCGAGGCGATGGTGCCGCTCACGCCGAGGGGGAAGAAGCCTCCGTCATCGACGAGATGGGCGAAGCTCGGCGTCGGCAGGTCGGGGCTGCTGTTGATCCCGAGCACCACGACGACGACGCCGAGGACGATCATCGCGATCACGGCCGCGACCTTGATGATCGCGAACCAGAACTCGAACTCGCCGAACGCGCGCACGCCGATGAGGTTCACGCCCGTGATGAGCACGAGCACGATCGCCGCCGAGACCCACGTCGGAACGGCGGGGAGCCAGTAGTTGACGAACGATCCGACGACGGAGAGCTCGACCATCGCGACCGCGATGTAGTTGAACCAGTAGTTCCAGCCCGACACGAAGCCCGCGCGCGGGCTCCAGTTGCGGTGCGCGTAGTGGCTGAAGGCTCCCGAGACGGGCTCGTCGACCGACATCTCCCCGAGCGCGCGGATGATGAGGAAGATCACGGCGCCCACGACGAGGTACGCCAGGAGGACGGATGGCCCCGCGACGCCGATCGCGTCGGATGACCCGTAGAAGAGCCCCGTCCCGATCGCCCCGCCCAGCGCGATCATCTGGATGTGGCGGCTGCGCAGCTCGCGCTTCAGGCCGCCGTCGCCGCTGCCGACGGCGCGGGAGGCCGCGGGGATCCTTCGGGTGCTCATCCCTCCATCCTCGCGGATGCGGGCGCTCAGCCCTCGCGCGCCTGGAGCCCGACGACGACCGCGTGCACGGTGGCGGCCACGAGCGAGCGGTCGAGCGGGCGGTGCTCGAACGTGCGGTGCATGGGCCAGCCCTCGACGAGCGCGTCGAGGGCGCGCGCGACGTCGGGCGAGAAGTGGAGGGTGAGGCTGTCGCGGCTGCGCAGGAGCCACGTGCGCGCGAGCTCGGCGACGGCGGCGTTGTGGTTGCCGTACGCGTACATCTCGAAGAGCAGGACCATCTCGCGCGGCACCGCGTACTCCGCGCCGCAGATGAGGTCGACGACGGCGGCCTCCGCCTCGGCAGGGCCGGCTGCCTCCTCGAGGCTGCGCCGGTAGCGCGCCGACATCTCGACGGACAGGCTCTCGAACGCCTGCTCGAGGATGTCCTCGAGGCTCGAGAAGTAGTACGTGAGCGACCCGAGCGGCACCTCGGCGCGCGCCGCGATGCGCCGGTGCGTGGTCTTGTGCACCCCGACCTCGGCGATGACGTCGAGGGCGGCCTCGAGGATGCGCGACCGGCGGTCGGGGTCGTTCGGAACCTGCCTGCGGCTGCCGCTCATGCCGACCAATCTCTCATGTCCGTGGACCCGGCCCCTCGCGCGCCTGAGTGTGTACCATCGTACAAGTGACCCCTGCCATCCGTCAGCGCCGGAACGCGCTCTTCGTGATGTTCCTCCTCCCCGGCATCGGCATCTCGTCGTGGGTGACGCGGACGCCCGACGTGCAGCGGCTGCTCGGCGCGCGCATCGACGAGATGGGGTTCATCCTCTTCGGGCTCTCGGTCGGATCGATGATCGGCATCCTGTCCTCGGGCGCGCTCGTCGCCCGGTTCGGGACGCGCCCCGTGATCGCCGTCGGGACGCTCTCGAGCGCGACCGGCGTGGCGGTCGTGGGGCTCGGTGCGGCCCTCGGGACCGCGCCGCTCGTCGCGGTCGGGCTCGGTCTGTTCGGGCTCGGGATGGGCGGCGCCGAGGTGGCGCTGAACGTCGAGGGCGCCGAGGTCGAGCAGGCGATCGGCCGCTCGGTCATGCCGCTCATGCACGGCTTCTTCAGCCTCGGCACGGTCGTCGGGGCGGTCGCGGGCATGCTGCTCACGGCCGCGGCGTTCCCCGTCGCCGTGCATCTCGCCGTCGTCGCCGCGCTCATCGCGGTCGTGCTCGCCGCGGCCATCCGCAACGTCCCGAGCGGCATCGGCCGCCGTGCGACGCCGCGCGAGCGCGGTCGACGCGCCCCGCGCGCCGCGGTCTGGCGGGACCCCGGCCTCCTCCTCGTGAGCGGCATCATCCTCGCCCTCGCGATGGCGGAGGGGACAGCGGGCGACTGGCTGCCGATCCTCATGGTCGAGGGGCACGGCGTCGATGCGGCGCTCGGGTCGGGTGTGTATGCGATCTTCGCGGTCTCGATGACCGTCGGCCGCTTCGCCGGCGGGCGCTTCGTCGACCGCTTCGGGCGCCCGACGGTGCTCGCCGCGAGCGCGCTGCTCGGGGCGATCGGCCTCGCGGTCGTCATCTTCGTCGACAGCCAGGCGGCCGCCGCGGCCGCGGTCGTGCTGTGGGGTCTCGGCACGTCGCTGGGCTTCCCGCTCGCGCTCTCGGTCGCGGGCGACTCGGGCGAGGACACGGCCGCGCGCGTCTCGTTCGCGGCGACGATCGGCTACGTCGCGTTCCTCGTCGGTCCGCCCGTGCTCGGCCTGCTCGGCGAGCACTTCGGGCTGCGCGCGGCCCTCATCGTGGTGCTCGCGCTCGTCGCGGTCGCGATCTTCCTCGCACCGGGCGCGCGCACCCCGGCCGAGCGCGAGCTCGCGCGCCGCTGAGGGCGGCTCCGCACGTCGGGTTCGCGTGCGCGCCTCGGACGCGGGATACTGGCGATCGCGCGAATGTGAGCGCGCACATCCGATGAGGGAGCGAAATGACCACGCACGCCGATGTCTCGGGCACTCAGCACATCCTGCGAGCGGGCGGATATGAGGCCGCCGTCGCGAGCGTGGGGGCCACGCTCCGCGCGCTGACCTTCGAGGGGCGCGACCTCGTCGTGCCGTTCCGCGCGGACGAGGTGCGTCCGGCGTATCGCGGCACGACGCTCGCGCCGTGGCCGAACCGCGTGGTCGATGGGCGCTACCGCTTCGACGGCGTCGAGTACCAGCTCGCCCTCACGGAGCCGTCGCGGGGCCACGCGCTGCACGGGCTCCTCTCCTGGGCCGGCTTCCGCATCGTCGAGGAGAGCGGCGCCCACGTGACGCTCGCCGCGACGATCGAGCCGCAGGAGGCGTACCCGTGGCGCGTCACGGTCACCACGACCTACGCGCTCGACCCCGACTTCGGTCTCACGCAGACCGTCTCGGCGGTCAACGAGAGCGCTGCGCGCGCCCCGTTCGGCACGGGCCCGCACCCGTACCTCGTCGGCGGCGCCGGCACGGTCGACGACTGGACGCTCTCCCTCCCGGCCGACACAGTGCTGAACGTCACGGAGGACCGGCTGTCGCCGACCGGGCTCGCCCCCGTGACCGACGACGCCGAGCGCTTCGACTTCCGCGACGCGCGCCGCATCGGCGCCGTCGAGATCGACCACGCCTACACGGGCCTCGCGAGACAGGGGGCGCTGGCTGTCGTCTCGCTGACGGACGGCGACGGCTCGGGCGTGCGGATGTCCTGGGACGAGCGCTGCCCGTGGGTGCAGATCCACACCGCCGACCTGCCCGGCCGCGGCGCGGGGCACCGCGCCGGTCTCGCGGTCGAGCCGATGACGTGCCCGCCCGACGCCTTCAACTCGGGCACGGACCTCGTCCTCCTCGAGCCGGGAGCGCCCGTCGAGGTGGCGTCCTGGACGATCGCCGCGATCTGAGCTCCGCGCTCAGTCGTCCTCGCCCTCGGCCTGCGAGGGATGCCCGAACTCGATCGGATCGCTCGACGACTCGATCTCGTCGGGGTCCTCGCCCTCGGCCTGGGAGGGGTGACGGTGCTCGGGGTCCGAGGGACGTGAGGGCTGGTCGGGGAACGTGCTCATGTCGCACCTCTCTCTTCGGATGAGGCCAGTCTCCCGCGCGGCGCGCCCGTTCGGAAGGCCTTGACAGCGCAGCGCCCCCTCCGTCGATGGAGGGGGCGCTGCCGCGCGTCGTCGCGGGAGGTGCGGGGGAGGATCAGTCGTCCTCGCCCTCCGCCTGCGACGGGTGGCGGTCGAACCACGCCGGAACCGCGGCGAAGTCGAAGGCGTCGGTGTCGTACTCGAGGGCCGGAGCGTTCATGGTGTTCTCCTTCTGTCGGCGATCTGGGGGCGGTCGGTGCCGCGTCGAGTCCAGGATGCGCCTCCCGCAAGGGGTGCAGGAGAAGAAACCTCGCGAAGAAAACGCCGATCTTTAGAGTTTCCGCAAGATGACGCGCCCCTCCGCGCCGAGATCCCGCGCAGGAAAGCGTTTGCCGCTCATCCTTCCCAGCGGCGCAGCAGAGCAGCGATCGCCTGACCGCCGCCGATGCAGAGCGTGACGACCGCGAACTCGAGGTCGCGGCGGCGCAGATCGAGAGCCGCGCGCACCGCGAGGATGGCTCCGGTCGCGCCGACGGGATGGCCCAGGGCGATCGCGCCGCCGTAGGGGTTCGTCCGGGCGGGGTCGAGGCCGGCGTCGCGGATGACCGCGACGGCCTGCGCGGCGAACGCCTCGTTCACCTCGAAGACGTCGACGTCCTGCGGCGCGAGCCCCGTCCGCTCGAACAGGCGGGCCAGCGCGATGACGGGCGCGTACCCCATGAGACCGGGCTCGATGCCCGCGGTCGCGACCGCCTCGATCGTCGCGAGCGCGTCGAGCCCGCGCGCACGGACATCCGATGCGCGCAGGAGCACGGTCGCGGCCGCGCCGTCGTTGATCCCTGACGCGTTGCCGGCCGTGACCGTGCCGCCCTCCTGGAAGGCGGGCCGCAGGCGCGAGAGCGCCTCGAGGGTCGTGTCGGGGCGCGGATGCTCGTCCTGCGACACCTCGACCGGCGTGCGCCCGGCCGTCGTCACGGGCACGATCTCCTCCGCGAACGCCGCGCGCGCGGCGTCGCTCGCGGCCCGCCGCTGGCTCTCGAGCGCGAACGCGTCCTGCTCGGCCCGGGACACGCCGTACCGCTCGGCGACGGTCTCGGCCGTCGTGCCCATGTGGCGGCCGCTGAACGGGTCGGTGAGGATCGCGAGGGTCCCGTCGCGGAGGGCGCGGTCGCCGAAGCGCGCGTTGCCGCGGGCGTCGTCGACGAGGAAGGGCGTGCGCGACATGCTCTCGTCGCCGCCCGCGACGACGACGTCGACGTCGCCCCAGAGGAGCTCCTGCGCGCCCGACCAGATCGCCTGCAGGCCCGAGCCGCAGAGCCGGTTCACGGTGAGGGCGGGCACGCTCGGGGCGAGCCCGGCCGCGAGCGCGACACGGCGCGCGTTGTAGGCGTCGGCTCCGTACTGCGCGACGCAGCCCATCACGACCTCGCCGACCTCCGCGCCGTCGACGGCGGCGCGGCGCAGCGCCTCGCCGACCGCGGCGGCGCCGAGCAGATGCGCGTCGGTGTCGCGGAACGCTCCCGCGAACGACCCCACGGGCGTGCGCGCTCCCGATACGATCGCGACCCTCTCGGACATCCGGACCTCCTCGTCCTGCCGTCGGCCGGTGTCAGGCCGACTCCTCCGCGCGCTCGGCGATCTCGCGGTCGATCTCGTCGGGCTCGTAGCCGGGCACCCGGCGCTGGGCGGGGCCGGTGTACGCCGAGAGCGGGCGGATGAGCGCGTTCGACGCGGCCTGCTCCATGATGTGCGCGGTCCATCCCGTCACGCGCGCCGCGACGAAGAGCGGCGTGAAGGTCAGCGTGTCGAAGCCGATGAGGCTGTACGCCGGGCCCGACGGATAGTCGAGGTTCGGGTAGATGCCCTTGCGGTTCACGAACTCTGTCTCGAGCGCCGTGTAGAGCTCGAGCACCTCGGGCCGGTCGTAGTGCGCGACGAGCGACTCGAGCGCGGCGCGCATGGTCGGAACGCGCGAGTCGCCGCGCTTGTACACGCGGTGCCCGAAGCCCATGATCTTGCGCTTCTGCGCGAGCGCGTCGTCGAGCCACGGCACGACGTTCGACGCCTCGCCGATCTCGTCGAAGATGTCGAGCACGGCCTCGTTCGCGCCGCCGTGCAGCGGGCCCTTGAGCGCGCCGATCGCCGCCGTGACCGCGGAGTACAGGTCGCTGAGCGTCGACGTCACGACCCGCGCGGTGAACGTCGAGGCGTTGAAGGAGTGCTCGGCGTACAGGATCATCGAGCGGTTGAACGCGTCGACGACGACCGGGTGCGGCTCCTCGCCGAAGGTCATCCAGAGGAGGTTCGCCGCGTAGTCGAGGTCATCGCGCGGAGGGATGGCCTCGAGCCCGCGGCGGCGGCGCTGGCCGTACGCGACGATCGCGGGGAGGGCCGCGAAGAGGCGCAGGCTGCGGTCGAGGTTCTGCTCGGCCGTGCCGCCCGAGGCCACGGCGCTCAGGCCGCCGAGCTCGGCGGCGCCGAGGGCGCTCACCGCGGTGCGGACCTCGTCCATGGGGTGCGCGGCCGTCGGGACGAGGTCGATGACGGCCTTGACCTCGGGCGCGAGCGCGCGATGGCGCCGCTCCTCGGCCCGCAGGGTCGCGAGCTCGTCGTCGGTCGGCAGCTCGCCGTGCCACAGCAGGTGGGCGACCGCCTCGAACGGCTGCGTCGCGGCGAGCTCCTGCACGGGGTAGCCGCGGTAGAGCAGGCTGTTCGTCTCGGGGTCGACCTTCGACACGGCCGTCTCGTCGACGACGACGCCCACGAGCCCCTTCTTGATGTCCGTCATGTTCGCGCTCCTGTCACTTCTCGATCGTGAAGTCGTAGACGCCGGCGTCGAACCGGCTGTATCCGGAGTAGTCGATGAGCTCGTAGAGGTCGGCGCGGTGCTGCATCGCGCCGACCTGGGCGTCGAGGCTGCCGTCCGCGTTCAGGGTGTCGAGGGCGCGCTCGGCCGCGCCCATGGCCATCCGCAGCAGCGAGACGGGCCAGATGACCATCCGCACGCCCGCGTCGCGCAGCTGGTCGACGGTGAACAGGTCGCTCTTGCCGAACTCGGTCATGTTCGCGAGCACCGGCACGTCGAGGGCCGACGCGACCGCCTCGAACTCGCGGAGGTCCTTCATCGCCTCGGGGAAGATCGCGTCCGCACCCGCGTCGACGAGGGCCTTCGCGCGGTCGATCGCGGCGTCGAGGCCGGCGATCGCGCGGATGTCGGTGCGCGCCATGATGAGGAGGTTCCCGTCGCGGCGGGCGTCGGCGGCGGCTCGGATGCGCTGCGTCGCGGTCGAGACGTCGACGACCTCCTTGCCGTCGAGGTGGCCGCACCGCTTGGGGTTCACCTGGTCCTCGATGTGGAGGCCCGCGACGCCCGCGTCCTCGAGGGTCTGGACGGTGCGCGCGACGTTCATCGGCTCGCCGAAGCCCGTGTCGGCGTCGACGATCGCGGGCAGCTCGGTCATCCGCGCGATCTGACCCGAGCGCTGCGCGACCTCGGTCAGCGTCGTGAGCCCGATGTCGGGCAGCCCGAGATCTGCTGACAGCACGGCGCCCGAGATGTACACGCCGTCGAACCCCTTGCGCTCGATGAGACGCGCGGAGAGCGGGTTGAAGGCGCCGGGGAAGCGGAGCAGCTCGCCCGACGCGAGCCGCTCGCGGAGCAGGCGGCGCTTCTCGTGCGCCGGCGTCTGCGCGTACAGCATCAGAAGAGTCCCTTCGGCAGGGCGACGGCCTCGAGCACGCCCGCGCGCGCGACGATCGTGAGCTGGGCGACCTCGGCGGGGGTGAGCTCGGGCAGGCGCTGCGCGAGGTCGAGGAACCGCTCGATCTCGATGTCGTCGAGCACGGGCTCGGCGAGCGTGCGGAACTTGCGCACGTAGTCCGCGCGCGCGAACGGACGTGCTCCGAGCGGGTGCGCGTCGGCGACCGCGATCTCGTCGACGACGGTCGTGCCGTCCGCGAGGACGATCTCGACCCGCCCGCCGAACGCCTTCTCGTCGGGATCCTCGGAGTGGTAGCGGCGGGTCCACTCCGGGTCCTCGGTCGTGGTGATCTTGCGCCAGAGCGCGACGGTGTCGCCGCGCGCGGCCCGCTCGGGCGCATACGAGTCGACGTGGTGCCACCCGCCGTCCTGCAGCGCGACAGCGAAGATGTACGGGATCGAGTGGTCGAGCGTCTCGCGCGACGCCGTCGGGTCGTACTTCTGCGGGTCGCCCGAGCCCGAGCCGATGACGACGTGCGTGTGATGCGACGTGTGCAGCACGATCGAGCGGATATTCTCGGGATCGCGCAGCTCGGGGCGCGCGGAGCCGAGGCGCCGCGCGAGGTCGATCCACGCCTGCGCCTGGTACTCGGCCGAGTGCTCCTTCGTGTACGAGTCGAGGATGGCCCGCTTCGGCTCCCCGGGGGCGGGCAGGGGCACCTCGTAGCGGCCCTCTGGTCCGTCGAGGAGCCACGCGATCACGCCGTCCTCGCCCTCGTAGATGGGGGAGGGCGAGGTCTGCCCGCGCATGGCGCGGTCGACCGCCTCGACGGCCATCTTCCCGGCGAAGGCGGGCGCGTGGGCCTTCCACGTCGAGATCTCGCCCTTGCGGGACTGCCGCGTGGCGGTCGTCGTGTGGAGCGCCTGCGACACGGCCTGGAAGACGACCTCGGGCGCGAGGCCGAGCAGCGTCCCGATGCCCGCGGCGGCCGACGGCCCGAGGTGCGCGACGTGGTCGATCTTGTGCTTGTGGAGGCTGATCGCGCGCACGAGGTCCATCTGGATCTCGTAGCCGGTCGCGATCCCGCGGACGACAGCGCGGCCGTCCGCGCCGACATGCTGGGCGACCGCGACGAGCGGCGGGATGTTGTCGCCGGGGTGCGAGTACTCGGCCGCGAGGAACGTGTCGTGGTAGTCGAGCTCGCGCACGGCGACGCCGTTCGCCCACGCCGCCCACTCGGGGCTCGTGTGCTCGTCGAGCGCGCACCCGAACACCGTGGCGCCCGCTCCGCCGCGGGAGACCGGGTGGTCGAGCGCCTGCGCGCGGGCCGCGACGACGGGGCCGCGCGTGAGCGATGCGGCAGCGACTGCGGCGTTGTCGATCACGCGGTTGATCACCATGTCGACGACGTCGTCCTCGACCTCCACGGGGTCCGCGGCGACCTCGGCGATCCGCCAGGCCAGCTGCTGCTCGCGGGGGAGCGGCTCCTCGCTGCGGTACGTGCGGACGGGGTGGATGACGGTCATCGGCAGGCCTCCGTGGTCGTGAAGCGGATGTCTCCAGGGTGCCACGGCGCGGGGCGACCGGGCGCGGGGGCCGCGATCACCGCGGGGGCATGCGGATTGCGCCGTCGAGGCGGATCGTCTCGCCGTTGATCATGGCGTTCTCGACGATGTGCGCCGCGAGCGCCGCGAACTCCTCGGGGCGCCCGAGGCGCGCCGGGTGCGGCACGGCGGCGGCGAGCGACGCGCGCACCTCGTCGGGCAGCGACGCGAGCATGGGCGTGTCGAACGTGCCGGGGGCGATGGTCGCGACGCGGATGAGCTTCGACGCGAGGTCGCGCGCCGCGACGAGGGTCATGCCGGCGACGCCCGCCTTCGACGCCGTGTAGGGGATCTGGCCGATCTGCCCCTCGAACGCCGCGACCGACGCCGTGAGAACGCACACGCCGCGCTCGCCGTCCTGCGGCTCGTTGCGGGCCATCCGCGCGGCCGCGAGGCGGAGCACGTTGAACGTGCCCATCAGGTTCACGCGCACGACCTGCTCGAACGCCTCGAGCGATCCGGGCGACCCGTCGCGCTCGATCAGCCGGACGGGCGTGATGCGCCCGGCGCAGTGCACGAGCGCGCGCAGAGGGCCGCGGTCCTCGGCGGCGTCGAGGGCGGCGTCCACCTGGGCGGCGTCGACGACATCGGCCGGCGCCGATGTGCCGCCGATCTCCGCTGCCGCCGCCTCTCCGGGTGCGCCAGGAAGGTCGACGACGACGACGTGCGCCCCCGCCTGCGCGAGACGCCGCGCGGTCGCGAGACCGAGCCCCGACGCGCCTCCCGTCACCACCGCCGATGCGCCAGCGAGCTCCATCGCCCCACCCCGCTCTGTCTCGTCCGAGCGCCTGCCGCGCCGTCGTCTGCCTGGCTCGACGCTACCGGCGAAGCGCGCGGGCGGGAAGAGCGGGCCGGATGGCCGTGGCAGGATGGCCGGGGCCGCGTCGCCGAGGACGCGGGAGGGAGGAAGCCGATGGACGCCGTGCTGCTCGAGGTCGCCGATGCCGTCGCGACGATCACGCTGAACCGGCCGGAGCGGCTCAACGTGCTCGACATCGAGATCGCCGAGGCGCTCGCGGACGCCGCGCAGCGCGCCGCAGCCTCCGACGCCGAGATCGTCGTGGTCACTGGCACGGGCCGCGCGTTCACGGCGGGCGGGGACGTGCAGGCGATGGCCGCGGCCGACGACCGCTCCGCCTTCATGCTCGACCTCGTCGGGGCGGCCAACCGTGCGATGACGGCGCTGCGGGCGGTGCGGCAGCCCGTGGTCGCGCGCGTGAACGGCATCGTCGCGGGCGCCGGGATCGGCATCGTGCTCGCCGCCGACGTCGCGGTCGCCGTCGACACGGCCACGTTCACCCCGGCGTACGGCGCGATCGGCCTCGTGCCCGACTGCGGCGCGACCGCTCTGCTGCCGCGCGCCATCGGTGAGCGGCGTGCGCGCGACCTCCTCCTCACCGGTCGCCGGATCGACGCCGCGACGGCGCTCGACTGGGGGCTCCTCACGCGGGTGGCGACCCCCGAGGAGCTCGACGCATCCGTCGCCGACGTGCTCTCGGCCATCCGGAGCGCGGGTCCGACCGCGCCGTCCGCGACGAAGGAGCTCCTCGATCTCGACGGATCGTACGCCGACGCGCTCGCCGCCGAGCGCGCGGCGATCGCGCGCGAGGCCGCGACGCCGTTCGCCGCCGCGCGCCTGGAGGCGTTCGCCCGACGCGGCTAGCACCGTCGGGGAAGCCCTGTCAATCGGATGGAAGCCCGCGGCCCCGCGGATCTACCGTTCGAGCACCGACGGAAGGAGCTGTCATGGCCGACGAACTGCCTCCCATCCGGGAGTGGTGGTCGCACCTCGCGGCCGAGGCGAAGGAGTTCCTCCTGGAGTACCCGGCGGCGCCGCTGGTCGGCACCGTCCGGCAGGAGGTCTCGAACGCATCGGGCGTGCTGGTCGAGGACGGGACGAAGCTCAGCGATGAGGACGTCCAGTTCATCCGCAGCGAGGCGGGCGCCGCAGCCTGACGGCAGCGCTCGCTTGCGGAGGCGCCCGGCGGCCGAGGCCGCCGGGCGCCTCCGCGCGTCACCCCTTCACACCGCCGGCGACGACGCCCTCCACGATGTGCCGCTGGGCGAGGAAGAAGAGGATGATCATCGGCACCGTCGTGATGACGCTCGCCGTGACGAGGATCTCCCAGTGCCACTCGCCGCCGAAGCCGAAGGCGTCGACGAGCGCCTTGAGACCGCGCGGGATGGTGAAGGTCGCCGAGTCGCGGAGGTAGATGAGGGCGCGCATGAGGTCGGTCCACACCGCCTGCACCTCGAAGACCAGCGTGACGGCGATGGCGGGGCGCGACAGCGGCATCGCGATGCGCCAGAACAGCTGCCACGCGTTCGCCCCGTCGACGCGAGCGGCGTCGAAGAGATCGCGCGGGAGCGACAGCATGAACTGGCGCAGGAGGAAGATGTAGAACGCGCTGCCGAACAGGTTGTGCGCCCACATCGGGGTGAGCGTGCCGACCTGCCCGAGCGCGTTCCAGATGAGGAACGTCGGGATCATCGTCACCGCCCCGGGGAGCATCATCGAGCCGAGGACGAGTGCGAAGAGCACGCCGCGGCCGCGGAAGCGGTAGTACGCGAAGCCCCACGCGACCATCGCGCTCGAGAGCGTCACCGCCGTCGCGGCGAGCACCGTGACGACCGCGGTGTTGAGCAGCCACAGCGCGACCGGCGCCTCCTGCCAGACCTGCACGTAGTTGTCCCACGTGAAGGTCCGGGGGATGAGCCGGTTGTCGAACACCTCGCCGCGCGGCTTGAACGACGCGCTCACGAGCCAGGCGAAGGGATAGGCGAACACGAGCCCGGCCGCGACGAGCGCGATCCAGGTCGCCCAGCGCCCGACGCGGACCCGGAGCCCGGCGGTCATCGCGCACCTCCCTCGTAGTACACGAGGCGGCGCGAGACGATCACCTGCACGGCCGTCACCACCATGACGATGAGGAACAGCAGCCACGCGAGCGCCGACGCGTATCCCATGTGGAGGAACTCGAACGCCTGCTGGAACAGGTAGATGACGTAGAAGAGCGCGGCATCGTTGGCGTAGGTCGTGTTGCCCGCGCCGAAGAACGCCGTGTACGCCTCGTCGAAGGTCTGCAGCCCCGCGATCGTGTTCACGACGACGACGAAGAACAGCGCGGGACTGATCATCGGCAGGGTCACGCTCGTGAGCCTGCGCCACGCGCCCGCCCCGTCGAGCCGCGCCGACTCGTACAGCTCCTCGGGGACGCCGCGCAGCGCCGCGAGCAGGATGAGCACCGACGAGCCGACGGTCCACAGGCTCATGATGACGAGGCCCGGCTTCACCCACGAGCCGTCCGTCGTCCACGACGGCCCGTCGATGCCGACGGCGCCGAGCGCGGAGTTGAACAGCCCGCTCTGCCCGTTGAAGAGCAGGAGGAACAGGATGCCCACGGCGACCGGAGGGGTCATCTTCGGGAGGAAGAAGACCGTGCGGAAGAAGCCGGACGCCCGCCCCGCGCGCTGCAGCAGGACGGCGAGCACGAGCGACACGATCACGTAGGCCGGCACCTGGACGGCCGTGAAGAACAGCGTGTTGCCGAGCGCGAGCGAGACCTTCGGGTCCGAGAACAGCTCGGCGTAGTTGTCGAACCCGACGAACGACGGATCGTTGATGACGTCGTAGTCCGTCAGCGACAGGTAGGCGCTGTAAAGGATGGGCCAGGCGGTGAAGACGGCGAAGCCGATGATCCAGGGACTGAGGAAGAGCAGAGCCGCGCGCGTCTCGCGCGCCCTCACGACCCCTCCTCGACCTTGGCCCAGGCCTCGTCGAGCGCCTCCTGGGCGGTCTCCTGGGCGCGGGTGAGCGCATCGGCCGCCTCCGCGTCGCCCGACAGCACGTCGTTGATCGCGTCGTTGAGCGCGGCCTCGAACTCCGCGTCGGCGGGGTTCGCTGGCAGGGTGAAGGTGTGCTCGTTGGCCTCGTACACGGCCTCGACCGCGCTGTCCCACGGCTCCCCGCCCGAGGTCACCATCTCGCGGATCTGCTCGTCGGCCTCGGCGTTGCCGGTGAGGATGCCCGTGAACGGCTTGCCCTCCTCCTCGCGGAGGTCGAGGCGAGCCTCGGCAGCCGCGATCCAGGCGTCGACCGACGTCATGGCGCGCGCCCAGCGGCACGCGGCCTCGGGGTTCTCGGCGCCGGACGGGATCGCCCAGGCAGAGCCGGACGCGTAGGCGATCGGCTCGCCCTCGTGGTCGCGGACCGTGTTGAAGACCATCGGCGCATCGGGGGAGACGTCGTTGAGCACGTTGACGTACCACTGCTCCATCGGCATCGCGCCGAGGACGCCCGTGGCGAACTGGTTGCCCTCGCCGAAGAAGTCGGCGGAGTCGCGCAGCGCCTTGACGTCGCCGAAGCCGCCCTGCGCGTCGTAGATGCCGACGGCCCACTCGAGCGCCTCGATCGCCGCGGGATCGTCGAGGTTCGCCTCGCGGCCATCCTCGCTGAGCAGCTCGACGCCGTTGGCACGCGCCCACAGCGGGAAGAACTCGGGCAGCTTGCTGTCGACGCCGATCACCGAGAGCGAGCCGTCGCGCTGCATGAGCGCCTCGTTGGCGGCGGACATGGCTTCCCAGTCCGAGCCGTTCACGTCGTCGACCGACAGCCCCGCCTCCTCGAGGAGGTCGGCGTTCGCCATCGTGATCTGCACGGTGTTGAACTCGGGCACGCCGTAGACCTCGCCGCCCAGCGTCACCTGCTCGAGCGCGGGCTCGACGAACGCGTCGGCGTCGATGCCCTCGCCCTCGAAGCAGCTGCCGAGGGGGAGGATGGCGCCGCGCGCGGCGAGCGATCCGATCTGGTCGCGGTTGGCGTAGATGAGGTCGGGCGGGGACCCCGTCGCGGCGGCGGACAGGAACTGCTGCAGGTCGAGCTCGCCCTCCGTGAGCTTCACCTCGACGCCGTCCCCGAGCTGCTGCTCGGCGAAGTCCATGCGCGAGGTCGCGACCTCGTCGACGCCCGAGAAGCCCATGACCGAGAGCTCGCCGTCGAGGGTCGCGTCGGAGGAGTACTCGGCATCGTCGGCGCCGCTCTGGCCGCCCGTGCCGACGGCGCATCCCGAGAGCGTCACGAGCGCCGCCGCGCCCACGGCGGTCGTGACGAGAAGCGGATGGGAGTGCCTTCGTGTGCGCATGATGCGGCTCCTTCGCGATCGGCCCGGTCGGGGCCACTTCCTCCTCGGGTGCTGCGGCACCCGGACGGTGCCGAGGCTAGGAGCGGGCCGGGTCGCGGGGTACCGGCTTGACAGAAGCGCTTCCATGGCGTTGACCGCGCACCGCGCGTTAGCAGGGCGCGAGGTGCCCTGGCAAGCGGCTGGGCGGGAGCGGCGACCGCCCCTAGCGTCGAAGGCAGCCGGCACGGGCCGGTCGTCGACAGAAGGAGGACGCATGAGCCAGGTCAACCTCGAGACCCCCGAGGACCTGCTGCGGCTGCAGCTGCGCACCGCGCTGACGATGGAGGACGACTCGCTTGCCGCACTCGGCGAGCTCGCGGAGGCGGCGGCGTCGCCCGATGTGAAGAAGCTGTTCCGGCATCACGCCGATGAGACGAAGCAGCAGATCGAGAACCTGAAGAAGGTCTTCCAGCTGCTCGAGGTGCCGGAGTCGACCGCCGCGTCCCCCAGCACGAAGGGCATCAGCAAGCAGGCCGAGTCGCTCATCGCGAAGACGGCGAAGCCGCTGCGCGACCAGGTGACCCTCTCGGCCGCGCTCGGCAACGAGCACTACGAGATGGCCGCCTACCAGTCGCTCATCATCCCCGTGACCGCGCTCGGGGCATCCGATGCGCTCAAGCTGCTCGAGGAGAACCGGGAGCAGGAGGTGCACACGAGCGAGGAGCTCGCGACGCGCCTCAAGGAGCTCGTGTCCTGAGAGCGTGAGGGGCGCGGGCGCCGGACGGCTGTGTGAGAGCCTCCGGCGCCCGTCGCCGTCTTCGCGGGGTCACCGCTCGGTGACGACGCCCGCCTCGACGTGCCAGCGCCGCTCGGTGCGCACGTTCTCGAGCATCCGGCGATCGTGCGTGACGAGGAGCAGGGTGCCCTCGTACCCGTCCAGCGCCTGCTCGAGCTGCTCGATCGCGGGCAGGTCGAGGTGGTTGGTCGGCTCGTCGAGGACGAGGAGGTTCACGCCGACCGCCTGGAGCACGGCGAGGCCGGCGCGGGTGCGCTCGCCGGGGGACAGATCCCCGACGGCCCGCGACACGTGGTCGGCGCGCAGACCGAACTTCGCCAGCAGGGTGCGCACCTCGGCCGGGGTGAGCGCGGGGACGATCTCCTCGAAGCGCCGAGCGAGCGGGGTCGCCCCGGCCAGCAGCGAGCGCGCCTGGTCGATCTCGCCGATCCGCACGCTCGCGCCGAGGCTCGCCGAGCCCTCGTCGGGAGCGATCCTCCCGAGCAGCGCGGCGAGGAGCGTCGACTTGCCCGCGCCGTTCGGCCCGGTGATGCCGATGCGGTCGCCCGCGTCGACCTGCAGCGACACCGGAGCGAGGGCGAAGTCGCCGCGCCGGAACACGGCTCCGGTCAGCGTCGAGACGACCGTGCTCGAGCGCGGCGCGGCGCCGATCGTGAACTGCAGCTGCCATTCCTTGCGCGGCTCCTCGACCTCCTCGAGTCGCGCGATCCGGCTCTCCATCTGCCGCACCTTCTGCGCCTGCTTCTCCGACGACTCCGTCGACGCCCTGCGACGCAGCTTGTCGCTGTCGGGCGCCTTGCGGAGCGCGTTCCGCACGCCCTGACTCGACCACTCCCGCTGCACGCGCGCGCGGGCGACGAGGTCGGCCTTCTTCTCGGCGAACTCGTCGTACGCCTCGCGGGCATGACGGCGCGCGACCTCGCGCTCCTCGAGGTAGGCGTCGTACCCGCCGCCGAACACGCGGTTCGACGACTGCGCGAGGTCGAGCTCGAGCACGCGCGTGACGCAGCGGGAGAGGAACTCGCGGTCGTGGCTCACGAGCACGACGCCCCCGCGGACCCCCTTCACGAACGCCTCGAGACGCGCGAGGCCGTCGAGATCGAGATCGTTCGTCGGCTCGTCGAGCAGCACGAGGTCGAAGCGCGAGAGGAGGAGCGCCGCGAGGCCCACCCGCGCGGCCTGACCGCCGGAGAGGGAGGTCATCGGGGTGCGGCCGGCCGCCTCGCCGTCCAGCTCGAGACCGAGGTCGGCGAGGACTGCGGGGATGCGCTCGTCGAGGTCGGCCGCCCCGCTCGCGAGCCAGCGATCGAGCGCCGACGCGTACGCGTCTGCGGGGTCCACGCCCGAAGGATGGGCGGCCGGGTCGGCGAGCGCCGCCGCCGCGGACTCGAGCTCCGCGCTCGCCGCCTGGCACCCCGTGCGCCGCGCGAGGTACGCCGCGACGCTCTCGCCCTCGACGCGCTCGTGCTCCTGCGGCAGGTAGCCCACGAACGCGTCGGCGGGAGAGAGCGACACCGTGCCGGCCTGCGGCTCGAACACGCCGCCGAGGATGCGCAGCAGCGTCGACTTGCCCGCTCCGTTCACGCCGACGACCCCGACCACATCGGCCGGGGACACCGTGAGGTCCACCCCCGAGAAGAGCGTCCGGTGGCCGTATCCGCCGGCGATCCCGCCGGCCACGAGGGTCGCGGTCATCCGGCCATCCTCTCAGACCGCGCTCGCACGGCCCTTGGAGGAGCGCGTCACTCCGACTCGATCGACGACTCCGCGTGCGGCGCTCCGACGGGCTTCGACTCGGCGGACCCGCGCTGGCGGAGGTAGATGGAGAAGGCGACCATGCAGCCGACCGCGAGGAACTCGGACTGCCAGTTCTGCAGCGTCCGGTTCCAGAACTCCGGCCCCGCGACGTACGCGAGCCAGGTCATCGCGGGCTCGCCGTGCTGCGCGGCCTCGTCGTTCGCGACCACGAGCCCGCCGAGCGACTGCGCGAACCAGGAGAGCACGAAGATCGCGCCCATGACGATGAGCATGGAGTTGCCGTACAGCGTCTGGCGCCAGTCGCGCAGCTTCGCCCAGGCGGGGGAGTCGGCCCGAGCGTGCTCTCCCACGATCTGGTCCTCGTCGGTGCCGGGGCCCTCATCGCTGGGGCGCTTGGACTCGGGCGAGCCGCGCTGGATGAGCCACACGGTCGCGAGGATGAAGAGGAAGAACTGCAGGAACTCGCTCTGCCAGTTCTCGGCGACGTCGACGAGGAACGCAGACGACGTGACGAACTCGCCGAGCGGGATCTCGGGCTGGCCGTGGCGGACGAGCTCCTCGTTGTTGTTCGCGTGGCCCACGAACGCCTGCCCGACGAGGGTCGCGACGAAGATCGCGAGGAAGAAGAGCGACAGCGCGTTGTCGCGGATGAAGCGCGGCATGGACCCCTCCTCAGCGGCCGGTCAGCGGAAGGACGATCATGATCGCGAGTCCGACCGCGACGATCGAGAACCAGGACCAGAAGACGACGCGCATCCCGACGGTCTCGTCGTCATCGGATGCGCCCTTGACCTGTGCTGACATGCCGTCACCCTATGGCGCTTCTCCGCCGCGCGGGAGGAGGTTGACGGCGCGCGACGCGCCCGGCTAGGACAGGGTGGGTGCCGCGCACCCAGCCGATACATCGCGAGCCCCGTGGCGTCAACCCGGGTGCCTGGTCGGGAGGCGCTGCCTAGCCTGGCTAGCGACGGGGCGGCGACCTGGGGACGGAGCCGCCGGGAGGAGGCACCATGGCCACATCGCTGAGCGCAGAGATCGACGTGGAGGCGCCGCTCGAAGAGGTCTACAACCAGTGGACCCAGATCGAGACCTTCCCCGAGTACCTCGGCGCGGTGAGATCCGTCCGCCAGATCGACGAGGTGCGCTCGCGCTGGTCGGTGACGATCGGCGGATTCACGGAGGATTTCTACGCTGACATCGTCGATCAGGTGCCGGACGACCACATCGTCTGGCAGAGCACCGACGGGATCTTCCACGTCGGGCGGGTCGACTTCGCGCGCGTCGAGAACGGCACGCGTGTGACGCTCCGCATGGTCTGGGAGCCGGAGGGGATGCTCGAGTCGTTCGGCGCCGCCATCGGCGTCGACTCCGCGCAGGCGCAGCGGGACCTCGAGCGGTTCAAGGAGTACATGGAGGCGCGCGGCACCGCGACGGGCGGGTGGCGCGGCGAGGTGCACCGGAATCGGCCCGGGCCGGCCGACGCGATCTGACTCCCCGTGACGAAGCCGTGATTTTCGACGCCTGTACCGGTTAGAGTCGCTTCGTGGGCAAATTCATCTACGGACTGGGCGGCGACTCCGTCGAAATGGACGACCGTACCCTTGCGCATCTGCGTATCGTGGTCATGAACAAGCTCCGCCGTTCCGAGCCCTTCATGTTCGATGCGTCCCTGGGCGAGGGCACGGGGCGTCGCAGCTTCTGGCTGCACCCCGCGGTGCCCCTGCAGTTCCAGTTCTCCGGCGGGCGCTCGCCGCGGCTCAACCGGGTCTGGCTGGATGAGCTCATGAAGGCCGCGAGCGGGCCGTCGGGGCTCACGATCATGCCCGAGCCGGCGGAGCCGGCCGAGGCGCCCGGAGGCGACCCGCTCTGACCCGTCAGCCGTGCGTCGGCGGCTCCTCGACGAGCTGGATGCCGCCGAGCGCGTTGGCCGAGACGGCGAGGTCCTCGAGCCACTGGCGGTCGAGCTCGGGGGCGACGGGCTCCTCGAACTCGAAGCGCAGCGGGATCGCAGGGTGCACCCAGATGGTGCTGCGGCCCTCGGGCTCGCCCTCGCGGTGGCGCCACGAGACGGAGAAGCTCTCGTCGCGGCGCAGCTTGCTGATGATCACGACCTTGAGGTGCGCGAGAGCACGGTCTTCGACGGAGATCGGCGTCGCGGATGCGCCGTAGTAGAGAGTGCCCATGGCCCCAGGCTAACGCCGCGCCAGGGTGCTCCAGGCGGATCTCACAGGGATCCCATAGCGCGCGACCCTAGCGTGGGCCTCATGAGCTCGATCCCCGTCGACGAGGACATGCTGGAGCACGCTCGCTCGCTCCGCGATGAGATGCAGCGGTTCCTCAACGAGTACCGCTTCGGGATGCGCGAGATCGAGACGAAGCTCTCCATCCTCCGCGAGGACTTCGAGCACCAGCACGCCTACAACCCGATCGAGCACGTCTCGAGCCGCCTCAAGTCGATGGACAGCATCGCCGAGAAGGCCGACCGCAAGGGCATCGAGCCGACGATCGAGGCCATCCGCGCGAGCATCCTCGACATCGCGGGCGTCCGCGTGACCTGCAGCTTCGTGACCGACGCGTACCGGCTCTTCGAGCTGCTCGTGAGCCAGGACGACATCAGCGTGCGCGAGGTCAAGGACTACATCGCCCACCCGAAGGCGAACGGCTACAAGAGCCTCCACGCGATCGTCGAGGTGCCGGTGTTCCTGTCGACGGGCATGGTGTCGGTTCCCGTCGAGGTGCAGTTCCGCACGATCGCGATGGACTTCTGGGCGAGCCTCGAGCACAAGATCTACTACAAGTACGACAAGCAGGTGCCGGCGCGGCTCATCGACAGCCTGCGCGACGCGGCCGTCACAGCCGCAGAGCTCGACGACCGGATGGAGCGCCTGCACCGCGAGCTGCACGGCGAGCGCCCGGCCCCGATCGCGCCGCTGTCGATCCTCCCGCGCTCCGGCGGGGATGGGCCGACCGCCGCGTAGCGGGCTATCGTGGGGCGGATGGACGACCTCCGCGCCCTGCTCGCCGACACGCGCGGCCGTCTTCGCGGCATCCCCCGCGAGGGTCTCGGACAGCTGCGCGAGCCGGGGCGCCTCCGCGGAGCGCTCGGCGCGCGCCCGCGAATCGTGCGGGTCGGCGAGGGGTGGCATCTCGGCGTCCTCCTGCTGACCGGCGACGGGCTCCTCGCGACGGGCGAGATCCTGCGCGCCGCCGAGGAGGTGCGCCGCGGCTACGCGGCCGAGTCGCAGCGGCGGCGCGCGGAGCTGCGGGCGATGGCGTTCCGCGGCGGGTTCGCCGAGGGGGAGACGCTCCACCTCGGATGGTCCGCGATCGACGTCGACGCGGTCGCCGACGGCGGGGCGGATGGCCCGCTGTCATGGCAGGACGGCGTGCTCAGCGTGCGCTGGTCGCCCGCGGGCTTCCTCCGCCCGCTGGCTCCCTACCTCGATGAGCAGATCGACCTGCTCACGGCGCCTCGCACCTGACCCGGGGTCTGTCAACCCCCGGAATCGGGGTCGGAGCGCTCGTTAGCGTGGGCAGATGACCCCCTCGTCTCCCGCGCACGCGAACCGCAGCGACGTCGTCCGCCAGGTCGCCGTCGTGGCCGCGACGTGCCTCATGATCGCCGCGGCAATGGTCGGCGCAGGGCTCTTCGGCGGGACGCCCGTCCAGGATCTCCAGGGCGGCGCGCTCGATGTGGACGGCTCGTACCTCGCCCCCGCGCGCCCGGCGTTCTCCATCTGGTCGGCGATCTACATCGGCCTCGTCGCGTATGCCGCGTGGCAGGCGCTTCCGCAGCAGCGGGCAGACGTCCGCCAGCGTGCGATGGGCTGGTGGGTGGCGGCGTCGGAGGTGCTCAACGGGCTGTGGCTGCTCGCGGCGCAGTTCGCCGACCTGCCCACGACCGTCGCGGTGATCTTCGCGCTCGCGGGAGTGCTCGCCCTGGCCTTCCATCGCGCCGTCCGCACAGCGCGGGAGGGCCTGCTGCCCGCGCTTCTCATCGACGGTGTCACGGGCCTCCACCTCGGCTGGGTCACGATCGCAGCGGTCGCGAACACGGCCGCGTGGCTCACCCGGACGGCACCGGAGGAGTGGGCCGACGCGGCCGCCGTCGCGGGCGTCGTCGCGCTCGCGGTGATCGCGATCATCGCCGTCGGCATCGGGTGGCGGGGCCGCGGCCGCCTGGCGCCCGCCCTCGCGCTCGCCTGGGGGCTCTCGTGGCTCGCCGTCGCACGGCTCTCGGGCGAGCCGGCGAGCACCGCGATCGGCGTGACGGCAGCCGCAGTCGCGGTGATCGCGCTCGGCGCGACGCTCGCCTTCCGGTTCTCGCGGAGGGCGGCGTCGTGACGACCTCAGCGGGAGGAGTTCGCCGTGCGCCCGCGGATGATGCCGACGAAGTCCTGGATGTCCGCGGAGTCGCGGTCGCGCCGCCACGCGAAGACGACCGACGAGACCGGGCCGCCGACGAGCGGCCGGTACGTCACGTCGCGCCGGTGGTGCAGCCGGGCGAGGGACATCGGCACGATCGCGATGCCGACGCCCGTGGCGACCGTCGCGATCGCATCCGCGGTCGTCTCGATCGTGTCGAAGCGCGGCGGCACCGTGCCGGGGAGGTCGAACGGGCCGAGCACATCGTCGCCCGGCACGATGAGCACCGAGCCGTCGAGGTCGGACGCCTCGAGCTCGTCGACGACCGTCAGGTCGGACTCGCTCGACATCACGACGACCGGCACCTCGTCGTACAGCGCGATGACGTGGAGGCCGTCGTCATCGATCGGGCGTCGCGCGATCGCGGCGTCGACGCGCCCGTCGTCGAGCGCCCTGCGCTGCTCCGCGACCTCGAGCGGCACGAGCT
Organism: Microbacterium sp. SA156; assembly: GCF_049065455.1. Taxonomy (NCBI): domain Bacteria; kingdom Bacillati; phylum Actinomycetota; class Actinomycetes; order Micrococcales; family Microbacteriaceae; genus Microbacterium; species Microbacterium sp. SA156. Next base: position 136,444 of record NZ_JBAKGU010000002.1, read on the forward strand.
CGAGGGCGACCTCGGGCCTGCGGCTGCTCCAGCGGTCCACCCAGCGACCGGGAGTCGCGCCGGGCACGGCGCCGAGACGGAAGGTGCGGGGCGCCTCCGGCTCCGGGGAGGGCGCCGTCTTCGGCGCGGGGGTCGTGCGCCCGGGAGCGCGTCCGCCTGTGGACCGGCCGCGCGCACCGCCGCGGGCGGCGCCGCCGCGGCGAGGTGCCGATCCCTTCCCGTGCGCCATGCCGCAAGCCTACGCGGACCGACCCCGCGAGGCGATCTGACCATCCGATTCCGCCGATCAACACCAGAATGCCCCCGTCGAGCCGGGTGCATCGAGCAGCAGCGAAAGCGTCCATTCAGGGGAATACCTGCCGGGACGCCGGCGTTGTCGCAGATGTCCGGCCTCGCCCGGGGCCGCAGAAGGGCATCGTGGGAAAGAACTACGTCGACATCGAGAATGACCACGGCGAACTGCTGCGCTATCGCAAGCACGTGAACGGACGTGGACTGATCGCCACAGGAGCGAAGGTCCATCCGGACGCGCGTGTGGAAGCGGGCGCTTATGTCGAACCGGGGGCGCGGATCTCCGCGGGCGCGCGCGTCGCGCGCGGCGCGTGGATCGACGCCAACGCGCTCATCGGGCCGAAGGCGACGATCGAGGTCGGGGCGCACATCGGCCCCGGCGCCATGATCGGCGCGAACGCCCACATCGGAGTGCGCACGACCGTGGGAGAGGGCGCGCGGGTCGCGCCCGGCTCCCGCATCGGCGACGACGAGAGCATCCGGGACGGCGCAGCCGTCGCCACCGACCGCAAGGGCTTCCTGCTCGCCGCATGAGGCCGCACGGCCCCGGCTCAGCCGGGGCCGTCTCGCTGTCAGCAGACGCAGGACGGCGCGGCGACCGGCGCGACGAGCGGATCGGCCGCGCGGACGACCGGGCCGTCGGCGCTCTCGACGGGATAGCCCTCGCGCGCCCAGTACTCGAAGCCGCCGATCATGAGGCGCACGTCGTAGCCGAGCTGCGCGAACGCGAGCGCGGCCTTGTCTCCGCCGTTGCAGCCCGGGCTCCAGCAGTACACGACGACCGGAGTGCCGTGCGGGATCTCGGCCGAAGCTCGCGCGGCGATCTCGCGCGTGGGCAGGTGGATCGCGCCGACCGCATGACCCTGATCCCAGGCGGCCTGCGAGCGGGTGTCGACGAGGGCGAACGCGGCGCCCTCCTGCTGGTCGGCGAAGACGTCGGACGGGTCGGTCTCGAAGGAGAGCTTCGCGCGGAAGTGGGCGGCGGCTGCGGAGTTCGTCATGGCACGCACGCTATCGGCGAGCCGGATGGCCGCCGCGCGATCCGCTCGCATCTGGCAGGATCACGCCGCTGATCGGCCGTCGTCGGCCTCGGGCTGGCAGCGTGGGCACCAGTACACGCGGCGCTCGCGGGTGGGGTCGGGCCCCATCGCGGTCTTGCGGATGGGCGTCCCGCATCGACGGCACGGCTGCCGGTCGCGCCCGTAGACCCACATCGCCCGGCCAGGCCGCGCATCCCCCGTGAACGAGCGCGTGCGCTGATCGACGTTGCGCCGGATGGCCCGCGCGCCGAGCGCGACGAGGGCCGCGGTGTCGACCTCGGACATCGGGCGCGTGGGGGCGATGCCGCGCAGGAAGAGCAGCTCGTTCACGTACTCCGTGCCGAACCCGGCGACGTTGCGCTGGTCGAGGAGCGCGACGTGCGCCGCGCGTGTGTCGGCGGCGAGGCGCCGCGCGGCCTCGTCCGGGTCCCAGTCGGGGGCGAGCGGGTCGGGTCCGAGGTAGCCGACCGCCGCCTCCTCGTCGCGCGTGAGCAGCAGTTCGACGATGCCGAGCTCGAATCCGACCGCCTCGACGCCGGGTGCCGAGACGATCGCGCGCGCCTGGTAGGCCGGGCGGCGCCAGCGGGCGCCCTGCGCGTACACATGCCACTCGCCCTCCATCCGCAGGTGCGTGTGCAGCGTGTGCTCGCCGATGCGGTGGAGGAGGTGCTTGCCGCGCGCGACGACCTCGTGCACGGTCTCGCCGCGCAGGTCGGCGGTCGCCGCCTGCGGCACACGGAGGTCGAACCGCGTGACCACCCGGCCGGCGAGGGCGGCGTGCAGTCGACGCGCCGCGCGGTGGACGGTATCGCCCTCGGGCATCAGCCGCGTTCCCGGCGCAGCGTGAGGCCCTTCGTCGACTCGACGAAACCCGCCGCGCGCAGAGCCCGGCCGAGCGTCGTCCCGAAGACGAACTCGCCGTTGACCTGCTCGACGGTGAGGGTCTCCAGCCGCCGCGATCGTGCGGTCGCGACGAGGTCGCGGCACGCCGCGGCGAGCACCTCCTCGTCGTCGGCGAACTGGAGCACCGTGCGTCCGCCGCGCTCGAGGTAGAGGACGAGGGCGCCGTCGACGAGCACGACGAGGCCGCCCGCCTTGCGGCCCGGGCGGTGCTTGACGGCCTCGAGCGCGGGCCATCCGAGTGCCGCGCCGTAGGGATTCGCCGGGTCGGTCGCGGCGAGCGTGAGCGCGCGCAGGGGAGCGGGCTCGGGCACGGCGGCGAACTGGCGCAGCCGGTCGATCGTCGAGGACGCCGCGAACTGCGCCGCGCCGAGCTGCTCGATGAGGTAGCCGCGTCGGCAGTGGCCGGCCTGCTCGAAGCCGGCGAGGATGCGGTAGACCTGCGCGAAGCCGCCCGGCACCTGCTCGCTCTGCACCGATCCGCGCGTCACGACGCCGTAGCGGTCGAGGAGGAGCGACGCGCTCGCGGTGGCCCGCGCCGCGGCATCCGGCTCGGGACGGGGGACGAGCGACCAGCGTCCGCCGAGCGCGGGCGGCCGCGGCGGCGCCGAGGTCGTCGGGCGGAAGGTCGCTCCTCGGTACATCCGCGCGCGAGGGGTGCGGCGCGCGACCTTGTGGCTCTGCGAGCCGCCGCCGAGGAGCGTGCGCAGCGGCGCGAACGTGTCGTTCGTCACGCGCCCCGTCCAGACGAGGTTCCAGAGCGCCTCCACGACCGACTGCTCGTTCTCGGCTCCCGTCGCCTCGCGCAGCTGGCTCGCGAAGTAGGCGCCTCCGCCCGCGAGCGCCGCGACGAGCTGCGCCTCGAGCGAGCCCTCGGCGAGCTCGCCGTCGATGTCGGGAACCGTGAACGAGGCCGCGTCTGCGGGGTGCAGTGCGATCCATCCGTCTCGCCCCGGCAGGGATCCGTGCCCCGACCAGACGACCTCTCCGGTCGCGGTGAGCTCGTCGAGCATGGACGGCGCGTAGTCGCGCACCCGCGAGGGCAGGACGAGCGACTCCCAGGCGCTCGCCGGGATCGGGACGCCGGCGAGCTGGTCGACGACCGCGACGACGCCGTCGATCCCCTCGAGCGGGCGCACGATGTGCTGCCAGTCGGGGAGGAAGCGCGCGTAGGCGTCGGGCGCGACCGGCTCGACGCTTCCGCGCAGCGCCGCGAGCGAGCGCATCCGGATGCGCCGCAGCGCCTCCGCATCGCACCACTCCACCTCGTCGGAGAGCGGCACGCCGTCGCGCTCGGGCAGGAAGAACCCGCTGGACAGCCGACCCTGCGCCTCGAGTCGCTGCAGCGTGTGGCGCGCGACCGCAGCGCCGACACCGAGACGCGTCGCGACGGCGTCGGTCGTGAACGGCCCGTGGGTGCGCGCGTACCGCGACACGAGGTCGGCGAGCGGATCGGCGACCGGCTCGAGGAAGGCGACCGGGATGCCGACGGGGAGCGCAGTGCCCAGCCCGTCGCGGAGGCGCCCCGCGTCCTCGATTGCCGCGAAGCGGTCGGCTCCCGCGATCTGCACGCGGATGGCGCGCCGCGCGTCGACGAGGGCGGCGAGGTGCGCGGGCGCGTCGGCGGCGTCCTCGAGGCGCGCGGCGACCTCGTCGGCCGCGAGCGGGCCCAGTACGCGCAGCAGGTCGGCCGTGCCCTCGACGCCGCGCGCGCGGCGGTCGGGCGCGAGCCGCTGCGCCTCGGCCTCGTACTGGGCGAGCACGTCGGGGTCGAGCAGCTCGCGCATCTCGACCTTGCCGAGGAGCTCGCTCAGGAGCGCGGGGTCGACGGACAGCGCGGCGGCGCGCCGCTCGGCGAGCGGGGAGTCGCCCTCGTACATGAACGCGCCGACGTAGCCGAAGAGCAGATCGCGCGCGAAGGGCGACGGCTGCGACGGCTCGGTCTCGATGAGCCGGATGCGCCGCTCGCCGATCCCGCGCGCGACGCGGAGCAGCGCGGGCAGGTCGTAGACATCCTGGAGGACCTCGCGGAGGGTCTCGAGGATGATCGGGAAGGTCGGGTGGCGCTTGGCCACCTCGAGCAGCGCAGCCGAGCGCTGGCGCTGCTGCCACAGGGGCATGCGCTTGCCCGGGTTGAGGCGCGGCATGAGGAGGGCGCGGGCCGCGCACTCGCGGAACCGCGACGCGAAGAGGGCGGAGCCGCCGACCTCGTCGGTGACGATCTGCTCGAGCTCGTCGGGATCGAACACGAACAGCTCGGCGCCGGGCGGCTCGGACTCGGTGTCGGGGATGCGCGCGATGATGCCGTCGTCGCTCGCGACGGCGGATCCCTCCACGCCGAGGCGCTCGCGGATGCGCGCGTTGACCGCGAGAGCCCAGGGCGAGTGCACGTGCATGCCGTAGGGGGAATGCAGGATGATCCGCCAGTCGCCGACCTCGTCGCGCCCGCGCTCGACAGTCAGCGTGCGGTCGGTCGGCAGCGTGCCGGTCGCCTCGCGCTGCTCGGCGAGGTACGCGAGGAGGTTGCCGCGCGCCTTCTCATCGAGGCCGGCCTCGATGAGGCGCTGCTCCGCGCGGTCGGCGGGAGCGCTCGTGATCTCGCGCGAGAAGCGGCCGAGGGCCTCGCCGAGCTCGGCGGGGCGGCCCAGCCCGTCCCCGTGCCAGAACGGGACCTTGCCGGGCTGGCCGAACGCGGGCAGCACGTTGACGCGATCGTGCGTGATCTCGACGATGCGCCAGCTCGTCGTGCCCAGCGTGAAGACGTCGTTCACACGCGACTCGTAGACCATCTCCTCGTCGAGCTCGCCGACGCGCGCGTTGCGGGTCTCGCCCGCGATGAAGACCCCGAACAGCCCGCGGTCGGGGATCGTCCCGCCGCTCGTGACGGCGAGGCGCTGCGAGCCGGGGCGCCCGGCGATCGTGCCGGCGTCGCGGTCCCACACGACGCGGGGCCGCAGCTCGGCGAACTCGTCGGAGGGGTAGCGGCCGGCGAGCAGGTCGAGCGTCGCCTCGAACGCGCTGCGCGGCAGGGTGCGGAACGGGGCGCTGCGCCGGACGATCTCGTACCACCGCTCGACCTCGATCTCGCCGAGCGCGGAGGCCGCGACCGTCTGCTGGGCGAGGATGTCGAGCGGGTTCTGCGGGACGGCGATCGCCTCGATCTGGCCGTGGAGCATCCGCTCGGTGACGATCGCGGTGTGCAGCACGTCGCCGCGATGCTTCGGGAACAGCGCCGCGCGGCTGATCTCGCCGACCTGGTGGCCCGCTCGGCCGACCCGCTGGAGGCCGCTCGCGGCGCTCGGCGGCGCCTCGACCTGGATGACGAGGTCGACCGCGCCCATGTCGATGCCGAGCTCGAGGCTGCTCGTCGCGACGACGCACCGCAGCGCACCCGACTTGAGCTCCTCCTCGACGACGGCGCGCTGCTCCTTCGAGACGGACCCGTGGTGCGCTTTGGCGAGCACGGGCTCGGCGCCCGCGGTCTGCCCGGCCTGGGCCATCATCGCGGCGGGGACGGCGGGATCGGGCAGGTCGAGACCGAGCCGCTCGGCGTAGATCTCATTGAGGCGGCCCGTCAGGCGCTCGGCGAGACGCCGCGAGTTGGCGAACACGATCGTCGAGCGGTGCGCGAGCACGCGGTCGACGATCGCCTCCTCGACGTGCGGCCACACCGACCCGGTGATCTCGGTGGTCTCGGGAAGGAACCAGTCCTCGCCGTCCTCGCCCTGCTCGGCGCCGGAGGGCGGCGCGCTGCCCGCGGCCGGCGGCGGGTTCTGCATGTCGTCGATCGGCACCGTCACCGACAGCTCGAAGGTCTTCGACGCCTTCGGCGCGACGATCTCGACGTGGGCCGAACCGCCGAGGAACCGCGCGACCTCGTCGATGGGGCGCACGGTCGCCGACAGCCCGATGCGCTGCGCGGGCCGCTCGAGCAGCTCGTCGAGACGCTCGAGGCTCACCGCGAGGTGCGCGCCGCGCTTGGTGGCCGCGACCGCGTGGACCTCGTCGACGATCACGGTATGCACGCCGCGCAGGGTCTCCCGCGCCTGGCTCGTGAGCATGAGGTAGAGCGACTCGGGCGTGGTGATGAGGATGTCCGGCGGGTGCCGGACGAGCCGCTGCCGGTCGGCCGACGGGGTGTCGCCCGAGCGCACCCCCACGCTCACGGTCGGCGCCTCGATCCCGAGACGCCGCGCGGCCTGCGCGATGCCGACGAGCGGCGAGCGCAGGTTGCGCTCGACGTCGACGCCGAGGGCCTTGAGCGGCGAGACGTAGAGGATGCGCGTGCGCTCGGCGTCATCCTGCGCCTTCTCGCGGAACACCTGGTCGATCGCCCACAGGAACGACGACAGGGTCTTGCCGGAGCCCGTGGGCGCGACGACGAGGGCATGGCGGCCCTTCGAGACGGCATCCCACGCGCCGCGCTGGGCGTCGGTCGGCGCCGCGAACGCACCGCGGAACCACTCCCGCGTCGCCTCGCCGAACCGATCGAGCACATCCACGCATCCATCCTCTCCCGGACCGCCGACATCCGGCTCGGTCGATCGCGGTCTGATTCACCCGACCCGGAGCAGGAAGATCCGCCCATCCCAGGACGGCTCCTGACGGATCGTCCTTCGCTCGGCGGATTCTCCTGCTCCCGCGGCGACGCGGGGAGCGGGCGGGCGAGCCGGATATCGGTGTCATCGGAATTGCGCGGTGTCGGCGGACACCGATATGTCTATGGAGCGCGATCGCGCACCACGAGGGGGGAATCACATGACCATGAACGACCATCCGCCGTCCTCGGACGACGTCCAGCCCGAGCCGCCGGTTCCGCCGGTCGAGCCGGAGCCGGTTCCGCCGGTCGAGCCGGAGCCCATCCCGCCGGTCGAGCCGGAGCCCGCGCCGCCGGTCGAGCCGGAGCCCGCGCCGGCCCCGCCCGTCGAACCGGCTCCCGAGCCGCCGGTCGAGCCCGGCCAGCCCGAGCCGCCCGTCGAGCCCGGCCCGCCTCATCCGCCGGTGCCGCCCGTCCCGCCGCTGCCGCCTCAGCCCGGACCGCCGGAGCCCCCGCAGGCCGCGTCGCCCGACGGCGCCGCACCTGGCGCACCCGCGGCGGTCCTCCCGTCGCTGCGCCCGACGCAGCTGCCGCGGACCCTTCTCATCGGGGCGCTCACGACCGCGGGGATCGCCCTCGGCACGACGATCGTCGCCGGCCTCCTGCTCGCCCTCGCCGCGATCGCGCCCCTCGCCGACGCGTTCGAGAGCATGGGCGGCTCGAGCGCCTCGCCGGACGCCGGCGCGGGCGTGCTCATCGGCTTCGTCTTCGTGTGCGCCGGACTCGTCCTGGGCGGCGAGATCAGCGTGCAGCTGGGCGGATCCGCTGGCATGTTCAGCGCGTCCGGCGGCGGATCCGCATGGGTCTTCCCGCTCGTCCTCACCCTCGCGGTCCTCGTCGTGACCGCGTGGTGGTCGTGGCGTCTCGAACGCCGCGATCCGCAGCAGACCGTGTGGCATCGGCTCATCGCGAGCGCCGCGGCGGGACTCGCCGCGTCGCTCGTCCTGCTCCTGCTCGTCGCGATTCTGTCGCCGCGGGTCGAGGAGGCGGGATCATCCTTCCTGCTGACGAGCGCGGGCTTCCGGCTCGTCGCTGTCGGCACGCTCCTCCTCACCGCGGCCGGCTTCCTCGGTCGCGAGCTCGGACGCCGCACGGCGCAGGGCGAAGGCCTGGTGGCGGCCATCCGCCGGAACGTCGGGGCGCTTCCGGCGATCATCCGCGAGCCGCTCGTGGTCGCGACGATCTTCGCGGTCGTGTTCACCCCGCTCGCGATCATCGGCGGCGCGATCGGGCTCGTCCAGCAGGACATGGCCGGCGCCATCCCGCTGCTTCTCGTCCTCTGCCTGAACGTCGCCGCGGCCCTTGCGGTGATCGCCCAGCTGGGCGGCATCGAGGCGAGCGCCGGCACGAGCGGCTTCGGCGGCGCGAGCGAGCTCTACACGGTGTTCGGCGCGGGGCAGTGGTGGCTGTGGCTCGCCGTGCTCGTCGCGCTCGTCACGGCGGTTCTCGCCGCGGTGCGCATCGGAGTGCGGCGGCCGCGCGGCGCGCAGGTCGACCTCGCGCGGATGTGGCAGCTGCCGGCTGGCGCGCTGATCGGATGGATCGTGTTCGCGCTGCTGCTGTTCGGCGCGTCGGCCGCGGGCGCAGGCAGCATGATGTTCTTCTCCGGCGAGGGGACGGTCGCTCTGTCGATCGCGTGGTGGTCGCTGCTCGTCCTCCTCGTATGGGCCGCCGCGATCTCGTTCGGCGCGCAGGTGCTGCCGGCGCTGGTGTACGGGCTCTCGCCTCGCCTGCTCGAGGTCATCGGCGGGCGCGCGACCGTCGCGACCTGGCTCTCCGGGGGCGCGCCGGCGCCGGTCGCGGGCGGCCCTGCCGACGAAGCCGCAGTGACGGCTCCGGCCGCGCCGCCGGCGCCGCCGGCTCCGATGAGCCCGCGCACGAAGAAGGCGCTCGCGTGGACGGGCGGGGCCGTGGCCCTGGTGGCGGTGCTCGGCGTCGGCGCGGCCGTCGCGCTCTCGGTCGTGAACGCCGGCCGGGGGCCCGCCGCCGCCGTCGAGCGGTACGTCGGCCTCATCGCCGACGGACAGGCGGAGGCCGCGAGCGCGCTCGTCGACCCGAACGTCTCGAACGCCGAGCGCGCGTTCCTCACCGACGAGGTGCTGTCGGCCGCGGCGGAGCGCATCTCCGACGTCGAGGTCGCGGACGGTGCGGGCGAAGGAGACGTGCGATACGTCGACGTGACCTACCGTCTCGACGGTGTCGAGCAGAGCGCGTCGCTCGAGGTGGAGCGTCTCGACAACGAGTGGCTCGTGCTCGAGCGCTGGCGCGTCGCGACACCGCTGCTGACCGAGGTCTTCGTGTACGCCGACGGCGGCGGAGCGCGGATCGGCGGCGTGGACGTGCCGTTCGACGAGTCCGGACAGGCGACCGTCGCGGTGTATCCGGGCGCGTACGACGTCGAGCCCGCCTCGTCGGCGTTCTTCGAGGCCGATCCGGTGCGCGTGATCGCGGCAGGTCCGGCGGGCTTCGAGGGCGGCGCCGCAGAGATCGACTTCCGCCCGACGTCGGCGCTCCAGGACGAGGTCGACGCGCAGGTGAAGGCGCTCCTCGACGGATGCGCCGAGCAGACGGTCGGGCAGCCCGAGGACTGCCCGTTCCAGGTGTACGTGTATCCGGACGACACCCCGGTGACGTGGAGCATCGCGACGTACCCGTCGATCGAGATCGCGGAGGACGGCACGTACTTCACCGCCTCGGAGGGCGTCGCCGAGGCGACCTACATCGACTCCGGTTTCTTCTCGGACGACGAGGAGGTCACGGAGGAGCGCGACATCTCCTTCAGCGGCGGCATCGAGATCGACGGCGACGCCGTGACGGTCACCTCCGACGGCTACTGGTGGTGACCGGGTGACGGCGGCGGCATGTGCCGCCGCCGTCACCTCGCCGGTCGCCCGTCAGGCGACCGGGGCCAGCTCGCGCTCGGACAGCCGGCCGTCGCGCAGCTCGAGCACCGCATCGGGAGCGAGCCGCGCGAGGAAGGACTCGTCGTGGCTCACGATGAGCACCGCGCCCCGGTAGGCGCGGAGCGCGTCGAGCAGCTGCTCGGCCGTGTCGATGTCGAGGTTGTTGGTCGGCTCGTCGAGCACGAGCAGCTGCGGCGGCGGATCGGCCAGCAGCAGCCGCGCGAGCGCCACGCGGAAGCGCTCGCCGCCCGAGAGGCTCCGCACCGGGCGCTCGACGGTCGCTCCGCGCAGGAGGAACCGCGCGAGGCGGTTCCGCAGCTCGCGGTCCGGCGTGTTCGGCGCGGCCGCGCGCACGGCGTCGAGCACCGACGCCTCCTCGACGAGACCGTCGACCCGCTGCGGCAGGTACCCGACGTGCTCGACGTGGAGCTCGGCGTGCAGGCCCGCGCCGAGCGGTGCCTGCTCGGCGTCCGGCGTCGGAACGGCCTCGTCGCACCACGCGACCGGAAGGCCGAGCAGCCTCCGCAGCAGCGTCGACTTGCCCGCGCCGTTCGGCCCGGTCAGGGCGATGCGCTCGGGACCCTGCACGACCCACGAGCGCTCGCCGTCGCCGATCGTCGCGACGCGGCGCCCGGCGGCCACACCCGGATCGGGCAGGTCGATGCGCACCGCGACGTCGTCGCGCAGGCGCCGTTCCGCGGCCTCGTGCGCCTCCCGGGCCGCCGACTCCTTCTCGCGCATCTCGGTGCTGAGACGACCTGCTGACACCTCAGCGGCCATCCGCCGGCCGTGCGAGACGATCTTCGGGACGCGCTTCTCGGCCTCGGCCTTCCGCGCGGTGCGTGCGCGGCGGGCGAGCTTGACCTCGGACTCGATGCGCTGGCGCTTCTCCTTCCTGAGCGCCTTGTCCGCGTCGCGCTCGGCCTGCGCGGCGGCCTCCTGCTCCGCGTCGAGCCACGCTCGCCACGCGGAGTAGGGCCCGCCGAACACGCTGAGCTCGTCGCGGTACAGCTCGGCGGTGTCGTCCATGAGCTCGAGCAGCTCGAGATCGTGCGACACGACGACGAGCGCACCGCGCCATCCTCGCACCATGTCGTGCAGCCGGAGGCGCGCGTCGCGGTCGAGGTTGTTGGTCGGCTCGTCGAGCAAGGTGATCGCGGCGGAGCGCAGGCGGATGCCCGCGATCGCCACGAGGACGGCTTCGCCTCCCGAGAGGCTCCCGACCGTGCGATCGAGCGCCTCGGGCGAGAGCCCCGCGTCGGCGAGCGCGGCGTGCGCGCGCGACTCGATGTCCCAGTCGTCTCCGACGGCGTCGAAGTGGGCCGGGTCGACGTCGCCCGACTCGATCGCGCGCAGCGCGGCGAGCGGACGGGCGATGCCGAGGAGCTCGGCGACCGGGCGGTCGACATCGAGTGTGAGTCGCTGCGGGAGGTAGGCGATGTCCCCGGTGCGGACGATGTGGCCGCTGGTCGGGGTCAGCTCGCCGGCCGCGAGCCGCAGCAGCGTGGACTTGCCGGATCCGTTCCGGCCGACGAGGCCCGTGCGTCCGTCGCCGAACGTGCCGGACACGTCCGACAGGGCGACCGAGCCGTCAGGCCAGATGAAGGAAAGGTGATCGAGAGTGAGAGCGGGCATGAGGGACCTCCGGTGTGCGAGTGTGCGGATGCACTGACACCGGACGCTCGCCGAAGGACTTCGGCGGACGGCTCTTGGCGGGTCCGAGAGAAGGACCGGCCCGGTTGTTCCGAGGGAGAACGGCGAGCGTCGACGGTTCAGCGCGTGAGCGCGTGAGCGTCGATCAGCTTCAACGGATTCTCCAGACCTCGGGGACAGGACCCGACCACTGTACACACTCCGTCGCGGGCGCGCCAGGGTCGGCGTCAGATCCGCTTCTCGAGGAACACCCTCAGGTCGTCGAGCTCGGCCGGCGACACGGCGTGGCCGAGGCCGGGGTAGATGCGCCCGGCGAGGTCGGCGTGCGCGGGCAGCCAGTCGGTCGTGTGCACGATGAGCCCCTCCGGGATGACCGTGTCGTGCGTCCCGCGGCCCCAGAAGACGGGAGGGCGCTGCTCGGCGAGCGCCGCGTCTCCCTCGAGCTCGCCCGGGGTGACGTAGCCGGAGAGATTCGCGCAGAACGCGAAGCGCTCGGGTGCGAGCCGCATGGCCTGCAGCGAGATCGCGCCGCCCTGCGAGAAGCCGATGAGGCCCACGACGGCATCCGGGCCGAGCGCCGCGTCCACCCACTCGAGGAAGCGGCGGGCGGCCTCGGTCGTGCGCTCGGGCGAGCGGCCCTCGAGGCCCTCGATCGGGTACCAGGAGTAGCCCGGCTGCGGCCACGGCATCCCGAGCGGGGCGCGGACCGCCGCATACACGAAGGCGTCGGGCAGCATCGTCGAGAGCCCGAAGAGGTCGCTCTCGTCGGCGCCGTAGCCGTGCAGCAGCACGATCACGGGCCGGCCGTCGGGCTCTCCTGACCAGCGCACGACGGCGTCGTCCAGAGCAGGCGTCGCTTCCATGGTCTCCATCGTGACGCACGTCGGCGACATCCGGGGTAGAAAGGACGCATGCCGGTCCGCACGCCTGACCCCGATCCCGAAGAGCTCCCCGAGGAGCCGCCGCTGCCATCCGACCTGGGTGCGAGCGGGATCGGCGCGGTGCCGGGAGGCTCGTCGAACCCGGGCTGGCTGAGCGAGTTCGAGCTCGAGGCCGTGCGTCGCCGCCTTCCGATGCTCTACGTCGAGGCCATCCCTGTGCGCACGGATGGCGTGGGCCAGGTGACCGACGTCGGGATCCTCCTGCGGGCCTCGAGCATGGGCGAGATCAAGCGCACGATCGTCTCCGGTCGCGTCCGCTACGGCGAGACCGTGCGCGACGCGCTGTTCCGGCATCTCGAGAACGACCTCGGGCCGATGGCGTTCCCACTGCTGCCGCCGCAGCCGACGCCCTTCACGGTCGCGGAGTACTTCCCGATCCCGGGCGTCACGGCATTCCACGACGACCGTCAGCACGCCGTGTCGCTCGCGTTCGTCGTTCCCGTGACGGGCACGTGCGAGCCGCGGCAGGATGCGCTCGAGGTCACGTGGCTCACGCCCGACGAGGCGGCCTCGGACGCGCTCGCCGCGGAGATGGAGGGCGGGCGCGGCTCGCTCATCCGGATGGCCCTGGCGTCGGTCGGCGCCCTCCGCTGAGCCCCGCGGCGACCCCGTGTGTCGCCGTATGACGCGCTGTGTTACGGCCGTGCGTAATGTCCTACCTCGATGGTGGGGATAGCCCCTAGCGTCGTCGGCATGCAGACACTCGTGCTCCTCGCCCTGATCGGCCTCGCAGGCTTCGCAGCTCAGCTCGTCGACGGCGCTCTGGGCATGGCGTACGGCGTCACGTCAACGACCCTGCTGCTCACGATCGGCGCGGCGCCGGCCGCGGCCAGCGCCTCCGTGCATCTCGCGGAGATCGGCACGACGCTCGCGTCGGGCATCTCGCACTGGCGCTTCGGCAACGTCGACTGGAAGACCGTCTTCAAGATCGGCGTGCCCGGCGCGCTCGGCGCCTTCGCGGGCGCGACGTTCCTCTCGGGCCTGTCGACCGAGGCGGCCGCGCCGCTCACGTCGGGCATCCTCCTGGCCCTCGGCACCTACATCCTCATCCGTTTCACCGTGCAGGGCCTTCCGAAGCGCCGCAGCGACAAGCCGCTCCCGCTCGCGTTCCTCGCGCCGCTCGGCATCGTCGGCGGCTTCCTCGACGCCTCGGGCGGCGGCGGATGGGGCCCGGTCGGCACGCCGGCGCTCCTCTCGAGCGGCCGCCTCGAGCCGCGCAAGGTCATCGGCACGATCGACACGAGCGAGTTCCTTGTCGCGATCGCAGCATCGCTCGGCTTCCTCCTCGGCCTCGGCTCCGCGGGCTTCGACTTCGGCTGGGTGCTCGCGCTCCTCGCGGGCGGCGTCGCGGCCGCGCCCCTCGCCGCGTGGCTCGTGCGCAAGCTGCCGCCGCGCATCCTCGGGTCCCTCGTCGGCGGGATCATCGTCCTGACCAACACCCGGACCATCCTGCGCAGCCTCGAGGTGGGCGATGCGACGGTGAACCTCGCGCTCGTCGGGATCGCCGTCGTGTGGGCCGCGGCGGTCGCCTGGTCGGTGCGCGCTCACCTCATCGCGCGTCGCGCCGAGAAGGCCGACGCGGAGGCGCCGGCCGCGCAGCCCGCGCTCGTCGCCGACTAGACCGGATCTCTAGGGGCTCTGCCAGGCGGCCGGGTCCTCGGTCAGCGCGGCGACGTCGGCCGGCAGCCGGTCGTCGGCGAGGTCGGCGAGGCTCGTCCCCTCGAGCACGCTGCGCACGTTCGCGCGCAGCGCGACCCACAGCTGCAGGAGTGCGCCCTCCTCGGCCATGTCGGATGGCCGCTGATCGCGGACGAAGACGAGCGGGCCATCCACAGCGCGGATGACGTCGGCCACGGTCACCTCGGCCGCCGGGCGGGCCAGCTCGTAGCCGCCGCCGGCGCCGCGACGGCTCGACACGATCCCGGCCCGCACGAGGGACGTCAGGATGCCCTCGAGGAACTTCGCGGGGATGCCCTCGTCCGATGCGATCGTCGGCGAGGCGAGGCGCTCCGTCGCGCGCGCGAGCAGCACGCACGCGCGCACGGCGTATTCGGCACGAGCGGAGATGCGCATCCCTCGATCATGGCACGGGGTCCGGTGCTCTCCGGTCGGTGTCGCCGGTGGCGGTGGTGGGGCGGTGGCGTTCGGCGTGGCCGGTGGCTGTTCGGGTCGCAGTTGGCGTCGGTATTTGGCCGTTTGAGGCCGCGAAGTGCGACCTGGCGGTGGCCGTCGCTGTTCAGGTCGCAGTTGGCGTCGGTATTTGGCCGTTTGGGGCCGCGAAGTGCGACTTGGCGCTGCCGGTGGTGTGGGCGTTCTGTTGCGGTGGGTGTCGGCGGTGGTCGTGGCCGTTCGGGTCGCAGTTGGCGTCGGTATTTGGCCGTTGAGGCCGCGAAGTGCGACCTGGCGGTGGCCGTCGCTGTTCAGGTCGCAGTTGGCGTCGGTATTCGGCCGTTTGGGGCCGCGAAGTGCGACCTGGCCAGGGGAGGAGTGGCCAGCGGAGGAGTGGCCACCGGAGGATTGCCACCAGCGACCCGGCCACCACGGGCCAGCGACCCGGCCACCGGCGGCGCGTCGTGGCACGGCGAAGGCCCCGGGCCGAAGCCCGGGGCCTTCGCGGATGGCCTACTCGCCCTGGGGCGGGAGGGCGGCGATGAGCGGGTGGTCCTTCTCGATCACGCCGACCTTCGACGCGCCGCCGGGCGACCCGATGTCGTCGAAGAACTCCACGTTCGCCTTGTAGTAGTCCTGCCACTCGTCGGGCAGGTCGTCCTCGTAGTAGATCGCCTCCACCGGACACACCGGCTCGCACGCACCGCAGTCGACGCACTCGTCCGGATGGATGTACAGCGACCGCTCGCCCTCGTAGATGCAGTCGACCGGGCACTCATCGATGCACGCGCGGTCCTTGACATCGACGCAGGGGAGTGCGATGACGTACGTCACGAGCGTGCGAGCGCGTCGGCGCGCGAGATCTCGACCTGCTCCTCGCGGGGCACGACCTTGACGCGCTCCCGCTGGTGGCGGTGCGTCTCGCCGAGCGTGCGCTCGTGCGCGTCGAGGGCGAGCCATCCCTGCCACGTGGTGTACTCGACGTCGCGCTCGTCGAGGAGCGCGACGACGTCGTCGGCCGCGGGGGCCGTGAGCGATCCGGCGGCCGCGTCCTCGACGAGGTGCTCGACCGTCTCCATCGCGTCGGACTTCGTGTGGCCGATGAGGCCGACGGGCCCGCGCTTGATCCATCCCGTGGCGTACAGGCCCGGAACGCCGTCGACACGGCCCTCGACGTTCGGGATGACGCCGCGGGAGGCGTCGAACGGCGCGCCCTCGACGCGCGTGCCGTAGTAGCCGACGGCGCGGTACACGGCCTGCAGCGGGTAGTCGACGAACGCGCCCGTGCCGACGACCCGGTCGCCCTCGACGCGCGTGCGCTCGAACCGCATGCCCTCGACGCGCTCGTCGCCGAGCACCTCGGCGGGCGCGTGCCAGAAGTGGAGGTGCAGGCGGCGGGGAGCACCGGTGAGCTCGCGTCCGCGCCACGAGTTCAGCGTGCGGAGCATGATCTTCATCTGGTTGTTCGGCGCCGCGGCCGGGTCGACGCCCTCGAAGTCGGCGTCGTCGAGCACGATGTCGACGCCGCGCACCTCGCCGAGCTCGCGCAGCTCGATCGGCGTGAACTTGATGTCGGCGGGTCCGCGACGGCCGAACACGTGCACATCCGTCACCGCCGAGCCCTCGAGGCCCTCGAGGACGTTGTCGGGCACCTCGGTCGAGCGGAGGTCCTCGGGCAGCTTCGCGAGCACGCGGGCGACGTCGAGCGCGACGTTGCCGTTGCCGATGACCGCCACCTGCTGCGCGTCGAGCGGCCACGTGCGCGGCACATCCGGGTGGCCGTCGAACCACGCGACGAAGTCGGCGGCGCCGTACGACCCCGCCTTGTCGATGCCGGGGATGTCGAGGGCCGCGTCGCGGATGGCTCCGGTCGCGAGGATGACGGCGTGGTACCGCTCCTGGAGCTCCTCGATCGACACGTCGCGGCCGACCTCGATGTTGCCGAGGAAGCGGATGCGGCCCGAGTCGAGCATCTCGTGCAGCGAGTTGACGATGCCCTTGATGCGCGGATGGTCGGGGGCGACTCCGTAGCGGATGAGTCCGTAGGGCGCGGGGAGCGACTCCAGCAGGTCGATCGAGACCGATCCGCCCGCCTCCTCGACGGCGTTCGCGAGGAGGTTGCCGGCGTAGATCCCGGCAGGGCCCGCGCCGACGATCGCGACGCGCAGGTTGTCGAGGCTCACAGGGCTGCCTTTCGTTCGGAGTCGCGACGCACCGCGTCGACGAGCTCGGATGGTGCATAGGGGCTGAGGGTGACCACGTCGCCGATGACGACGACGGCCGGGTTGCGCACCTTCCGCTGAGCGGCCTGGTGCGCGATGGTCTGCAGGGTGCCGAAGGTGACGCGCTGCCGGGGCCCGTATCCATCCTCCACGATCGCGACCGGGCAGTCGCCGCCGCGGCGGCCGGCTCCCAGCACATGCGCGGAATGGGGGAGGGTGCCCACGCCCATGAGCAGCACGACCGTGTGGTCGCGGCCGCCGCCGACCTCGTCGATCTGGTCGTGCCCGGAGACGACCGTGAAGGAGGTCGCGAGCCCGCGGTGCGTGAGGGGGATGCTCGCGATCGCCGGCACGGCGCTCGCGCTCGTGACGCCCGGCACGACCTCGACGTGCAGGCCGGCCTCGCGGCAGCGGAACAGCTCCTCGCCGCCGCGGCCGAACACGAAGGGGTCGCCGCCCTTGAGCCGCACGACGTCGCGCCCGGAGAGGGCGATCTCGACGAGGAGCTCCGAGATGGCCTCCTGCGGGATCGGATGGTGGCCCGGCGTCTTCCCGACGTCGATGACCTCCGCACGGAGCTCGATGCCCTCGGCTGCGAGGCCGTCGAGCACGCCACGAGCGCCCAGGCGGTCGGCGACGATGACGTCGGCGCTCTCGAGCGCGCGGAGGCCGCGCACGGTGAGGAGGCCGGCGTCGCCCGGACCCGCTCCGACGAGGGTGACGCGCCCCTCGCGGCGCGCGGTCTCAGTCACGGACGGTGCCGGCGGCGATCGTGTGGCCGTCGGCGGGCCGGATGACGAGGAACGAGCCCGAGTGGCGGGACACGCTGTACGGCTCGAGGGGGAGCGCCTCGGCGAGGCGGATCCGCGCGCGGCCGATCTCGTTCGCGCCGAGCTGGTCGGCCGGCACGTGCGCGAGGGAGTCGAGGTCGCGGCGCTCGACGATCTCGTCGACGATCGCCTGCACGGTCTTCGTGCCGTGCTTGACGAGCACGCGGGCACCCTGCGTGAGGGGGCGCTCGTCGAGGAGGAACAGCTGCGCGTCGATCTCGCGCGAGAGCTGCGGCGGGGCGTCCTCCGCCACGATCACGCTGCCGCGCGCGGCGTCGACGTCGTCGGCGAGGCGCACGGCGACCGACTGCGGTGCGGCCGCCTCGTCGACCTCGATGCCCGCGATCTCGACCGCGGTGACGGTGGTCGAGATGCCTGCGGGCAGCACGCGCACGCGGTCTCCCGCGCGCACGGTTCCCGACGCGATGCGGCCGGCCGACGCGCGATAGTCGCGAAGGCGCTCGACGGCGTCGGGGTCGGCCGCGGCGATCTCGGGCGAGACGCCGCCCTGCGGGCGCAGGACGATCTGCACGGGCAGCCGGAACGGCTCGAGCTCGCGCTCCTCGGCGTCGGCGGCCGGCAGCTGCTCGAGGAGCTCGAGGAGCGACGGGCCCGTGTACCAGGGCGTGCGCGCCGAGCGCTCGACGATGTTGTCGCCCTCGAGGGCGGAGACGGGGAGCACGTGCACGTCGGCGACGCCGAGCTCGTCGGTGACCTCGCGCACCTGGCGCTCGACGGGTGCGAAGGCGTCCTCCACGAAGCCGAGGAGGTCGATCTTGTTGACCGCCACGATGACGTGGGGGACGCGCAGGAGCGCCGTCACGGCCAGGTGCCGGCGGGTCTGCTCGAGCACGCCCTTGCGGCCGTCGATGAGCACGACGACGGCGTCGGCCGTCGTGGCGCCCGTGACCATGTTGCGCGTGTACTGCACGTGGCCGGGGCAGTCGGCGAGGATGAAGCTGCGCTCGGCGGTCGCGAAGTAGCGGTAGGCGACGTCGATCGTGATGCCCTGCTCGCGCTCGGCGCGCAGGCCGTCGGTGAGCAGCGCGAAGTCGATGCCGTCTGCGCCCGCGAAGCCGCGCTCGCGCGAGGTGCGCGCGACCTGCTCGAGCTGGTCCGCGAGGATGGCCTTGGAGTCGTGGAGCAGCCGGCCCACGAGCGTGGACTTGCCGTCGTCGACCGACCCGGCGGTCGCGAACCGGAAGAGGGTGGAGGGGGCGAGCGTGCTCATCAGAAGTAGCCGTCCTTCTTGCGGTCTTCCATCGCCGCTTCGCTGATCCGGTCGTCGGCGCGGGTCGCGCCGCGCTCGGTGAGGGTCGACACCGCCACCTCGGCGACGATGTCCGAGATGCCCGAGGCGGCCGACTCGACGGCGCCCGTGCAGCTCATGTCGCCGACCGTGCGGTAGCGCACCGTGCGGGTCTCGACCGTCTCGTTGGCGCGCGGCTCGGAGAACGGGCCCACGGCCATCCACATGCCGTCGCGACGGTAGACCTCGCGCTCGTGCGCGAAGTAGAGGGGCGGCAGGGCGATGCCCTCGCGCTCGATGTAGCGCCAGATGTCGAGCTCGGTCCAGTTCGAGATCGGGAAGACGCGCACGTGCTGGCCGGGCGTGTGGCGGCCGTTGTAGAGGCTCCAGAGCTCGGGGCGCTGGTTGCGCGGGTCCCACTGGCCGAACTCGTCGCGGAGGGAGAAGATGCGCTCCTTGGCGCGCGCCTTGTCCTCGTCGCGGCGCGCGCCGCCGAAGACCGCGTCGTGCTTGCCGGCCGCGATGGCGTCGAGCAGCGGCTGCGTCTGCAGCGGATTGCGGGTGCCGTCGGCGCGCTCGAGGAGGCGCCCGTCGTCGATGTAGTCCTGCACGCTCGCGACCTCGAGGGTGAGGCCGAGACGCTCGACGGTCTCGTCGCGGAAGCGGATGACCTCGGGGAAGTTGTGCCCCGTGTCGACGTGCAGCACGGGGAACGGCACGCGCCCGGGCAGGAACGCCTTGGCGGCGAGGTGCAGCACGACGACGGAGTCCTTGCCGCCCGAGAAGAGCAGCACGGGGCGCTCGAACTCGGCGACGACCTCGCGGACGACGTGGATGGCCTCCGCCTCGAGCAGGTCGAGCGTGCTCAGGCGCGTGGCCGGCGCGGCGGCGGTCGCGGTCAGGGTGTCGCTCATGTGTGGAGTCCGCATTCGGTCTTGTCGAGTCCGGCCCAGCGGCCGGAGCGGGGGTCTTCGCCCGGGGCGACGGGCTTCGTGCAGGGGCGGCATCCGATCGAGGGATAGCCGAAGTTGAGCAGGAGGTTCATCGGCACCTGGTGGAGCGATGCGTAGGCCTGCAGGTCGTCCCACGTCCACGCGGCGACCGGATTCACCTTGACGAGGCCGTTCTTCGCATCCCACGTGACGAGCGGCGTGTTGACGCGCGTGGGCGCCTCCTCGCGGCGCACGCCCGTGAACCACACCTCGTAGCCCTGCAGGGCGTCGTGGAGCGGGGCGACCTTGCGCAGCGCGCAGCACTGGGCGGGGTCGCGGGCGAAGAGGTCCTTGCCGTGCGCGGCGTCCTGCTCGGCGACGGTCTGCTCGGGGAGCACGTCGACGATGCGGACGTCGAGGCGGCGCTCGACCTCGTCGCGCGTCGCGACGGTCTCGACGAAGTGGTAGCCCGTGTCGAGGAAGAGCACGTCGACACCGGGCAGCTGCTCGGCGACGAGGTGCGGAAGGGCGGCGTCGGCCATCGAGCACGCGACGGCGACGGCGCCGAGGCCGAAGTTGCGCGCGACCCAGTCGACGACCTGCGCGGGCGTGGCCTCGTGGTCGGTGAGGCTGCCGAGCTCGGCGGCGCCGGCCTCGGCGAGGGCCTCGAGCTCGGCGGCGGAGCGGCGCGTCTGCAGACGCGGCACGAGGCTGACGGTCATCGCAGGACCTCCTCATCGACGCGGTGGGCCCACTGCGCGAAGCTCTCGTCGCCCTCGCGGCTCTCCGCATAGCGGGTCGCGATGCGCTCCACGTAGTCGGCGATGCCGGTGGCCTCGACCTTGAGCCCGCGCACGGTGCGGCCGAGGCCGGCCTCCTCGCGATCGTGCGCGGTGA
Organism: Microbacterium sp. SA156; assembly: GCF_049065455.1. Taxonomy (NCBI): domain Bacteria; kingdom Bacillati; phylum Actinomycetota; class Actinomycetes; order Micrococcales; family Microbacteriaceae; genus Microbacterium; species Microbacterium sp. SA156. The sequence goes on from NZ_JBAKGU010000002.1 coordinate 157,008, forward strand.
GCCCGCCGCCGAGGTGCACCTGGTAGCCCGGGACCTTGTTGCCGTCGTCATCCGTGATGATCTGGCCCTTGAGCCCGATGTCGGCGGTCTGGATGCGCGCGCACGAGTTGGGGCAGCCGTTGATGTGCAGGCTGAGCGGCGCGGGGAGGTCGACCCCCGCGAGCCGCTTCTCAAGCTCGAGGACGGCGATCCGCGCGTTCTCCTTCGTCTCGACGATCGCGAGCTTGCAGAACTCGATGCCCGTGCACGCGATCGTGCCGCGGCGGATGAGGCTCGGTCGCGCGCTGAGGCCGAGCTCGTCGAGGCCGGCGATGAGCGACTCGACGCGGTCCTCCGCGATGTCGAGGAAGACGAGCTTCTGGTGCGGGGTCGTGCGCAGCCGTGTCGAGCCGTGCGCCTCGAGCAGGTCGGCGAGAGCCGCGAGCTGCGTGCCGGACGAGCGCCCGACGATGGGCGTCGCGCCCACGTAGAAGAGGCCGTCCTTCTGGCGGTGCACGCCGATGTGGTCGCCGGGGGTCGGCGGCTTCGGGGCGGCCGGGCCGTCGGCGAGGCGGTAGCCGAGGTACTCGGTCTCGAGGACCTCGCGGAACTTCTCCACGCCCCAGTCGGCGAGGAGGAACTTCAGACGCGCCTTGTTGCGGAGGCGACGGTAGCCGTAGTCGCGGAAGATGCGCGCGACGCCGTACCAGACCTCGGCGACCTGGTCGGGGGAGGCCCATGCGCCGAGGCGCTCGCCGAGGCGCGGCACGGTCGACAGCGCGCCGCCGACCCACACGTCGTAGCCGACGCCGTGCTCGGGGTGCTCGACGGCGACGAACGCGACGTCGTTGATCTCGTGGACGACGTCCTGGCTCGGATGGCCGGTGAGCGCGGTCTTGAACTTGCGCGGGAGGTTGGCGAGCTCGGGGTCGCCGATGAACCGGCGCGTGATCTCGTCGATCTGCGGGGTCGGGTCGATGAGCTCGTCGGCCGCGATGCCCGCGACGGGAGAGCCGAGGACGACGCGGGGGACGTCGCCGCAGGCCTCGGTGGTCGACAGGCCGACGCTCTCGAGGCGGCGCCAGATCTCCGGCATGTCCTCGACCTGCACCCAGTGCAGCTGGATGTTCTGGCGGTCGGTGAGGTCGGCCGTGCCGCGCGCGAAGTCGTTCGAGATGCCCGCGATCACGCGCAGCTGCTCGGTCGTGAGCTGGCCGCCGTCGATGCGGACCCGCAGCATGAAGTACTCGTCCTCGAGCTCGTGCGGCTCGAGGGTCGCGGTCTTGCCGCCGTCGATCCCGGGCTTGCGCTGGGTGTAGAGGCCCCACCAGCGGAAGCGGCCGTGCAGGTCGGTCGGGTCGATCGAGGAGAAGCCGCCCTGCGCGTAGACGGTCTCGATGCGCTCGCGCACGTTGAGGCCGTTGTCCTCCTGCTTGAACTGCTCGTTGGCGTTCAGCGGCTCGGTGCCGTCGATCTTCCACTGCCCGTTCGGCTTGCTCGACGGGCGAGGCGGACGGATGCGCGCCCCGCGCGCCGCCGCCGGTGCGGCCTGCGTGCCGGTCTCGCTCAAGGTCATGCTCGTCTCCCGCTCGCTCGATGTGGGTCGAGCTTAGGGAGCGGAGGGTGAGGGGCTCGCGCGCATGCGCAACAGACCGTCACACGCGGCGAAACAGAGCGTCACATGACGCAACGCAGGTCGTCCTCGGGGCCGCAGCGCGGCCATCCGCTCAGCCGTGCGACTCGCGACGGATGGCGGATACGCCGCACGGCGGATGCCGCGCCGCGCGCCGGCCCGTACCGTGGAGGGGATGGACGGCGCCGGAACGAGCACGAGCACGCCCCTGCGCACACGGTGGCGGGGGCTCTTCCGGCGCGTGTCGGCGGCGCAGTGGATCCTCGACGGCTTCACGGGCGCGTTCTTTCTCCTCTTCGCGGCCGTGCTGCTGCCGACCTACGACGACGGCTTCTCGTGGATCGGGGGCGCCGCGACGCTCGCGCTCATGACGACCGCGCTCATGCTGAGCCGCTGCGCACCGGCGCTGTCGCTCGCTGTCGCGTGGATCGGCGCGTTCGTGCAGATGGGCACGGGGCAGCAGCCGATGGCGGCGAACGTCGCGATCTTCGTCGTGCTCTTCGCGGTCGCCGCCTACGGCTCGCGCGTCGTCTTCTGGGTGGGCTTCGCCTCGGCGTGCGCGGGGGCGCTCTGCGTCGCGCTCTACCTGTTCGTCTTCGGTCCCGCGATCGCAGGCATCGGCTACGTCGGATACGTCGGCGGAGCGAGCTCGCCGCTGCAGGCGGTGCTGTCGCTCATGCTCGTGTTCGGCGCGGCGCTCTTCAGCCTGCTTCTGGCCTGGACGCTCGGCGCCCTCTTCCGCGTCGTCATCCGAAACCGCGAGACGCGGCGCGCGCAGCTGCTCGCGGAGGAGCGGGCCACGGCGGAGGAGGAGCGCGGGCGCATCGCGCGCGATATGCACGACGTCGTCGCGCACTCGCTCGCGGTGGTCATCGCGCAGGCCGACGGCGCCCGGTACGCGGCCGCCGCGGACCCCGAGGCCGCGACCCAGGCGCTCGCGACGATCAGTCAGACCGCGCGCTCCGCGCTGTCGGATGTGCGGATGCTCCTGACCCAGCTGCGGCATCGGCAGGCCGAGGGGCCGCAGCCGACGATCGCCGACCTCGAGCAGCTCTACGCGCACGTGCGCGCCGCGGGCGTCGACCTCCGGGTGACGGTCGACCCCGCGCCGCCCGGCGAGCCGCCCGCGTCCGTGCAGCTCGCGGTCTACCGCATCCTGCAGGAGGCGACGACGAACGCGATGCGGCACGGCGACGGCGGGCCCGTGCACGTCCACCTCGCGTGGCTGCCGGGCAGCGTCGCGCTGTCGGTGCGCAACCGGAGGGTCTCGTCGGACACGCGTCCGGTGCCGGTCACGACGGCGCGGACGAAGGTGCTCCACGCTCCGCCCGTGCAGTCGGCGGGCCACGGGCTCATCGGCATGCGCGAGCGCGCCGAGCTCGTCGGCGGCCGGTTCGATGCCGGCCTGCAGGGCGCCGACTGGGTCGTGCAGGCGACGCTCCCCGTATGACCCGCCCGCCCCAGCGCGCCCCGGCGAGCATGTCTCGTTTCGTGCGGGTATGGCGCTGGGAAAGCCGGGGAAAGTGAGACATGTGCGGGTGCGTGAAAGAGTGGAGCGACGAAGGGGAGACGGATGATCAGGGTCGTGCTCGTGGATGACCAGGCGCTGTTCCGCGCCGGGATCCGGATGGTCGTGGCGTCGCAGCCCGACCTCGAGGTCGTCGGCGAGGCGGGCGACGGGCAGGAGGCGATCGCCGTCGTGCGGGCGACCCGTCCCGATGTCGTCCTCATGGACATCCGCATGCCCGTCATGGACGGCCTCGCCGCGACCTCGCACCTCCTCGCCGAGCCCGACCCGCCCAAGGTCGTCATGCTCACGACATTCGACCTCGACGAGGCCGCGGCGCGCGCGATCCGGGAAGGGGCGAGCGGCTTCCTGCTGAAGGACGCCGACCCCGAGTTCCTCCTCGCGGCGATCCGCACCGTCCATGCCGGATCGTCGGTCATCGCGGCATCCGCGACACGGGAGCTCTTCGCGCACTTCGCGGAGGCGCCGCGGCCTGCGCCGCCCGCGTTCGGCGAGCTGACCGACCGCGAGAAGGAGATCTTCGCGCTCGCCGCCCGCGGGCTCAGCAACGCCGAGATCGCCCAGCGCGAGTTCCTCAGCGAGGCGACCGTGAAGACGCACATCAGCCGCATCCTCACGAAGCTCGCCCTGCGCGACCGCGTGCAGCTCGTCGTCTTCGCGTTCGAGCACGGCCTGGCCTGAATGTCCGCGTCATCCCGCGAGGCGCGCGGGATCATCCTCGCGATGTAGCGGGATGAGCCGGGCGGGCGATGACCGCGACGGGGGTCGGTTCCTAGCGTCGTAGGCATGGAGATCACGACCACCGACATGGGGCTCGCCGCGCGCGTGCAGCAGCTCACCAAGCAGTACGGCGCCGGCGAGAACGGCGTCCGTGCTCTCGACGGCGTCAGCGTCGGCATCCGACGCGGCCAGTTCACCGCCATCATGGGGCCGTCCGGCTCGGGCAAGTCCACGCTCATGCACATCATGGCGGGGCTCGACGCGCCCTCGAGCGGACGCGTCTGGATCGGCGACACCGAGATCACGGGGATGCGCGACGAGGAGCTGACGATCCTCCGTCGGCGCCGCGTGGGATTCGTCTTCCAGGCGTTCAACCTCGTGCCGACGCTCGACGTGCAGGCCAACATCCAGCTCCCGTTCGACCTGGATGGCCGCAAGCCGTCGAGCGCCGAGCGCGCGCGCATCGACGGGCTCATCGAGACGCTCGGCCTCGCGCCGCGCCTGCGCCACAAGCCGCACGAGCTGAGCGGCGGGCAGCAGCAGCGCGTCGCGATCGCGCGGGCGCTCGCGACGGCTCCCGACCTGCTCTTCGCCGACGAGCCCACCGGCAACCTCGACTCCCGCACGGGGCGCGAGGTGCTCGCCCTGCTTGCCGCCGCGAGCCGCGAGCACGGCCAGAGCATCGCGATGGTGACGCACGATCCGTTCGCCGCGAGCTACGCCGACCGCGTGCTCTTCCTCGGCGACGGCCGCATCGTCGCCGACAAGCCGCGGCAGACGCCCGAGCAGATCTCGGCGCACATGCTCGCGGCGGAGACCGCACCCGCGACGTCGGCCATCCCCACGGCGGGAGCCGCGCGATGACCGCGGTCGCCGCGGCACCCGCCCGGACGGCCGCAGTCCGGCCATCCGCTCGGCTCGCCTTCCTGCGCGAGCGCGGCATGGGCGCGAGCGTGCTCGTCGCCGCGCTGTCGGCGGCGTTCGGCGTGACCCTCGTGACGACGACCGGCTACATCGGCGCCGTCCTGCAGAACGACCCGTACATCGGCGACTCCGAGACGCTCGCGATCGTCGTCGCCATCCTCAGCGTGCTCCTCACCGCGGTCGCGATGTACGTCGCCGCGGTCGTGACGGCCAACACGTTCTCGACGATCGTCGCGGGTCGCGTGCGCCGGATCGCCCTCATGCGCCTCATCGGCGCGTCCGCGCGCTCGCAGCGCTCCGAGGTCGGCCGCCAGGGCCTCGTCGTCGGCGCGATCGGCGCCCTCATCGGGCTCGCTGCGGGTGTGGGGCTCTCCTACGCGGGAACGGCGCTGGGCGATCGGCTGCTCGGCGTCGCGGGGCACGGCTACGTCGTCGCGCAGCCCGTGCTCGTGCTCCCCGCGGCCATCGTCGTGCTCACGACGTGGGCGGCGGCGTGGGTCGGCTCGCGTCGCGTGCTCACCGTCACGCCGCTCCAGGCGCTCGGCGGGTCCGTCGAGCGGACCCACGACGCGGTCTCGCAGCGCCCCGCGCGCAACGTGCTCGCGATCGTGCTCTTCGCGATCGGCGCCGTGCTCCTCGGGGTCGGCGTCGTGGGCGGCTTCGTGACACCGCTCGGCGTCCTGCCGGCCTTCGCGGGCGGGCTCCTCTCGTTCACGGGACTCGTCCTCGGCGCGACGACGGTCATGCCTCCCGTGCTCCGGATGGTCGGGCGCTGGTTCGGCAGGTCCGCGACCGCGGTGCTCGCGTCCGAGAACGCACTGCGTCATCCGGAGCGCTCGAGCCGCATGTCGATCGGCGTGGTCATGGGCGTGACGCTCGTGACGATGTTCGCCGTCGCGACCGAGACCGCCAAGGCGGTGCTCACGGCGAATGCGGGCGGCGAGCTCGACAGCGAGTTCTCGGTGATCATGGACACCTTCGCGAACATCATGATGGGGCTCGTCGCGGTGTCGGCGGTCATCGCCGCGGTCGGCCTCGTGAACCTCCTCACGATCGGCGTCGTGCAGCGGCGCCGCGAGCTCGGGCTGCTGCGCTCGCTCGGCCTCTCCGGCCGCCAGGTGCGCGCGATGGTGCTCCTCGAGGCGACGCACATCACGCTCGCCTCGCTCGTCACGGGCCTCGTGCTCGGGATCGCCTACGGATGGGCCGGGGCGCAGTCGCTGCTCGGGTCGGTGCCGGCGTACCCCGGCGGCCCGGCCGGCTCGCTCGTCCTGCCCGCGGTGCCGTGGGCGCCCGTGCTCGCGATCGTCGCCGCGATGGCCGTGCTCACCGTGGTCGCCGCGGTCACGCCGACGCGACTGGCCACGAGCATCGCACCCGTCGAGGCGCTGGCCGCCGACTGACGGGAGCTCAGCCGGCCTCGGCCGCGTCCGCCTCCGGATCGAACGCCCACGTGCGGGCGAGCTTCCGCAGGCGGACGCCGCGCACCTGCCACATGGCCCACAGCGGCAGCCAGAGCAGGGGAGCGGTCGGACCGCCGATCGTGAGCCGCTCGCGCCACAGCGTCCGGCCATCCGCCGTCGCCGAGACCGCCATCTGGTGGTCCCAGACGTCGAGGGAGCCGAGGGGACCGGTGAGCGGCATCCCCACGTCGCGGAGGATGCGGACGGCGCCGCCCTCCTTCTCGCGGTCGACGGTCGCGATGAGCTGAGAGCCGAGCGGGATGGCCCCCGTGTCGAGCTGGACGGCCGCGTCCGACCCCGACTCCCACTGGAGCGGCATCGGATCGGCCCCGAGCGGCCGCATGCGCACGATCGGGCCGTAGAGCTCCGCGAGCACGGCGGGCGAGTGCAGCGCACGCCAGGCGGCGTCGGCGTCGCAGTCGAGGACGAGCTTCTGCAGGATCCGCATGCTCCAGTGTCGCACCGGCGGCGCCGCGGCGGCGGAGGCTAGACGAGTCCGAGTTCGCGGGCGCGCACGCCGGCCTGGAAGCGCGACTCCGCGCCGAGCGCCTCCATGAGCTCGGCCACGCGACGGCGGTAGGTGCGCACGCTGAGCCCGAGGGCGCGCGCGGCCGACTCGTCCTTCACACCCTGGCTGAGCAGGTCGAGCACCTGCGGGGCGAGCTCGCGGATCTCGGCGCTCGCCGCATCGTGCACATCGAGGTCGGTCGAAGCGCGCCACGCGGCCTCGAACAGCGACGTGACCCCCTGCACCGCGTCGCGCTGCGTGAGGATGCTGTAGCTGCGCACCCCGGCGCGCCGGTCTCCCGCGAGGATGGCCACGCGCCGGTCGAGGATGATCGTCTCGTTCACCTCGTCGGATGTCACGCGGATCGACACGGCGGGGTGGTGCCGGATCGCGGCCATCCGCTGCGCCCAGCCCGGGTCGAGGAGGGCGCCGCTGCGGAAGACCTTCCGCACCGTCGCATCGCGAGCCGGCTCGGGCATCGCGGCCGGGCCATCCGCCTCCCAGCGCCAGCTCGCGAGCTCGTTGGCGGCGCACGTGATCTCGCGCGCGCTCGCGAACAGGTGGGCGGTCCGGCGCATCACCTCGGCCTCGCCGCGCACGACGGTCACGCTCTCGTCGGTCCGGGTCATGGTCGGCATGCCCTCCATGCTCGTCAGCGGCCGCCTGCCGCGGCCCCTCGTGGCAACAACCTGCCACGGGAGCGGATTCCCGTCGCGGCCGTCGCACGCTGAGGGCATGACCGAACCGAATGACACCCTCGCCCCCTCCGGAGCGCTCTCCGGCACCTGGCAGCTCGGCGACCGCACGGTCAACCGCCTCGGGTTCGGCGCGATGCGCCTGACCGGCATGCCATGGGATCCGAAGCCGCGCGACCGCTCAGACGCCATCGCGGTGCTGCGCCGCGCCGTCGACCTCGGCGTGAACCACATCGACACGGCGGCCTTCTACTTCTTCGCGACGCGATCTGCCAACGAGCTGATCGCGACGGCGCTCCAGCCCTACGGCGACGAGCTCGTCCTCGCGACGAAGGTCGGAGCCTCCCGCAGCCGCGAGGGCGAGTTCGAGCCCTACGCGCGACCCGAGCAGCTCCGCGCGCAGGTCGAGGAGAACATCCGCCAGCTGGGCGTCGAGCAGCTCGACCTCGTCAACCTGCGCTGGGGCGCCGGCCTGGGGAAGGAGGAGGGGTCCCTCGCCGACCACCTCGGCGCCCTCGTCGAGCTGCAGGGCGCTGGCCTGCTCCGCAGCATCGGCGTCTCGAACGTCACGGCCGGGCAGCTGCGCGAGGCCCTGGAGGTCGCGCCGGTCGTCTGCGTGCAGAACCGCTACGGGGTCGCCGATCGGGCAGACGACGACGTGCTCGAGCTCGCGCGCGAGCGCGGCATCGCGTTCGTCCCGTTCTTCGCGATGGGGGCGGCGGTGCCGGGTGCGCTGCCGGGCGGCGGCCACGACGACACCGGCGCCGCCGAGGTCGCGGCGGTGGCGGAGGCGCACGGCGCGACCCCCGCGGAGATCCGGCTCGCCTGGACGCTCCACCGCGCGCCGAACGTCCTCGCGATCCCGGGCACGGGGGACCTCCGGCACCTCGAGGAGAACGTCGCGGCCGGCGCCATCCGCCTCGCCGACGACGAGCTCGCGCTCCTCGACGGCGTCACCTCCGGGCGCTGACGTCCGATCCGGCGTCCCTGGCCATCCGCAGCTCGGGGAGCGGCGTGCCGTCGGCCGCGTCCTCGACGCGCTCGACGCCGTCGAGCGCGAAGCCGTGCTTCTCGTAGAAGCGGATGGCCCGGGCGTTGCCCGCGAGCACCCACAGGTAGGCGGGGCGGTCGCCGATCGCCTCGCGGATCAGCGCGTCGGCGACGCCCGAGCCGTGGCGATCGGGGTCGAGGTAGAGCGCGTACAGCTCCCGCTCGGCGGGCGGCTCGGGATCGCGGGCCGGGCCCGACGACGCGAACCCGAGCACGCGCGCCCCCTCGAGCGCGATCCACGTCGGATTGCGGTTCTGCCGGAGGATGCGCTCCCACCGCCGAGCCCGTGCGGGCACCGACAGACGCGAGAGCGTCTCGGCCGGCAGGAGGTGGGCGTAGGCGATGCGCCAGGTGCGGATGTGCACCTCCGCGAGCCCTCGGGCGTCGTCGGGTCGCGCTCGCCGGATCTCGATCGTCGTCTCCACCTCAGCACGATGCCGCATCCGGCGGCGCCCGCGCCAGGGGCTTGCGCCGAGCACTCGGGACGGTCGGGGAGAATCGAGGGATGGCCTCCGCGTTCGATCAGTCCTCGTATCAGGTGCGCTTCGACTGGGGAGTCGACGGGCTGCGGCGCCTCGCGCCCGCCGACGTCGTGATCGTGGTCGACGTCATCCGCTTCACCTCGAACGTCGCCGCCGCGGTCGCTCGCGGCGAGCAGGTCGCGCTGGCCGACGCGCACGCCGTCTCGATCAACGGCGCCGCGGTCGCGCAGGCCGCCGCGGGGCTGGAACACGCACCGGTCGTGCTCGCCGGGGCGCTGCGCAACGCGGCGGCCGTCGCCCGCGCCGTGCTCGCCGAGCAGGAGCGCCGCGGCGCTCGAACGAGCATCGCCGTCATCGCGGCGGGCGAGAGGGATGGCGCCGGGCTGCGGTTCGCGGTCGAGGACCAGCTCGGCGCGGGCGCCGTGATCGCCGCACTGTCGGACCTCGGCATCGACCACTCCTCGCCCGAGGCCGTGGTGCCGGCCGAGTCGTTCCGGGCGCTCCGTCGCGCGGTGAAGCACCTGCTGACGGCAAGCGGCTCGGGCCGGGAGCTCGAGGGCGACCCACGGCACGCCGACGTGAAGCCCGCCGCCGCGATCGACGACCTCGACGTCGTGCCCGTGCTGCGGGACGGGGTGTTCGCGGCCCTGGGCTGAGGGGGGCGGCCGTGTTCGGGTCGCAGTTTCGGCCGCTATTCGGCCGTTTGGGGACGGTTCTTGCGACCTGGACGGGGTGGGTGGGGGTCGACGGGGCTCGGCTGAGGGCTGGCCCTGTTCAGGTCGCGGTTTCGGCCGCTATTCGGGCGTTTGGGGACGGTTACTGCGACCTGGACGGGGTGGCGGGGCCGGGCCCTGTTCAGGTCGCAGTTTCGGCCGCTATTCGGCCCGCTGGGGACGGTAATTGCGACCTAGACGGGGAGGGTGGGGGCCGACGGCTCGGCTGAGAGGTCGGCCCTGTTCAGGTCGCAGTTTCGGCCGCTATTCGGCCGTTTTGGGGACGGTTACTGCGACCTGGGCGGGGTGGGTGGGGGCGGATGGCCGCAACGGGCCAGTTTCGGCCGCAACGGGCCGGTCGGCCGCTATTGGGCCGAATCGGCCGAACCCGTCCGACCCGCCTACGCCACAGGCGTCGCTGTGCTGCGTGCGCCTCGGTACGTGAGGGCGCGGAGCGCCCACTCCGCGGGTCCGCGGCGCCCCGCCCGGTCGAGCGCGACCGCGAAGGCGACCGAGACCAGCCACACCGCGATGGCGATGAGCGTCGCCTGCCACTGCGTGACGACGGCGCCGAGCCCGAGCCCCCAGGCCGAGAGCAGCGGCGTGAGCAGCACCGACTGGAGCAGGTAGCACGAGAGCGACCGCTTGCCGACGGCGGTGAGTGCGCGGACGACGCCGCGGCGTGCGCCGTCGGCTGACACGCGCGACGCGAGGAGCGCGAACACGGCCGCGTAGCCGAGCGCGGCGAACAGCCCCGTCGCGGAGTGGAGCTCGCTCGCGGTCCAGCTCGGCACATCCCACGCGCCGAAGTGGATGAGGACCGAGGGGATGGCCCCGAGCCATCCGATCGCGATGCCGACGAGGGCGGTCCGCACGAGGAGTGCGCGGTGCCGAGCGGGTTCCTCGAGGATGCGCCGGCGTGCGCAGACGATCGCGAGGAGCACCGCGATCGGCACGACGAGCCCGATGACGCCCTGGCCGAACACGAGCGGCAGCCAGAAGAGCAGGCGGGGCCCGATCGAGGCGGGGTAGGGCTCGACGGCGGCGAGCTGCGGCAGCGCGACCTCGGTCATGGCCACGTACTCGGCCGGGATGGTCAGCCCGCCGACGACCATGAGCCCCGCGAGGACGACGAGCACCGACAGGAGGACAACGCACCAGACGAGGAGCGTCCGGTCACGGCGGCGCAGGAAGAGCCACACGACGAGCAGCCCGATGAGGCCGTATGCGCCGAGCACGTCGCCGTACCAGAGCAGTGCGGCGTGCACGGCGCCGAAGACGATCATCCACGCGTGGCGGATCTGCAGCAGTCGTCGGGCGGCCTTCTCATCGCGGCCGAGCGCCTGCTGGCGTGTGTAGAGCTGCCAGATGCCGTACCCGAAGAGGAATGCGAAGAGCGGGTAGCTGCGCCCGTCGACCGCGATGATCGCGATCGCCTGCCACACCGCGTCGAGCCCGGTGGCGCCCGTGCGGTGCGCGCTCGTCGACGCGGTCTCGGCGCCGTACAGCGACCACGGCGCGTTCGCGACGGCGATGAGCAGCAGCATGAGGCCGCGCGCGAGGTCGGGCGCGACGGCGCGCGCGGTCGTGCGGGTGTCCTGGATCGTCATGAGCGCCCCCTCGTCTCCGCCTCCCCGGGGCGAGCCTACGGATGGCGCGGGCGCGGCGGCATCCCCCGCACGGGTGAGATGCGGTGGGGCTCAGATGCGGCCGCGCCGGGCGCGTGCGGCGAAGGCGTCGAGAGCGTCGAGGACGTCGGGTGCCTGCCAGATCCGGTAGCGGGCCTTGCCCGAGACCTTCGTGAGGATCCTGGCGTCGGCGAGGCGTGAGATCGCGGAGGCCGCTGCGACGTCGCTGATCCTCAGGATGGTCGCGAGAACGCGGGTCGTGAGGACGGGCTGGGTGAGCAGCGCGTCCAGCGCACGATGGACCGAGGGGCCGATCGTAACCGAAGGCTGTCGCCTTAGCCTTTTGTCAGAGCGCGGGACGTCCGCGCACGACGCGGCCCCGGCCATCCGACCGGGGCCGCGTCGCAGCGGATGAGCGGGACTTATCGCCCGGCGCGCACCTCGTCGGTGCGGATCACGCGCGAGATGGGCGACGGGCCCTGGCCGTCCTCGGGGAGCTCCGGCAGCTTCGAGAAGTCGGGCTCGTCGTGGTCGTCGGTCATCGTCTCCTCGTCGAACGGCCGCTCGCCGCGGAGCACCTGGCGCGCCTGGTCGCGGTCGAACTCGCGCGTCCACGTCGCGATGACGATCGAGGCGACGGCGTTGCCCGTGAAGTTCGTGAGCGCGCGGGCCTCCGACATGAAGCGGTCGATGCCGGTGATGATGCCGACGCCGTCGACGAGGTCGGGACGGTAGGTCTGCAGGCCGCCCGCGAGGGTGGCGAGGCCCGCGCCGGTGACGCCCGCGGCGCCCTTCGACGCGATGATCATGAAGACAAGCAGCCCGATCTGCTCCGAGATCGACAGCGGCGTGCCCATCGCGGTGGCGATGAACAGCGACGCCATCGTGAGGTAGATCGCGGTGCCGTCGAGGTTGAACGAGTAGCCGGTGGGCACCGTGATGCCCGCGACGGGCTTCGAGACGCCGAGGTGCTCCATCTTGGCGATGAGGCGGGGCAGGGCCGACTCCGACGACGACGTGCTCACGATGAGGAGGTACTCGCGGGCGAGGTACTTCATCACGGAGAAGATGTTGATGCGCGCGGTGAACCACAGCACGGCGGCGAGCACGACGCCGATGAAGAGGATGCACGTCACGTAGAAGCCGATCATCAGCGTCCCGAGCGCGAGCACGGCGCCCCATCCGGTCGAGCCGACGACGCCGGCGATCGCGCCGAAGGCGCCGATCGGGGCGACCCAGAGGATCATGGTCAGCACGCGGAAGACGACGGCCTGCACGAGGCGGATGCCCTCGAGGATGCGCTCGCCCTTGGCGCCGAGGCGCTGGATGGCGAAGCCGACGAGCAGCGAGACGAAGAGCACCTGCAGGACCGACTCGCCCGTGAGCGGCGAGAAGAGCGTCGCGGGGATGATGCCCATGAGGAAGTCGGTCGTCGACTCGGCCTCACCCTCGACCTCGTAGCCCGGGTTGCTGAGCTGGAGTCCCTCGCCGGGGTGGATGAGGTTGCCGACCACGAGGCCGATGAACAGCGCGAAGGTCGACATCACGAGGAAGTAGCCGAGCGCGAGCCCGCCGACCTTGCCGACGGTCGCGGCCTTCGCGATGGAGCCGATGCCGAGCACGATCGTGCAGAAGATCACCGGCGCGATCATCATCTTGATGAGGCCGACGAAGGCCTTGCCGATCCAGGCGAGCGATGCGCCGAAGTCGGGCCAGATGAGTCCGACCGCGATGCCCGCGACCACGGCGATGATGACCGCGATGTAGAGCCAGTGCTGCTTGTCGATGCCGCGCCTGCGCTGCGCGGCCTGTGGCGTCGTCGCCATGGTGCGTCCTCTCCTTCGGGGCACCGGAGCCTCGGGTTCGCGGTCCGGCGTGCGGGGTTCATCCTGTTCCGGCGCGGATGGCCCGGACGACTTGCGTGCATAGTGTTCGCGTCGAGAGGCGGAGGGCGAGGGCCCGCGGCCGACACAATGGGGGGATGGCACGACGAGGCGCCGGGATCGGCGCGCGCGGACGACGGCGCAGCGTGGCGGCGTGGGTGCTCGGCGTGCAGACGGCCGTGCTGCTCGCCGGCGGGGCGATCGTGTTCGGCGTGCTCGCGTGGGACGCGCAGACCGCGGCGCACGCGGACGCCGAGGAGCGCTCGACGAGCCTCGTGCTCACCCTCGCGAGCGAGCCGACGGTGATCGAGGTCGTCTCCGCCGCTCACGGGCGCATCGGCGCCGACCCGGAGGGCGCCGTCGCGACGGCGTCGGCCGAGCTGCAGCCGTACGTCGAGCGGATCATCGCCGCGACGGGCGTCTCGTACGTGACGATCATGGACACCGACCGCACCCGCTACACGCACGCCGACCCCGCGCGGATCGGCGGCGCGTTCATCGGCACGATCGCGCCCGCCCTCGAGGGGGAGACGTTCACCGAGGTGTACTCCGGCACGCTCGGGCCCTCGGTGCGCGCGGTCGCTCCCGTCGCGGACGACGGCGAGATCGTCGGCCTCGTCTCGGCCGGCGTGACGCTCGAGAACGTGACCGGGTCCATCCTGCTGCGTCTGCAGATCGTCGGCCTCGCCACGCTCGCGGTCGTGGGGCTGGGAGCGCTCGCGACCATCCTGCTGTTCCGCCGCCTCTACCGCGTGACCGACGGCCGCGATCCCGACGAGCTCGCGCGGCTCTTCGCCGCTCACGAGGCGGTGCTCCACTCGCTCGAGGAGGGCCTGCTGCTCGTCGAGCGCCCGCGATCGGATGGCGCGGCGCGCGTCGTGCTCGCGAACGACCAGGCGGGCGTGCTGCTCGGGATCGCGGAGGAGCCGCCGTTCGCGGTCGACGATCCGACCCTCCCGGCCGAGGTGCGCGACGTGCTCACCGGGCGAGAAGGCGGAGCGGTCGTGCGGGTGGGTGCGCGCGAGCTCGTCGTCGACCGGTCGGAGATCGAGCTCGGCGGCCGTCGCGCGGAGATCCTCGCGCTCCGCGATCGCACGGAGCTGCGGCGGATGGCCGGCGAGCTGTCGTCGGTGAAGACGATCTCCGATGCGCTGCGCGCGCAGGCGCACGAGTTCGACAACCGCCTGCACGCGATCGCGTCGCTCATCGAGCTCGGGCGCCCCGACGAGGCGCTCGCGTTCGCGGCGTCGGAGCGCGACCTCGGGCAGAGGCTGGCCGACCGCGTGCTGCACGCCGTGGATGAGCCGGTCATCGCGGCGCTCGTGCTCGGCAAGGTCGCGCAGGCGCATGAGCGGGCCGTGGAGATGCACTTCGAGACCCATCTCGCCCCAGGAACGCATGGCCTCCCGCCGGCCGACGTCGTGACCATCCTCGGCAACCTCATCGACAACGCGATCGAGGCGTCGGCGAGGCGGGCGGCGCGCACGGGCGTCCGCGATGCGTGGGTGGAGGTGTATCTCGGCGAGACGGAGGACGATGCGCTCGTGTTCCAGGTGACCGACAGCGGAGACGGCGTCGCGGCGGTCGACCGCGAGCGCATCTTCGAGCGCGGGTTCTCGACGAAGGCCGATGACGCGCAGGGCCACGGCTACGGTCTCGCGCTCGCGCGTCAGGCCGCGCGCGGGCTGGGCGGCGACATCGAGGTCGCCGAGGCTCCGGGCGGGGGAGCCGTCTTCACGGCGACGCTGCCGCGACCGGATGGGGCGGGAGCCGGCCTCGCGGGGGAGCGGTCATGACGCCGATCCGCGTCCTCGTCGTGGAGGACGACCCCCGCGCGGCGCAGGCGCACGGCGCGTACCTGGCCCGCCTCGACGGGTTCGCGCTCGTCGGGACCGCGCACACCGCGGCATCCGCGCGCCGGGCCATCCGCGATGCATACGCGACCGACGATCGCATCCATCTCGTGCTGCTCGACCTCAACCTGCCGGATGGCCACGGGCTCGAGCTGTGCCGAGAGCTGCGGGCGGCGGGGATCGCGATCGACGTCATCGCCGTCACGGCCGTGCGCGAGCTGGGCGCGGTGCGGCAGGCGGTCGCCGTCGGCGTCGTGCAGTACCTCATCAAGCCGTTCACGTTCGACGTGTTCGCGGCGAAGCTGCGGGCGTACCGCGAGTACTTCGAGCGGATGCGGTCGCCCGTGTCGGCGCTCAGCCAGCGCGAGGTGGACACGGCGTTCGCGGCGCTGCGGACGACGAACCTGCCCGGGCTGCCGAAGGGCCTCTCTCAGGAGACGCTCGACGCGGTCACGGAGCTCATCGCGGCCGAGGGGCTCTCGGCATCCGAGGTGGCCGACGTGCTCGGACTGTCGCGGGTGACGGCGCGCCGGTACCTGGAGTTCCTCGCCGACGGGGGCGTCGTGGCGCGCTCGCCGCGTCACGGCGGCCGAGGGCGCCCCGAGCTGGAGTACCGGCGCGTCGAGTGAACGCCGCCTGGGGTCTTACCGCGGCGTCATCGCGGCGACGCGGTCAGCGCGCGTGATCTCGCGGCGTTCCCACGTGAAGAGGAAGCGCCGGTCGAACGTCGGCGCGCACTTCACGCACGACGACGCCCGCGCCGGACGCCGATGACGGTACACCGTGTGGCCGCCCGGGCACGTGCCGACCCAGGGCGCGAGTTCGGTCGCCGTCTCGCCGTCGTGCGTCGTGCCGCCGACGTAACCGAGGTCGCGGGCGATGCGCTTCCAGGCCTTGCCGTGCCCTGCGGCGCGCCCCGCGAGGGCGTGCGCGACCTCGTGCAGCAGGGTCTGGTGGTTCGTGTCGTCGTCGTACCGTGCGGCGAGGTAGCGCGAGACGGTGATCCGCTTGCGTGAGAAGTCGCACTGGCCGGCCCGGCGCTTGGCGTTGTCGAAGGCGAAGCTCCAGCTCTCGTCGAGGTGCTGGGCGATGAGGGCTTCGGCCCATCGGGTGACGCGCTGCAGATCCGACACGCTTCGAGGCTAAGCGCCCCCGCCGACAACGCGGCCCAGCGCCGGCCGCCGGGCGGGCGTGTGTCGCGTGCGGCCGGTGGGCGAGGGCGGGGCGGAGGTGCGGAGGCGTGGGGCGTGGGGGTGGAGGCGTGGGGTGTGGGGCGCGGGGGCGCGGGCTTGTGGGGTGGGCGTGGGCTTCCATGTCTCACTCGGCGCGGCCATCCGCCGGTCTTTCTGGTTCGTGGTGAGACACGCGCGGTTCGCCGGGCTCACCTGCCTCGGAACCAGGCACGTCGTGTCTCACTTGGTGCGGGTATCCCGCGGCTTATCTCGACGGAGGTGAGACATGTGTCGTCGGCAGGGCCACCGTGTCTCGGTCAGTGCGGGTATCGGCCCGTCTTTCCCGCCGGAAGTGAGACACGCAAAGCCCACACCCCCCCCGTGTCTCGCCCGCCGCGGCTATCCGCCCGTCTTTCCCGCCGAAAGTGAGACACGCAAAGCCCCCCACGCCCCCGTGTCTCACGCCCCGCCGCCATCCGCCCGTCTTTCCCGCCGAGAGCGAGACATGCATAGACTGGGACGCATGGGGACTCTGTGCAGCGCGCTGACGGCGTGCGTCTACGTCCGCGACCGCCGCGCCTGACGGCGCGTTCGCAGGTCGACCTTCTCCGCGCCGTCGTTCCGGATGCCATCGCGCCCGGACGCGCGTCCTCGCTCACGCCCGACGTGCCCGGGCGCTCCGAATCCTTCCCTGGAGCGCTCGCATGCGACCCCGATCCATCCATGGCGGACGCCATGAACTCGGACAGAACTTCCTCATCCACCAGCCCACCATCGACCGGCTCGTCGCGCTCGTCGCCGACACCACCGGCTCGGTGCTCGAGATCGGCGCGGGAGACGGCGCCCTCACCCGCCGCCTCGCGACGCTGCCGCGCGACCTCACGGCGCTCGAGATCGACGAGACGCGGGTGCGCGGGCTCCGCCGCCGCCTGCCGGGCGTGCGGATCGTCCGCGCCGACGCGCTCGGCCATCCGCTCGACGCCGACGTCGTCGTGGGCAACCTGCCGTTCCACCTGACGACGCCCCTGCTGCGTCACCTCCTCGCCGCGCGGCGCTGGACCGACGCCGTGCTCCTCACCCAGTGGGAGGTCGCGCGCAAGCGGGCGGGCGTCGGCGGCGCGACCCTCATGACGGCGCAGGCCGCGCCGTGGTTCGCCTTCGCGCTGCACGGGCGCGTCCCGGCGCGGGGCTTCCGCCCGGTGCCCGGCGTCGACGGCGGCATCCTGACGATCTCGCGCCGGCCGACCCCGCTCGTCCCGACCCGGGAGCGGCGCGGCTACGAGCGCTTCGTGCGCTCCGCCTTCACCGGCCAGGGGCGGGGGATGGCCGAGATCCTGCGCCGCGCGACGGGTGCGGATGGCCGCAGCGCGCGCCGTGCGCTCGCGGCGTGCGGCATCGACGTGGCGCGTCTCCCGCGCGATCTCCAGCCCGAGGACTGGGCGGCGCTGTGGCGGGAGGTGTCGCGGCGGTAGCCGTCAGCTCGCGACGGCGGAGCGGGGGCGACGGCGCTCGGCGGCCTCGATCGCCGACATCGTCGCCTCGAGCTGCTGCTCGGGGGCGCCCATCTCCTGGCGCAGGAAGAGCACGCGCTTGAAGTCCTGGCGGGCGCCCTCGAAGTCGCCAGCGTCGAAGCGCGTCTTGCCGCGGTGCTGGAGCGCGAAGGCGGCGATGCCCGCCCACTCCTGACCCTCGGCCTCCTCGATGCAGGTCGACAGCTCGTACTCGGCGGCCGCGTACGCGCCGCGGAACTGCTGCACCGTCGCGTGCAGCACACGGGCGCGCAGGAGGTCTTTGCGGGTTCCGGCCATCCGCGCGACGCGGACGGCCTGCTCCGAGATCGAGAGGGCCTCGTCGAGCTCGCCGAGCACCTTCAGCAGCCACACCCGCTCGAGCAGAGCGGGGAGGCTCCGCTGGGGGCCGATCTCCGCGAGGCGCTCGCGGCACTCGGCGGGGTCGACGACCTCACGAAGGGTCTCCGGATCGTATCCGTGGATGTAGCTCAATTCCCACTCCCTTCCGCGCAGTCGCCTGTCCAGTGTGCAACGCGTCCGCGCATCCGCCGGGCAGGCACACCGGGCCGGGTCGGATCGATCGCGGATCGGAAGAAAGCCGTCGGCGTCAGCGCTCGAAGAGCGACGCGGACGGCTTGGGCGAGGCCGTCGCATCCGCGTCGGTCGCGGGGATGGCGCCGCGCACGAACTCGTCGATCTCGCGGCCCTCGGCGACCTTCGCGGGGTGCGGCCCGGCCGCCATGAGGCGCGGCAGCCACTCGGTCGGGAGGGGTGCGGCCGACGCCGCGACGACGAGGTTGCCGAAGCGCCGGCCCTTGAGCACCTGCACCTCGGCGAGCACGACGACGTGCGGCAGCACATCGCGGATGGTCGCCACCTGCCTCCGCGCGAACGCGAGACCCGCGCCATCCGCGACGTTGACGAGCAGCACGCCGTGCGGCGCGAGGAGGGCGGCGGCCGCGCGGTAGAACTCGACCGTCGTGAGGTGCGCGGGCGTCTGCGCGCCCGAGTACACGTCGGAGACGAGCAGGTCGACCTGCCCCGTCAGGGCGGAGGGGAGTCGTCCGAGGCCCTCGCGCGCATCGCCGATCCGGATGCGGATGGCCGCGCCGCGGGGGAGCGGGAGCTGCGCGCGGACGAGGTCGACGAGCGCCTGCTCGAGCTCGACGACCTGCTGCCGCGACCCCGGCCGCGTCGCGTCGATGTACCGCGGGATCGTGAGGCCCCCGCCGCCGAGGTGCACGGCCGTGAGCGGGCCGGGCGGCAGCTGGTCGATGACCGCGCCCATCCGCGCGACGTACTCGAAGTGAAGGTGCGTCGGGTCGTCGAGGTCGACGTGCGACTGCGGGGTGCCGTCGACGATCAGCTCCCAGCCCGAGCCGAACTCGCTCGGCGCGATCTGCGCGATCGACCCGTCCGACAGACGTGCCTGCGGCTCGTCGCGCTCGTCTCTCCGCTGGCGTCCCATGCGTCCATCCTCTCGCGGGGCGGTGCGTCTCGTGCTGCAGTGGCTCTCGCGGGGTCAAGGGCGATGCGCGTCGGCGAGCCAGCGCAGGTACCGGTGCCACGGATCGCCGTCGGCGAGCGAGGCGATGTGCGCGAGCAGCTCGGGCGCGGCCGTGAACCACTCGCCGCCCTCGCGCAGATGCGCGAACTGCGCGTGGCGGGCCTGCTCGACCGGCCTCCCGCCCTGCTCGAACGCGAGCAGCTCCTCGTGGCGGATGGCCCGGAGCCGGCGGCGGGGATCGGCCGACGTGCCGATCTTCACGCGCTCGGCGTAGCGGAGGTAGTAGACGACCTCGATGCGCGGCGGGGCGAGGTCCGCGTCGGGAACGTCGCCGACGATCCATCCGCACCGTGCGCACCGCGGCCATCCGCCGACGCGCTCGCGCTCGCGCTCTCCGCAGAAGGCGCACGGGTCGGCCAGTGTCGTCACCCGCCGAGGCTACGCCGGGGCTCCGACACCGGCGCCCTCACCGGCTCCCGAGCTGGCCCGCGGCGCCGCCGGGCGCGCATTTATACCGGACAGTCCGAGCGAGGTCAAGGACTCCGCTTGCCACGGCGCGTCAGAGGGTCTATGCTTGAGATTTGCGCTCTTATGGGTCATCCATGCCTTCATATGGTGGTCGGCTGGCTCCCGTGATCCCCGCAGATAGCGGCGTGCGAATCACAGGATAGACCCGAAGCGCACCTCACCTGTCGACAAGGAATCTAGCGGCCCCGCACGCGGGGCTCATGGAGGTTTTCCCCTTGGCTGCTGCGCGCAACGCATCCACCACCACCCCGAAGAACGGACGCGGAGCATCCCGCCTCTCGTTCGCCAAGATCTCCGACACGCTCACGGTCCCCGACCTGCTGGCACTGCAGACCGAGTCGTTCGACTGGCTCGTCGGCAACGAGGCCTGGAAGGCCCGCGTCGCCGAGGCGAAGGCCGCCGGACGCACCGACGTGCCCGAGCGGAGCGGTCTCGACGAGATCTTCGAGGAGATCTCGCCCATCGAGGACCTGAGCGAGACGATGCAGCTCTCGTTCACCAACCCCTACCTCGAGCCCGAGAAGTACACGATCGAGGAGTGCAAGGACCGCGGCAAGACCTACGCGGCCCCGCTCTACGTCGAGGCCGAGTTCATGAACCACCAGACCGGTGAGATCAAGACTCAGACGGTCTTCATGGGCGACTTCCCGCTGCAGACCGACAAGGGCACGTTCATCATCAACGGCACCGAGCGTGTCGTGGTGTCGCAGCTCGTCCGCTCGCCCGGCGTCTACTTCGACAAGACCCCCGACAAGACGTCCGACAAGGACATCGTGTCGGCGCGCGTCATCCCCAGCCGCGGCGCCTGGCTCGAGTTCGAGATCGACAAGCGCGACCAGGTCGGCGTCCGCATCGACCGCAAGCGCAAGCAGTCGGTCACGGTGTTCCTCAAGGCCCTCGGCCTCTCGAGCGACGACATCCTCGCCGAGTTCGCCGGCATCTCCTCGATCGAGGAGACCCTCGCGAAGGACACGATCCTCACGCAGGAGGAGGCGCTCCGCGACATCTACCGCAAGCTGCGTCCGGGCGAGCAGGTCGCCGCCGAGGCCGCGCGCTCGCTGCTCGACAACTTCTACTTCAACCCGAAGCGCTACGACCTCGCCAAGGTCGGCCGCTACAAGCTGAACCAGAAGCTCGGCCTCGACAAGCCGCTCACCGACTCGGTGCTCACGGTCGAGGACATCGTCGCGACGATCAAGTACCTCGTCCGCCTGCACCGCGGCGACGAGACCTTCGAGGGCGTCCGCAAGGGCGGCGAGGTCGTCGACCTGCGCATCGAGGTCGACGACATCGACAACTTCGGCAACCGTCGCATCCGCGCGGTGGGCGAGCTCATCCAGAACCAGGTCCGCACCGGTCTGTCGCGCATGGAGCGCGTCGTCCGCGAGCGGATGACCACGCAGGACATCGAGGCGATCACGCCGCAGACCCTGATCAACGTGCGCCCCGTCGTCGCCGCGATCAAGGAGTTCTTCGGAACGTCGCAGCTGTCGCAGTTCATGGACCAGAACAACCCGCTCGCGGGTCTGACCCACAAGCGCCGCCTGTCGGCGCTGGGCCCCGGCGGTCTCTCGCGCGACCGCGCGGGCGTCGAGGTCCGTGACGTCCACCCGTCTCACTACGGCCGCATGTGCCCGATCGAGACGCCGGAAGGCCCGAACATCGGCCTCATCGGCTCGCTCGCGTCGTTCGCGCGCATCAACGCGTTCGGCTTCATCGAGACGCCGTACCGCCGCGTCGTCGACGGCCGCGTGACGAACGAGATCGACTACCTCACCGCCGCCGAGGAGACGCGCTTCAACGTCGCCCAGGCCAACGCGGTCCTCAACGAGGACGGCACGTTCGCCGACGAGCGCGTGCTCGCGCGTCAGCGCGGCAACGAGGTCGACCTCGTGCCCGCCGACGAGGTGTCGTACATGGACGTCTCGCCGCGCCAGATGGTGTCGGTCGGAACGTCGCTCATCCCGTTCCTCGAGCACGACGACGCGAACCGCGCGCTCATGGGCGCCAACATGCAGCGTCAGGCCGTTCCGCTCCTCGTCGCCGAGTCGCCGCTGGTCGGCACCGGCATGGAGGGCTACGCGGCCATCGACGCGGGCGACTCGATCATCGCCGACAAGGCGGGCGTCGTCACCGACGTCACGAGCGACTACGTCTCGGTGCAGCTCGACGAGGGCGGCCGCCGCGACTACTTCCTTCGCAAGTTCGACCGCTCGAACCAGGGCAACTGCTACAACCAGCGTGCGATCGTGACCGCGGGCGAGCGCGTCGAGGTCGGCGAGGTCATCGCGGATGGCCCGGCGACGGAGAACGGCGAGCTCGCGCTCGGCAAGAACCTGCTCGTCGGGTTCATGTCGTGGGAGGGCCACAACTTCGAGGACGCGATCATCCTCAGCCAGAACCTCGTGAAGGACGACACCCTCACCTCGATCCACATCGAGGAGTACGAGGTCGACGCCCGTGACACGAAGCTCGGCAAGGAGGAGATCACCCGCGACCTCCCCAACGTGAGCCCCGAGCTCCTGAAGGACCTCGACGAGCGCGGCATCATCCGCATCGGCGCCGAGGTCCGCCCCGGCGACATCCTCGTCGGCAAGGTCACGCCCAAGGGCGAGACCGAGCTCTCGGCCGAGGAGCGCCTGCTCCGCGCGATCTTCAACGAGAAGAGCCGCGAGGTCCGCGACACGTCGCTCAAGGTGCCGCACGGCGAGCAGGGCACGATCATCGCGGTCAAGGAGTTCAACGCCGAGGAGGGCGACGACGAGCTCGGCTCGGGCGTCAACCGCCGCGTCGTGGTCTACATCGCCCAGAAGCGCAAGATCACCGAGGGCGACAAGCTCGCCGGCCGTCACGGCAACAAGGGCGTCATCGCGAAGATCCTCCCCGTCGAGGACATGCCGTTCCTCGCGGACGGAACGCCGCTCGACGTCGTGCTGAACCCGATGGGCATCCCCGGCCGAATGAACTTCGGCCAGGTCCTCGAGACGCACCTCGGCTGGATCGCCAAGCAGGGCTGGAAGATCGAGGGCGAGCCCGAGTGGGCCGTGCACATCCCCGAGGACGCCCGCGAGGTCGCCCCCGGCACGAAGGTCGCGACCCCCGTGTTCGACGGCGCCTACGAGTCCGAGATCGCGGGTCTGCTCGACTCGACGCTCCCGACGCGCGACGGCGACCGCCTCATCGACCGCTCGGGCAAGGCGCAGCTCTTCGACGGCCGCACCGGCGAGCCCTACCCGGCTCCGATCTCGGTCGGCTACATGTACATCCTGAAGCTGCACCACCTCGTCGACGACAAGATCCACGCGCGCTCGACGGGCCCGTACTCGATGATCACCCAGCAGCCGCTCGGTGGTAAGGCGCAGTTCGGCGGTCAGCGCTTCGGCGAGATGGAGGTGTGGGCCCTCGAGGCCTACGGCGCTGCGTACGCGCTGCAGGAGCTCCTCACGGTCAAGTCCGACGACATCCTCGGCCGCGTCAAGGTGTACGAGGCCATCGTCAAGGGCGAGAACATCCCCGAGCCCGGCATCCCCGAGTCCTTCAAGGTGCTCATGAAGGAGATGCAGTCGCTCTGCCTGAACGTCGAGGTCCTCTCGTCCGACGGCACGGCGGTCAACCTCCGCGACACCGACGACGAGGCCTTCCGCGCTGCGGAGGAGCTCGGCATCAACATCTCCAGCCGATTCGAGTCCGCCTCGATCGACGAGATCTGATCCGGCCAGCCGATTTAGAGATTTCCGAATACAGGAGAACTAGTGCTCGACGCAACAACTTTCGATGAGCTTCGCATCGGCCTGGCCACCGCCGACGACATCCGTCGCTGGTCCTTCGGCGAGGTCAAGAAGCCCGAGACCATCAACTACCGCACGCTGAAGCCGGAGAAGGACGGCCTCTTCGGCGAGCAGATCTTCGGTCCCAGCCGCGACTGGGAGTGCGCCTGCGGCAAGTACAAGCGCGTCCGCTTCAAGGGCATCGTCTGCGAGCGCTGCGGCGTGGAGGTCACCAAGAGCTCCGTCCGCCGTGAGCGCATGGGCCACATCGAGCTCGCCGCGCCCGTGACGCACATCTGGTACTTCAAGGGCGTCCCGTCGCGCCTCGGGTACCTGCTCGACATGGCGCCGAAGGACCTCGAGAAGGTCATCTACTTCGCCGCCTACATGGTCATCTCGGTCGACGAGGAGGCGCGTCACCGCGACATGCCGACTCACGAGAACAACCTGCGTCTCGAGATCAAGAACCTGAACGACCGTCGTGACTCGCGCATCGCGGCTCGCCTCCAGAAGCTGGAGGAGGAGCTCGCGGCTCTCGAGGCCGAGGACGCCAAGGCAGACCAGAAGAAGAAGGTCCGCGACGCCGCCGAGAAGGAGATGGCGACCATCCGCAAGCGCGCGGACGAGTCCATCGCCAAGCTCGAGCGGATGTGGGAGGAGTTCCGCTCCCTCAAGGTCGGCGAGCTCAAGGCGGAGGACGACGTCTTCCAGGAGCTCCAGGACCGCTTCGGCCAGTACTTCGAGGCGCACATGGGCGCCGAGGCGATCCAGCGTCGCCTCGCGGAGTTCGACCTGGAGGCCGAGGCCGAGTCGCTGCGCAACCAGATCGCCGAGGGCAAGGGCCAGCGCAAGATCCGTGCGATCAAGCGCCTCAAGGTCGTCAACTCGTTCATCTCGACCGGCATGACGCCGGCCGCGATGGTGCTCGACGTCGTCCCGGTCATCCCGCCGGAGCTGCGCCCGATGGTCCAGCTCGACGGCGGCCGCTTCGCCACGAGCGACCTGAACGACCTCTACCGTCGTGTGATCAACCGCAACAACCGTCTGCGCCGCCTTCTCGACCTCGGGGCTCCCGAGATCATCGTGAACAACGAGAAGCGCATGCTGCAGGAGGCCGTCGACGCGCTGTTCGACAACGGCCGCCGCGGTCGCCCCGTCACCGGCACCGGCAACCGCGCCCTGAAGTCCCTGAGCGACATGCTCAAGGGCAAGCAGGGTCGCTTCCGCCAGAACCTGCTCGGAAAGCGCGTCGACTACTCGGGCCGTTCGGTCATCGTCGTCGGCCCGCAGCTCAAGCTGCACCAGTGCGGTCTGCCCAAGCAGATGGCGCTCGAGCTGTTCAAGCCGTTCGTCATCAAGCGCCTGATCGACCTCGGTCACTCGCAGAACATCAAGGCCGCCAAGCGCGCGGTCGAGCGCACGCGTCCCGAGGTGTGGGATGTGCTCGAGGAGATCATCCGCGAGCGCCCGGTTCTCCTGAACCGCGCCCCCACGCTGCACCGTCTGGGCATCCAGGCGTTCGAGCCGCAGCTCGTCGAGGGCAAGGCCATCCAGCTGCACCCGCTCGTCTGCGCGGCGTTCAACGCCGACTTCGACGGCGACCAGATGGCCGTGCACCTTCCGCTGTCGGTCGAGGCCCAGGCCGAGGCGCGCATCCTCATGCTCGCGTCGAACAACATCCTGAAGCCGTCGGACGGCCGTCCGGTGACCCTGCCCTCGCAGGACATGATCATCGGCCTGCACCACCTGACCACGCTCAAGGACGGCGCGACCGGCGAGGGCCGCGTGTTCGGCTCGGTGTGGGAGGCGCAGCTCGCCAAGGAGGAGGGCACGCTCGACCTCCAGGCGAAGGTCCGCATCCGCATCCCGGGTCTCGAGTTCCTCGAGGGCCAGGCTCCGGAGGGCTACGACAAGCACGGCCTCGTCGACACCTCGCTCGGCCAGGCGATCTTCAACGACCAGCTGCCGAAGGGCTACCCCTTCGTGCGCGAGCAGGCCGACAAGGGCAAGCTCTCGCAGATCGTGAACAAGCTGGCCGAGGAGTACCCGAAGGTCGTCGTGGCGGAGACGCTCGACAAGATCAAGGACGCGGGCTTCTACTGGGCCACGCGCTCGGGTGTCACGGTCGCGCTCAGCGACGTGCTCACGCCGCCGAACAAGGCCGAGATCGTCGCGCGCTACGAGCAGCAGGCCGCGAAGGTCACCGCTCAGTACGAGAAGGGCCTCACGACCGACGAGGAGCGCCGCACCGAGCTGGTCCGCATCTGGACCGAGGCGACGGACGAGATCCAGAAGGAGATGCGCGCCAACTTCCCGGCCGACAACACCATCAACCGCATGGTGTCGTCGGGTGCCCGTGGTAACTGGCTGCAGATCCGGAACATCGCGGGTATCCGCGGTCTGGTGAACAACCCGAAGGGCGAGATCATCCCCCGCCCGATCATCTCCTCGTACCGCGAGGGCCTGTCGGTGGCGGAGTACTTCATCGCCACGCACGGTGCCCGCAAGGGTCTCGCCGACACGGCTCTCCGTACGGCCGACTCGGGCTACCTCACGCGTCGTCTCGTCGACGTCTCGCAGGATGTCATCATCCGCGAGGAGGACTGCGGCACGTCGAAGGGCCTCGAGTACCCGATCGCCGCGGCCGACGCGTCGGGCGTGCTCGTGCGCGACGCGAACGTCGAGAACTCGGTGTTCGCCCGCAGCCTCGCGGTCGACGTGGTCGGGGAGGACGGCACCGTCCTCGCGCAGGCCGGCCAGGACGTCGGCGACGTGCTGATCGACCAGCTCGTGGAGTCGGGCGTCACCTCGATCAAGGTGCGCTCGGTGCTCACGTGCGACTCGGCGGTCGGCGTCTGCGCCCGCTGCTACGGCCGCTCGCTCGCGACCGGCAACCTGGTCGACATCGGCGAGGCCGTCGGCATCATCGCGGCCCAGTCGATCGGCGAGCCCGGCACGCAGCTCACGATGCGCACGTTCCACACCGGTGGATCGGCGTCGGCAGACGACATCACGCAGGGTCTTCCCCGCGTGCAGGAGCTGTTCGAGGCCCGCACCCCGAAGGGCGCTTCGCCCATCGCGGAGGCGGATGGCCGCATCACGATCGAGGAGACCGAGAAGCAGAAGAAGGTCATCCTCACGCCCGACAACGGCGACGAGCCGCACGTCTACCCGGTGCTGAAGCGCGCGACGCTTCTCGTCGAGGACGGCCAGCACGTCAAGGTCGGCGACCCGCTTCAGGTCGGCACGCTCGACCCGAAGGAGATCATGCGCGTGCAGGGCGCCCGCGAGGTGCAGAAGTACCTCGTCGGCGGCGTGCAGGGCGTGTACCGCTCGCAGGGTGTGCCGATCCACGACAAGCACATCGAGGTCATCGTGCGCCAGATGCTGCGGAAGGTCACCGTGGTCGACCACGGCGAGACCGACCTGCTGCCGGGCGAGATGGTCGACATGCGCCGCTACCAGGACATCAACCGCGCGGCGATCGCCGAGGGCAAGCGCCCCGCGTCGGGTCGTCCCGAGCTGATGGGTATCACGAAGGCGTCGCTCGCGACGGAGTCGTGGCTGTCGGCCGCGTCGTTCCAGGAGACGACGCGCGTGCTCACCGAGGCCGCCATGCAGGGCAAGCGCGACCCGCTGATCGGTCTCAAGGAGAACGTCATCATCGGAAAGCTCATCCCCGCGGGGACGGGCCTGTCGAAGTACCGCGATGTCGTGGTCGAGGCGACGGAGGAGGCGAAGAGCGAGCGGTACCCCAACCGCATCTTCGCGTCGGACGGCGCCTACGCCGAGGGCGACTACTCGTTCGTCGACTTCGACGCGTTCTCGACCGACGACTTCACGCCCGGGACGTACAACTGATCCGGCCGTGAAGCATTGAGGAGGCCCCGGGGTTCGCCCCGGGGCCTCCTTCGTCGTCCGGGGCCGGATGGCACTCCCGGCAGACGCGTGTCGCGCGCGGGCGCCGGGTGCGGGCTCTACCCTGGTGCCATGGCGATCGGGGGACGCAATCTCGCAGCCACGTGGATCGCGGGGCTGCTCATCGTGGGGATCATCGGCGCGATCCTGTGGGTCGCGTTCCCGTCGCTG
Source organism: Microbacterium sp. SA156 (assembly GCF_049065455.1). Taxonomy (NCBI): domain Bacteria; kingdom Bacillati; phylum Actinomycetota; class Actinomycetes; order Micrococcales; family Microbacteriaceae; genus Microbacterium; species Microbacterium sp. SA156. The sequence goes on from NZ_JBAKGU010000002.1 coordinate 184,641, forward strand.
CACATCGTCGGCGACTGGGTCGTCGCGGCGGTCGACTTCTTCTTCGACTGGCTCCGCTCGATCACGCCGACACGCCCGTAGAGCCCGACATTCCGCGGCGAGGCTCCGGCGACACGCCGCGCCGCGTAGGTATTCTCGCGGGCAGGGGAGAGTCCCCGTCGTGAGGAGTGCTTCTGATGAGCGACGCCCAGGGTTCGAACGGCGGACCGCGCAACGGCGATCCCATCGAGGAGTCGGCACCCGCCGACGCGCCCGAGACCGCTGTGCCCGAGAACGACGACGCCCGCGCCGCCGAGGCGTGGTCGCCCGCGGATGGCCAGGGCGCGGAGAGCGCTGAGGTGGCGAACTCGGACGAGCGCGTCGCGGGCACCTTCACGGAGTCCGCGGAGCCCGCCCCCGCGGCGCCCGCGTCGAGCGAGGCCCCGGCGGACGACTCCGAGGCAGGCCCTGCCGACGCGGCCATCCCGGCGGCGTCCTCGGACGAGCCCCACGTGCCGGCCGCTCCCGAGGACGACGCGACGGCCGCCGATGCGCCCGTCGCGGACACTCCCGCCGATGCAGCCGCGTCCACGCACATCCCGCCGGTCGACAACGACCACGACGGCGAGCCCGACTACGCGGCCCTGGCCGCCGAGCTCGAGGAGTTCGAGCGCCGCAACGCGGACGCGAGCGACTCCTTCTCCGCGCCGGGCGCCGCAGGGCCCACGGTCGCGGGCGTCGCAGCCGCGGGTGCCGCCGACGCGCAGGACAAGCGGAACGACCCGTGGTTCGAGCCGGCCAAGACCGAGACGTTCTCGGCCTCGGAGCCGGCCGTCACGGCATCCGAGCCCGTGGTCGAGCCGCAGACGACGGCTGCCCCGGTCGCACCCCAGCCGATCTTCGTGCAGGCGCCCGAGCCGCCGAAGGTCCGCGGCAACCGCGGCGCGGCCGGCCTCATCGGCCTCGTCGCCGCGATCGTCTTCGCCATCCTCTACTTCGCCGCGACCCTCGGCTGGCGCCTGCTCGCCGGCGAGGCGGAGCTCTCGACCATCGCCGAGCCCGCCGTCGCGCTTCTCACGAGCTTCGAGTTCTGGGTTCCCGTGGTCGTGTTCTGGCTCGGCTTCTGGCTGCTCGGGGCCCTCGTGAACCGCGCCCGCTGGGGCAAGTGGGTCATCTTCGGCCTCCTCGTGGGCGTGATCTCCTACGGCGGGCACCTCCTCGGCCAGCTGTTCCAGGCGCCGTTCTGGATGCTCACGCCGTCGCAGGGGTCGGAGCTCGTCGCCGAGAGCCTGCTGTCGCCGGTCGCGATCGTCGCGTTCATCCTCGGCCGCGAGATCACGATCTGGTTCGGAGCCTGGGCCGCCCGCCGCGGCGCCAAGGTCACGGCGCAGAACGCCGAGGCTCAGGCCGAGTACGAGCGCACGCTCGAGGCAGGTCCGCAGCTCTCGCAGTGACCGCACCTCTTCGCGAAGGCGAGGGGCTTCCCGCAGGGACGCTCCTCGCCTTCGCTGTCGCTGCCGACGGCGCGCTCGTCGTCTGCGGGCTGGGCTTCGGCAGCCTCCTCACGGGCAGCGATGTCATCGAGACCCCGGGCATCGGGATCGTCCCGGCCGCTCTCGCGGTCGTCGTGAGCATCGCGGTGTTCGGCCTCGCGCTGTGGCCCGCGCTGCGCATCCCTCATCCGAGCTTCGTCCGCGTGATCGGGGTGCTGTTCGCGTCCGCCGCGGCCTACGGCGCGGCGCTCTGGCTGCTCGCGCTCGCGTTCGGCGCGGGGATCGCGTCGGCGACGGCCGCGGTCGCCGACGTGACGATCGGATGGCCGGTGCCGGTCATCGCGGGCGCCGCGGCGGTCGCGGCCTGGGGCGCGATCGCCGTGCGGCGCACGCGCGCGCGGCGCCCTCTCTGGCCGTGGGAGCGCCACGATGACGACGAGTAGCCGAGAGTCCGCACCGCGAGAGCCCGGGCGTCATACCCTGTGATCATGGAGCGCGCGCTCGACTCGCAGGTGGCGCAGGCGGTGGATGCCTGGCTCCGCTGGCTGCCGCGCTGGCAGCCGGCGACGCACCGCGGTCGATCCGCGCCCTGCCGCCGCTGCTTCGGCTCGCCCGTGCTCTCCGCCGCGGGGGTCGGATCGGATGTCCCGCACGGCGTCCAGCACGGCCTCTCGACCCGCATGAAGAAGATCGTCGACCTCGCGGTCGCCGAGTACACCGCCCGGAACCTGCCGCTTCTCCAGCTCGAGCTCGACCAGCAGGCGGCGCGGAATCAGGCGCGCTCGTATCGTCCGGGGGAGGACCTCGCCCCCGAGTACGAGGGGCTGCCGCTCGACCCGGATCCCGTGCCGGGCGCCCCGTTCCTCTTCACAATCGAGGGGCTCGCGAGCGAGGCAGACGCCGAGGTGCCGAGCCTGCCGCCGCTCTCCGACGAGGCCAAGGAGGCTCTCCGCCGCGAGGTCGGCCTGGCTGACGAGTATGCGAACCTCGTCGGGCGGGAGATCTGCTCGCTGCTCCTGGGACACCGACTGCGGATCCAGGCCGCGATCGTGGAGTTCGTCGAGCCTCAGGTCGAGGCCATGCTGGCCGAGCTGACGCGCTCCCTCGACACGCCGTTCGGCCCCGACGACTTCCTCTCCGGGCCGGGCAAGACCCCCTGAAACGCGACATCCCCGCCTCCGAGGAGACGGGGATGTGTCCATTCCGATGGGCAGTTGTGCCCATCGAAATCGTCGAATCAGCTCTCGCGAGCGAGCGATCCGAGCGGCTCGCCGGTCTTGTCGAAGACCTCGAGAGTGGTCTCTCCGACCGTGATCGTCTTGACCTTCGAGAGCCACGTGTCGACCCCGGGGCAGCCCTTCAGCGTGCTCGCGGCGAACGTCACGGTGACGGTGTCGCCGTCCTGCTCGTAGCGGCCGCCGATGCCGTTGCACCCGTCGTTTCCCTGGAATTTCCCGTCCTCCGAGAAGGTCAGGTACGGCTCGTTCTCCTCGCTGCTCTGCCAGGTTCCGACAACCGAGTTCACGTCTTCCACCCCTTCTCCGCTGGTCGCGTTCGACGCGCAGCCGGCGAGCGCGAATCCCGCGAGCATCATCGCCGCTGCGGCCGTGATCCGCTTCCTGACCATGTCGTCCCCCGTTCATGTCGGCGAATGTGGACTTGCGTTTCATAGTAGGTGTGCGGATACTCTGGGTTCGCTGTGTCTCTCCCGAGAGACCCAAGCTTCCGGGGGCTGTGGGCCGAACCAGGCCTGGACCCCTGTTCCGAGAAGTTCGCACAAACGAGATCTGGGGGACTGGGTTTGAAGTCTTCAATTACGCGCGTCGCGCGTCTGGGAGCGCTGGGCGTCGCATCGGCGCTGGCGTTCGGCGGTGTCGCCGCGACGTCGGCGACCGCCGCCGAGGGCGCGGTCGCGCCGACCGAGGGAGAGGCCTTCGAGGCGCTCGCGCACGACCTGTTCAAGGACGAGGCCGTCACGGGCGTCCTCCACGACGGCGCGGGCAATGTCGTCGTGCAGCGCCTCGAGGAGACCGCGGGCTCCGCTTCGGCCAAGATCGACGCGTCCGCCGCGGCTGCGGAGATCGCCGGCGCGTACGAGAACGTGAAGATCGTCCCGGTCACCGAGGACGAGCTCGCCAAGCCGACCGCCGCGACCGACGTCGTCGGCGGCTACGGCATCGGCCTGTTCGACAACTCCGGCAGCGGCGGCGTCTGCTCGGTCGGCTTCCCCGCGTGGACGCCCGACGGCAAGCCCGCCGTGCTCACCGCCGGCCACTGCACGGGCGATGGCGCCTACAACAACGTGTACCTCACCGACCCCAAGGGCGACACGGCCGGTGGCGGCGCGGAGGACCTCTCGACGGTCACGCCGACGCACGAGGTCGGCCAGGTCGGCTTCAACCAGTTCGGCGGCTCGGGCAACACCGCCGGTGAGCCCGGCAACGCGACCGACATCGCCGCGATCGACGTCACGAACGCCGACCTCGACCTCATCGCCGCGATGACGGACTGGACGAACACCGACGACCTGTCGGCATCGCTCGCGTCGAACATCACGGGCGTCGGCACGGCCGAGGTGGGCCAGACGGTTCAGCGCTCGGGCCGCACGACGGGCTACTCGTCGGGCGTCGTCGACACCGACCAGATCAACCCCTACGTCGACTACGAGGGCTACATCGAGGTCGACGGCCGCCTGGTCAAGGGCTTCTCGGCCGCGACCGAGGTCATCCCGGGCGACTCGGGTGGCACCATCCTCCAGGGCAGCACCGCGGTGGGCGTCGTGACGGCCACGTTCGAGTTCAACGGCGAGCCGCACATGTGGGGCGCCGACCTCAAGACGGGCCTCGAGGCCGCGGCCGGCTACACGGTCAAGCTCGACCTGCCCGAGGCGAAGGTCACCTCGGTCAAGGACGGCGCGAACGTCTCGTGGAACGCCGAGCTCTCGGGCACGGCGGGTGCGAACTCCGAGGTCGAGTACGCGTTCGTGAAGCAGGGCGCGAAGGCGTCCTGGGAGAACAGCGCGAAGACGAAGGCCGACGGCGAGGGCAACTGGAAGCTCACCGGCCCCGCGACCCCCGGCGACTACACGATCTACGCCCGCTCGACGAGCGGCTTCAACACCTCCGACGTCACGTCGATCGACGTGCAGGTCTTCCCGACGGCTCCCGGCATCACCTCGCCCGAGAACGGCAAGACCTACACCGACCCGGTGACGAAGATCACGGGCAACGCCGCGCCGAACACCGAGGTCACGCTCTCGGGTGACGTCAACGCCAAGGTCACGTCGGACGCCGACGGCAACTGGTCGCACAGCGTCGACCTCGCCGACCGCCGCGAGTACACCGTCAGCGCGCAGCAGACGATCAACGGCAAGACCTCGGACCGCACGACGGTGACCTTCACGGTCGGCGCGGCTGCTCCCGCGGCGCCGGAGTTCATCAACCCGGTCGACGGCGGCTCGTACGTCGAGGGCCAGGTTCCGACGACGATCACCGGCACCGGCACGAACGGCGCCACGGTCGAGCTCCGCGTGGGCGACAAGGTCGTCGGCACGGGCACGGTCGACGCCAACGTGTGGTCGATCAAGATCGAGCAGCTGCCGGTCGGCGAGCACAAGCTCGCCGCTCGCCAGATCGTCGATGGCGTGGCCAGCACCGACGCCGTGATCACCATCACGGTGACGGCCGCTCCGCAGGAGCCGCAGCAGCCTGAGCAGCCGCAGGGTGAGGAGAGCCCGACCCCGGCTCCCCAGGACCCGCAGCAGCCCCAGAAGCCCGAGCAGGAGAAGGACGGCAAGCTCGCTCCCACGGGCGCGGAGTTCAACGCCACGGCCCCGATCGCCATGGGCCTCGGCCTCGCGGTCGTCGCCGGCGGTGTCCTCCTCATCGCGCGTCGGCGCCAGCTGAACTCGGAGCGCTGATCACGAGTTAGCGCATAGCGCAGAAGGGGCGTCCCGTACGGGGCGCCCCTTCTTCGTGCGTGCGGTACCACGGACCGTGCCGCGGCCATCCGACCGCCGTTTGACCGCGTGTCGCGCGACCCGTATCATGGGACGGGTGTGCGTACACGCGTCTGCGTGCGTGCCCACGATCGGGATGGGCCTGCGAACAGGTCACCCCCACGGCATATCCACCAGAAGTCTCTCGCTCTTTCGGCGTGGGGGTGGGTTTTCGTGAAACATCACGCGCTGTCACCGTGCAGCAACGAACAAGGAGAAACGTGCCAACTATTCAGCAGTTGGTTCGCAAGGGCCGTTCGCCGAAGGTCTCGAAGACCAAGGCTCCGGCGCTGAAGGCGAACCCGCAGCAGGCGGGTGTCTGCACCCGCGTCTACACGACCACGCCCAAGAAGCCGAACTCGGCGATGCGCAAGGTCGCCCGTGTGAAGCTGCGCAACGGCACCGAGGTCACCGCCTACATCCCCGGTGAGGGTCACAACCTTCAGGAGCACTCGCTCGTGCTCGTCCGCGGTGGTCGTGTGAAGGACCTCCCCGGTGTGCGCTACAAGATCGTCCGCGGTGCGCTCGACACCCAGGCCGTCAAGAACCGTAAGCAGGCGCGCAGCCGCTACGGCGCGAAGAAGGGTTGAGTTAGATGCCTCGTAAGGGTCCGGCCCCCAAGCGCCCCGTCGTCAACGACCCGGTCTACGGCGCCCCGATCGTCACGCAGCTGGTCAACAAGATCCTCGTCGACGGCAAGAAGTCCATCGCCGAGCACATCGTCTACACCGCTCTCGAGGGTGTGGCCGCGAAGAACGGCCAGGACGCTGTCGCCACGCTGAAGAAGGCGCTCGACAACGTGCGCCCGACGCTCGAGGTCCGCAGCCGCCGCGTCGGCGGCTCGACGTACCAGGTTCCGGTCGAGGTCAAGCCTCACCGTGCCAACACGCTCGCTCTGCGCTGGCTCGTGAGCTACGCGAAGGGTCGCCGCGAGAAGACGATGACCGAGCGTCTCATGAACGAGATCCTCGACGCGTCGAACGGCCTCGGTGCCGCGGTCAAGCGCCGCGAGGACACCCACAAGATGGCCGAGTCGAACCGCGCCTTCGCGCACTACCGCTGGTAGGAAGCGCCCCGAGCCGGTCCCGGATCGCTCCCCGGGGCATCCGGGGCCGGCTTCCTGCTTCATTCCCTCTCCACACGTAAGGAAGAACGCAAGTGGCACAAGACGTGCTCACCGACCTCAAGAAGGTCCGCAACATCGGCATCATGGCGCACATCGATGCCGGTAAGACCACGACGACCGAGCGCATCCTGTTCTACACGGGCGTCAACCACAAGATCGGCGAGACCCACGACGGTGGCGCGACCACCGACTGGATGGAGCAGGAGCAGGAGCGTGGTATCACCATCACCTCCGCCGCTGTGACGTGCTTCTGGGACAAGAACCAGATCAACATCATCGACACCCCCGGTCACGTCGACTTCACCGTCGAGGTGGAGCGCTCGCTCCGCGTCCTCGACGGCGCGGTCGCCGTGTTCGACGGCAAGGAGGGCGTCGAGCCCCAGTCCGAGACGGTGTGGCGTCAGGCCGACAAGTACAACGTCCCCCGCATCTGCTTCGTCAACAAGATGGACAAGCTGGGCGCGGACTTCTACTTCACGGTCGACACGATCATCAACCGCCTGAAGGCGAAGCCGCTCGTGCTGCAGCTACCCATCGGTGCCGAGAACGACTTCGTCGGCGTCGTCGACCTCGTCAACATGCGCGCACTCACGTGGCCCGGCGACGCCAAGGGTGACGTGACCATGGGCGCCAAGTACGAGATCGGCGAGATCCCCGCCGACCTCGCCGACAAGGCTGCCGAGTACCGCGAGAAGCTCCTCGAGACCGTCGCCGAGAGCGACGACGTGCTGCTCGAGAAGTACTTCGGCGGCGAGGAGCTCACGGTCGACGAGATCAAGGGCGCCATCCGCAAGATGACGATCGCCAGCGAGGTCTACCCGGTCCTCTGCGGCTCGGCGTTCAAGAACCGCGGCGTGCAGCCCATGCTCGACGCGGTCGTGGACTACCTCCCCTCGCCCCTCGACGTGCCGGCCATCGAGGCCCACGACCCGAAGGACGAAGAGAAGATCATCGAGCGTCACGCCGACCGTGACGAGCCCTTCGCGGCTCTCGCGTTCAAGGTCGTCTCGCACCCGTTCTTCGGCCGTCTGACCTACATCCGCGTCTACTCGGGTCACCTCGAGTCGGGTGCGCAGGTCGTCAACTCGACCAAGGGCAAGAAGGAGCGCATCGGGAAGATCTTCCAGATGCACGCCAACAAGGAGAACCCGGTCGAGTCGGTCACCGCGGGCCACATCTACGCGGTCATCGGCCTCAAGGACACGACCACGGGCGACACGCTCAGCGACCCGAACAACCAGGTCGTCCTCGAGTCGATGACGTTCCCGGAGCCGGTCATCGAGGTCGCGATCGAGCCCAAGACGAAGGCCGACCAGGAGAAGCTGGGTCTCGCGATCCAGAAGCTCGCGGAAGAGGACCCGACGTTCCGCGTCGAGAACAACGCCGAGACCGGTCAGACCGTCGTCAAGGGCATGGGCGAGCTGCACCTCGACATCCTCGTGGACCGCATGAAGCGCGAGTTCAAGGTCGAGGCCAACGTCGGCAAGCCGCAGGTGGCGTACCGCGAGACGATCCGCAAGGTCGTCGAGCGTCACGACTACACGCACAAGAAGCAGACCGGTGGCTCGGGTCAGTTCGCGAAGATCCAGTTCAAGCTGGAGCCGCTCGAGGTGACCGCCGACAAGACCTACGAGTTCGTCAACGAGGTCACCGGTGGTCGCATCCCGCGCGAGTACATCGAGCCGACGAACCAGGGCTTCCAGGACGCGATGAACACCGGCGTGCTCGCCGGCTACCCGATGGTCGGCGTGAAGGCGACCCTCGTTGACGGCGCATCGCACGACGTCGACTCCTCGGAGATGGCGTTCAAGATCGCCGGTTCGATGGGCTTCAAGGAGGCCGTCCGCAAGGCGAACCCGGTCATCCTCGAGCCGCTCATGGCCGTCGAGGTCCGTACGCCCGAGGAGTACATGGGCGACGTCATCGGCGACCTGAACTCGCGTCGTGGCCAGGTCCAGTCGATGGAGGACGCTCAGGGTGTGAAGGTCGTCAAGGCCCTCGTCCCGCTCTCGAGCATGTTCGGCTACATCGGCGACCTGCGTTCGAAGACGTCGGGCCGCGCTGTCTACTCGATGGAGTTCGACAGCTACGCCGAGGTCCCGAAGGCTGTCGCCGACGAGATCATCCAGAAGGGCAAGGGCGAGTAATTCGCCCGAGCCTCATGGCTCGCCGGGGCCGGCTGCGTGGCCGGCCCCGGCACCTCAAAACTTCATAACGAGTCTCTACTAGACTGTGAAACATCCCCGTAGAGGCCCGGTCGCAATCCGGCGACCGTGATCTCTGCACGACCGTCCTGAGGAGGACCCAGTGGCTAAGGCCAAGTTCGAGCGCACCAAGCCGCACGTGAACATCGGAACGATCGGTCACGTCGACCACGGCAAGACGACGCTCACCGCGGCGATCTCGAAGGTGCTCGCTGACAAGTTCCCGTCGGCGACCAACGTGCAGCGCGACTTCTCGTCGATCGACTCCGCTCCTGAGGAGCGCCAGCGCGGCATCACGATCAACATCTCGCACGTCGAGTACGAGACGCCGAAGCGTCACTACGCTCACGTCGACGCCCCGGGTCACGCCGACTACATCAAGAACATGATCACCGGTGCCGCCCAGATGGACGGCGCGATCCTCGTGGTCGCCGCGACCGACGGTCCCATGGCTCAGACCCGTGAGCACGTTCTGCTCGCCAAGCAGGTCGGCGTTCCCTACCTGCTCGTCGCGCTGAACAAGGCCGACATGGTCGACGACGAGGAGATCCTGGAGCTCGTCGAGCTCGAGGTTCGCGAGCTCCTCTCGTCGCAGGACTTCGACGGCGACAACGCTCCCGTCGTCCGCGTCTCGGGCCTCAAGGCTCTCGAGGGCGACGAGAAGTGGACGCAGTCGATCCTCGACCTCATGGAGGCCGTCGACGAGTCCATCCCCGACCCGGTGCGTGACAAGGACAAGCCGTTCCTCATGCCCATCGAGGACGTCTTCACGATCACCGGTCGTGGCACCGTCGTCACGGGCCGCGCCGAGCGTGGCACGCTCGCCATCAACTCCGAGGTCGAGATCGTCGGCATCCGCCCGACGCAGAAGACCACGGTCACGGGTATCGAGATGTTCCACAAGCAGCTCGACGAGGCGTGGGCCGGCGAGAACTGCGGTCTTCTCCTCCGTGGCCTCAAGCGCGAGGACGTCGAGCGCGGCCAGGTCGTCGTGAAGCCGGGCTCGGTCACCCCTCACACCAACTTCGAGGGCACCGCGTACATCCTCTCGAAGGACGAGGGTGGCCGTCACAACCCCTTCTACACGAACTACCGCCCGCAGTTCTACTTCCGCACCACGGACGTCACCGGCGTCATCACGCTGCCTGAGGGCACCGAGATGGTCATGCCCGGCGACACCACGGACATGACGGTGGAGCTCATCCAGCCCATCGCCATGGAAGAGGGCCTCGGCTTCGCGATCCGTGAGGGTGGCCGCACCGTCGGCGCCGGCACGGTGACCAAGATCATCAAGTAAGTTCTTCCGAACCTGCTTCGTCAGCGGGGTCGCCCTTCGGGGCGGCCCCGCTTTCGTGTGTCCGGGGTTGGTCGGACGAGAGCCGGCGGCGCGAACTCAGGCAGAAGGCGAGCCCGCCACGGCCCGCGCATAGCGCTCGGACAGTGCCTGCAGGCGGGGGATGAGCTCGGGCGGGGACTCGACGGTGAAGTCCATCATGAGCATCCCGATGTACACGGCCACCGTGTCGAGGCTGTCCGCTCCCGTGACGAGCACGCATCGGTGCTCGTCGAGCGGCTCGACGACGCCGACGGCAGGGTTGATGCGCGCCAGGACGTCGTCCGCCGGTGAATCGATCCGCAGCCGCGCGTGCACGTTCCATCCCGCTGAGGCGATCGTCCGCATCGCGAACGCCGTGTAGTCGCCGCCAGGGAGCGGCTGAGCCTCGAAGCGGCGACGCGTCGGCATCCGCAGTGCCATGCGGTCGACGCGGTATGTGGTCCACGTGCCGTCGCGCGGGTCTCGCGCGACGAGGTGCCAGCGTCGCTGCCAGCTGAGCAGGCGGTAGGGCTCGACGACGCGGGGCTCGTCGTCGAGGTCGAAGCGCAGCCACTCGCGGTCACGGATGGCCTGCGCGATCGCGCGGAGATCGGATGGCCGGACTTCGGGGTCGGGTGCATCGGTGCCGGTGTTCTCTGGGCCGTGATCGATGCTCGTGGTCAGGGCGTCGACCGCCGGTCGCAGCCGCGAGGGGAGCACCTGCTCGAGCTTCGCGAGAGCGCGGGCGCCCGCCTCCTCGACGCCGGAGATGCCCTTCGCCGCGCTGAGGCCGACGGCGACGGCGACGGCCTCGTCGTCGTCGAGCAGCAGGGGAGGGAGACTGCCGCCCGGCCCGAGCCGGTACGCGCCCGTCGACCCGCGCGTCGCATCGACGGGGTAGCCAAGGTCGCGCAGGCGCTCGATGTCGTTGCGGACGGTTCGGACCGTGACGCCGAGCCGTTCGGCGAGCTCGCGCCCCGACCGCTCGGGTGACGCCTGGAGAAGCGCCAGCAGTGAGAGCAGGCGAGCGGTGGGGTCGGCCACGATGCCTCCGTAACAGGTGCGTCCATCAGGAACGGATCCAACCTATTGCGCTCCTACCGTCGGAGACATGAACAACGCGACACTCGCCATCCGCCCCTTCTCCGTCTCCGTGTCCGACGCCGAGATCGATGATCTCCGCGCTCGTCTCGCGCGCACTCGCCTCCCGCAGCCCGCACCGGTCGACGACTGGGAGGCGGGCACGCCGAACTCCTACCTCTGCGAGGCCCTCGACGCCTGGACCGCGTTCGACTGGCGTGCGGCGGAGGAGCGGCTCAACGCCTTCCCTCATTTCACGACCGAGATCGACGGACAGACGATCCACTTCATGCACGTCCGCTCGCGGCATGAGAACGCGACTCCCCTTCTCCTCGCGCACACCTATCCCGGCTCTGCGGTCGACTTCCTCGACCTGATCGACCGGCTCGTCGATCCGACGGCGCACGGCGGCGCGGTCGATGACGCCTTCGACGTCGTGATCCCGGATGCTCCGGGCTACGGTTTCTCGCAGCCTCTCGCGACGACCGGGTGGACGACCGCGAGGGTCGCGGCGGCCTATGACAGGCTCATGCGCGCGCTCGGGTATGAGCGCTACGGGATCCACGGCTCCGACAACGGCGCCCTCGTGGCGCGCGAGCTCGGACTGCTGAACCCGGAGGGTTTCCTCGGGCTGCACGTGCTCCAGCTCTTCTCCTTCCCCTCGGGCGACCCCGCTGAGTTCGAGCGGCTCGAGCCCGCCGACTACGCGGGCCTCGAGCACATGCAGTGGTTCCAGTCGGTCGGCGGCTACAACGCGATGAACGCCTCCCGCCCGCAGACGGTCGCGGTCGGCCTGAGCGACTCGCCGATCGGCCTGCTGGCCTACAGCGAGCTCTTCAACTCGTTCGGCAACGGCACGTCGCTCGTGACGCTCGAGCAGATCATCCTCGAGGTGAGCGTGGCCTGGTTCGCGAACGCGGCGTCGGGCATGGGGCGCAGCTATCTCGAGAACGCCCGCGCCGAGTCGGAGCCGCGCGTGAACGAGGCTCCGACGGGCGTCGCGGTCTTCGCGGACGATTTCCAGACCATCCGCGTCTTCGCCGAGCGCGACAACGCGAACATCGTGCACTGGAGCCGCTTCGATGAAGGCGGTCATTTCGCCGCTCTCGAGCGCCCTGACCTGCTCGCCGCCGACGTCCGCACGTTCTTCCGCAGCCTCCGCTGACGGTGTCAAGCCGCTCGCGCCATCCGCCGTCGCCGTCTAGGAAAGACGCATGACCATCCCCACCTGGACTGCACACGGCGGGCTCGAGCTGCCCGTCCTCGGATTCGGAACCTACCGCCTCAAGGGATCGGATGGCGCGGATGGCGTCGCGCGCGCGATCGAGAAGGGCTACCGGCTCATCGACTCCGCCTTCAACTACGAGAACGAGGGCACGGTCGGCGCGGGGGTGCGGCGAGCCGGGATCGACCGCGACGAGGTCATCGTCACGTCGAAGCTCCCGGGTCGGCATCACGCGTACGACGAGGCGCTGGAGACGATCGAGGAGAGCGTGTTCCGGTCGGGCCTCGGCGATCTCGACCTCTATCTCATCCACTGGCCCAACCCGAAGACCGACCGGTACGTCGAGGCGTGGGAGGCGCTCATCGAGGCGCGCGAGCGCGGGCTCGTGAAGGCGATCGGGGTGTGCAACTTCCTGCCCGAGCACCTGGAGCGGCTCGAGCGCGAGACCGGCGTGCTACCCGAGGTGAACCAGATCGAGATGCACCCGTACTTCCCGCAGGAGGAGCTGCTGCGGTTCGATGCGGAGCACGGCATCCTCACCGAGGCCTGGAGTCCGCTCGGGCGCGGCAACGACCTCCTCGAGAACGAGGTCATCGTCGACATCGCGCGCAAGCACGGCGCGACACCCGGCCAGACGGTGCTCGCATGGGCGATCGCGCGGGTGTCGATCCCGATTCCGAAGGCGGCGAGCGACGAGCGGCAGCTCGAGAACCTCGGCGCGCTCGAGGTGGAGCTCGACGAGGACGACATTGCGGCGATCACGGCGCTCGGGCACGCGGATGGCCGACTCGCCGACCAGGATCCCGCCGAGTACGAGGAGTTCTAGGTCGCGCGGCGAGCTCGTGCGCGCAGCACGTGCTCGCCCGCCTCGACGTACGACGTGAACAGCTCGGTCACGTCGCGCAGTCGGTCTGCGGTCTCGGGCGTCTCGGTGAGGCTCTCGGCGGCCTGCAGCGTGCGGATGAACGCGCGTGCGCGCTCATGGCTCGCCGCGAGCAGGCTCTCGAATCCGCCCGTCGCCTCGATGAGGAGGCGCCGGCTGCCGGGCTGGGGGATGGTGCGGGCGAGCCCCCACGCCACGAGCTCGCGGACGGCGGTGCTCACGGCTCCGGCACTGAGCGAGAGCTCGGCGCGCAGCTCCTCCGCGCGGGAAGGCTCATCTTGGAGCAGGAGATAGCCGTAGACCCGGCCGGTTGCGCGAGGGAGGTTCCACGCGGCGAGTCTGGCGCCCATCGCGTCGATGAACTGCTCGCGGTCCGCGCTCATCAGCGGCGCCCTGCGCGGCCGGGCTCCGCGGCACGCCACTCGTCGAGGATCTCGCACAGCGTGCGAGACGTCTCCGCGGGCGCATCCCAGGTGAGGATATGCCCGGCGCCGGGGATGACCCGTTCGCGCACGCCCTCGGCCGCCGCCCACCGCGCCATCGCCGACGCGATGTTCCCCGTTCGATCCTCCGCGCCGCGCACGAGGGCGAGCGGCACGGGGGAGAGGTAGGCGGGATCCGGCTCCACGAACGAGGTCGTCGCCCGCCAGACATCGAGGAAGACGCTCTTGGGCATCCGCGCGAACACCGACTCGGCTCGGGTCGCCGCCTCCGGCCGCACGGCCGACGCACGGGCCATCAGGCGCGCCATGGTCCGCGCCGGCATCGCCGCGAGCGCAGGCGCGGCGAGCCGGAGGCCGAGCCGCTCCATCGCGGACAGAGGGCCGGTGTTCCACGTCGACCCGAGCACGATCAGACCGCTCACGCGATCGGGGTGCGCGCGCGTGAAGGCCTGAGCGAGGTTGCCGCCGAGCGAATGCCCCACGAGCACCGGCGACGGATGACCGCAGGCCGAGAGAAGAGCGTCGAGATCCCGCAGCGCGTCCTGCGCGGAGAAGCGCGTGCCGGCCTTCATCGCGGACTCTCCGTGCCCGCGCAGATCGCAGACAACGACGCGGAAGCCGCGCTCGATCAGCGCGCCGGCCTGGTCGTCGAACATCGTGTGGTCGAGGCCCGCTCCGTGCAGGAAGACGACAGCGTGCTCGCCGCTGCCGGCGTCCTCGTACGCGATCTGCGCGTCCCGGCTCGCGAGCCGCTTCGTCAAATTCACCACTTTCTGAAAATAACCCATCGGACACGACGCGGCCACCCACCCCGGTCACCCAACCGTTACCCGAGGCACCGATGATTGCCAGGTGACACCGCCTATCGTCGAGGGCATCATCTGCTCCAGAGGAGGCACCGCATGACCGACGTCCTCGGACCGAAGCCGCCCCGCAGCCGCGCTCGCCTGTGGGTCGCCACGCTCCTTCTTCTCGTCTACGCGGGCTTCGTGGCTCTCGTCACGCTCTGGCCGAACCCGAGCGACCTCGAGTTCGGCGGCATCGCCGACCGTGTGCTGAACGTGCTGTACCGCTTCGGCGTGCCCGAGTCGTTCGGCTTCGACGAGCTCGAGTTCACGGCGAACATCGGCATGTTCGTGCCTCTCGGCTTCTTCCTCGGTCTCGCGCTGCCGCGGCGCGGATGGTGGCTCGCGCTGTTCCTCGTGCCCGGCTACTCCGGTTTCATCGAGTTCACGCAGGCGACGGCCCTCGAATCGCGCGTCTCGAGCATCCTCGACGTCTTCGCGAACACGACCGGCGGCTACATCGGCCTCCTCTTCGCGATGACGATGCGCGCCATGATCTATGCGCGCGACCGGCGCATCATCGCGCGTGCCATCTGGGAGCGCGACGCGGAGATCATCCGCGCCCGGCAGCATCCGCTTCCGCAGCAGCGCGCGACTCAGCGGGAGCCCGACCCGGCGACGCGGATCTTCGAGCAGCAGCCCGCATGGCGCGACCCCCAGGACGCTCCGACCGAGCGGCTCCCGTTCTGAAACGAAAAGTTAACTTGGCTAATCGCTTCCATGTCTAGTAACCTCCGAAGTGTGGGCAGACGCTCACAGGTCGACGAACGAGGGGGCACGTCATGGGCAGGATCTTCTACGGCACGAGCGACCAGGCGATCGAGATCGAGGACCGGCTCCTCGCGCACGTCCAGGCCGTCGTGATCACCAAGCTGCGGCGCGGGGAGTCGTTCTCCCTCACGTGCCGCGCGGCGGATGGCTCGCGCGAGACGATGTGGGTCAACTCCGCGATCCCGATCCGCATCGTCCTCGACGAGGAGACGGATGGTCGACTCGACCGGGAGCTGCTCGTGCAGCTCGTCGAGGCGGCGAACTCGAACCGTGGGCTCGACGTGACCGAGCTCATGGCCGAGTCGGCGTCTGCACGACGCCGGGATCTGCCGCGCGCCGCCTGAAGGGGCAGGCACCTGCATCCGGTGGGGGAGCCGGGCACAGGGGATGACGCGCAGCGAATATGACCGAGAGGAGACGGGCCGAACGCCGGGGGACGTTCGGCCCGTTTCGCATGTCCGGATGGTGCGGGCTCAGGAGGCGCTCGTCCCGGTCGTCGAGCGAGGGAGCGCGAGCGCACTCTCTCCGGTCGTTGAGCGAGGAGCGCGAGCGCCCTCTCTCCGGTCGTTGAGCGAGGAGCGCGAGCGCCCTCTCCCCGGTCGTTGAGCGAGGGAGCGCCAGCGACCGAGTCGAAACGCGGTGACAGTTCCTCCACAGCTCACCCCGTTTCGTCTCGCTTCCCTCGCTCAACGACCGGAAGCGCCGCCCGCCGCCCGCTGGAGGCGCGCGGCGAGCCGTTCGAGCGCCGCGACGACCTCGTCGCCTTCGAGTACCTCGATGTCCGCGCCGAGCTGCGTCAGTGAGAGCGCGAGCCGGTCGGGGTCGTTCGAGCCGAGTTCCAAGCGGCACGTGCTCTCGTCGAGCTCCTCGATCTCGATCGGGATGGGGATCCGCGCGGCGACCTCGGCGGCCGGTGCATGCACGATCACGCGTGCGCGGTACGTCCAGGTCGACCGCGCGACGCGGCGCACGACGAAGTTCACGACCTCCTCCTCGGGGATGACCCGCGGTCGGAACCGCGCGCCCGTCGGCGTGTGCGGCACCATCCGATCGACGCGGAAGATGCGCCAGTCGTCGCGAGCGAGATCCCACGCGAGCAGGTACCAGAGCGGCCCCCAGTTCACGAGCCGCTGCGGCTCGACGTGGCGCGGCTCGGTGCGGCCGTCATGCGTCGTGTATCCGAAGCGCAGCCGCTCATGGCTGCGGATGGCCGCCGCGACTGCGCCGAGCACGGGGAGCTCGACCGGGCCGCCCGGATCGGGCACGGCGCTCGTCGCCGCGCGCACGGCCTCGACGCGCCGGCGCAGGTGCGAAGGCAGCACCTGCTCGAGCTTCGCGAGGGCGGTGAGGGATGTCTCCTCGACGCCGACGCCTCGGGTCGCGATCGCGCCGAGCCCGAGCGCGACGGCGACCGCCTCGTCGTCGTCGAGGAGGAGCGGCGGCATCGCCGTGCCGGCGGCGAGGCGGTACCCGCCCGAGACGCCCGGGCGCGCGTCGACCGGATAGCCGAGCGCGCGCAGGCGGCCGATGTCGGCGCGCACGGTCCGCGTGCTCACGCCGAGGCGCTCCGAGAGCGCCGAGCTCGTCCAGTCGTGTCGCGCCTGAAGGAGTGAGAGCAGCTCGAGCAGGCGGGCCGAGGTCTCCAGCATGGTTCGATCATCCTCCGAATCGCGGAAGCTCATCGTCCGCATTGCCTGGAAGCGTCGACGTCATGACCGAAAGCACAGCTCTCACGCCCTTCCGCATCGACATCCCGCAGGCCGACCTCGACGATCTCCGCGACCGGATCACGCGCACGCGCTGGCCGCACCCGGTGCCCGGTCGCGACGACCCGCATGACTTCAGCCGGGGCATCCCTCTCCCGTACCTCCGCGAGCTCGCGGAGTACTGGCGCGACGGGTTCGACTGGCGTGCGCAGGAGGCCCGGCTCAACGAACTCGAGCAGCTGACGACCGTCGTCGACGGCCAGACCTTCCACGTCGTGCACGTGCGGTCGTCCGACCCCGCCGCCACGCCGCTGCTCCTGAATCACGGATGGCCCGGCTCGTTCATCGAGTACGAGCGGATCATCCCGATGCTCGCCGACGACTTCCACCTCGTGATCGCCTCGCCGCCCGGGTTCGGCTTCTCGACTCCGCTCGCGGGCACCGGATGGGAGCTCGCGCGGACGACGGATGCCTTCGCCGAGATCATGACGAGGCTCGGCTACGAGCGGTTCGCGGTCCACGGCACCGACATCGGCTCCGGCGTCGCCGGCCGTCTCGCCGCGGTCTACCCCGAGCGCGTGATCGGCATGCACCTCGGCATCGATCGAGCGGTACTCGGGCTCGTGGGTGCGGTCTTCCCGCGACCCGACGGGCTGTCGGAGGCCGAGGCGGCCGAGCTCGACGCGATCCTGGCGGCGAGCGCTGCGGAGCGGGGCTACCTCGAGATGCACAACCACCGCCCCGACACGATCGGTGCGGCGCTGACCGACTCGCCCGTGGGGCTCCTCGCGTGGATCGGGGAGAAGTTCAAGGTGCGGTCGGGCGACGGGTACGGCGCGCCGGTGGTGGATCGCGACCAGCTCCTCGCCGACGTGAGCCTGTACTGGTTCACCCGCAGCGGCGCATCGAGTGCGCAGTTCTACTACGAGGGCGCGCATTCGGGGGTGATGCCGCTCATGGGCGGCCCGGTGCCCTCGGCCTGGGCGGCGTTCGACACGCACCCGCTGCTGCGCCGCACGATGGATCCGGTGAACCGCATCGAGCACTGGAGCGACTTCACTGAGGGAGGTCACTTCCCTGCGATGGATGCGCCGGAGCTGCTCGCCGCGGACCTGCGGGGCTTCCTCCACGGGCTCGCCTGAGGGTTCCTCGGCCGCCGCTGGGGTTCCTCGGCCGTTACCGGGGGTTGCTCGGCCGCCCCTGGCTGTTCAGGTCGCAGTTTCCGCCCCTAAACGCCGGTTGGGGGACGGTTTTTGCGACCTGGGCAGTTGGGTCGGGTGTTCGGGTCGCAGTTTCCGCCCCTAAACGACGGTTGGGGGACGGTTTCTGCGACCTGAGTGTGGGCTGGGCTGTTCGGGTCGCAGTTTCGGTCCCAAAACGCCGGTTAGCGGCCGGTTTTTGCGACCTGAGCGATTGCTCTTCCCCGGTCGTTGAGCGAGGGAGCGCCAGCGACCGAGACGAAACGTGGTGACGGTTCTTCGGGTTCGGCAGCGTTTCGACTCGCTTCGCTCGCTCAACGCCCGGGGAGTGGGCACCCACCCGCTCCACATCCCGAAGCGGCACTCATCACCCCACCCCCGCCGCCCTCACCCGCGCGGGGGAGGCGCGGCGGCGCCGGGGCGCGGCACGATGGAGCCGTGACCGCAACCGACGCCGACCGTCGTGGGCCGCTCGTCGCGGCGGCGCTCCTGTGCGCGATCGCCCTGCCGATGACGATCGCGATGCTCGTGCAGCTCGTCGCGCCCGTGCAGGGCGGGGCGTGGGCGACGTGGATCGGCGCGCTCGCTATCGTGCTGCACGCGGCCGCCTTCGCATCGCCGTGGCTGCCGCGGGCGGCGTTCGCGGTCGGAGCCGCGGTGATGCTCGCACTCGCCCTCACGGCCGACGCCGGAACGTCGAGCGCCGCCCTTGTGCCGTCGGCGGTGGCGTTCCTCCTGCTCGAGTGGCAGGTCGCGTCGACCCAGGGGCGCGCGACGGCCGTCGCGGCGCTGGTCGTCGGCATCGTCGGCGCGTTCGTCATCACGAGCGTCGACGTGGTCTCGACGCGGCAGGTCGACCCGGCGCTCATCGCCTTCGAGGTCATCGCGCTCGCCGCGGTCGCGAGCGCCGCGTGGGCGCTCGGAAGATCGGCACGGCGACGCCGCATCGCGATGGCCGAGCGCGAGCGGCAGCAGGTGCGGGAAGCTCTCGCCGCCGAGCGCGCGCGGATCGGGCGCGACCTGCACGACGTCGTGTCGCACTCGCTCACGGTCATGATCGCCCAGGCCGAGGCGGCGCGCGTGCTCACGAGCGAGCCGCGCGCGGCGGATGCCCTCGCCCGCGTGGCCGACACCGGGCGCTCGGCGATGCAGGGGCTGCGGGGGATGCTCCGCGTGCTCGACGAGGCGGATGCCGGGCGGAGCGCGCTCGACGAGACCGCGCCCGCGCCGGATCTCGCGTCGCTCGCCGCTCTCGTGGCCGGCGCGGGATCATCCGATCACCGCCTCTCGTTCATCGAGACCGGGCATCCGCGCCCGCTCGCGCCCGACGCCCAGCTCGCGCTGTACCGCGCCGCGCAGGAGGCGATCACCAACGCCGTGCGCCACGTGCGCCCGCCGGTCGAGGTGCGCGTCGAGCTCGCATGGGGACAACAGGATGTGCGCCTCACGGTCGCGGATGACGGCGGCTCCGGCCCGCGCGACGATCCGGGCGGCGGCACGGGACTCATCGGGATGGCCGAGCGCGTGCGCCAGGCGGGCGGCGCGCTCGAGGTGCGCAGGGGAGCGGGATGGACGGTGCAGGTGACGATGCCGGTGGAGCAGGGCGCATGATCCGGGTGCTGCTCGCCGACGATCAGGAGCTCCTGCGCGACGCGCTCACGACCGTCCTCGGCGCGGACGCGCGCCTCGAGATCGTCGGGGGAGTGGCGGATGGCGCGGCCGCGGTCGAGTACGTGCGCGCGCACGACGTCGACGTGGTGCTGATGGATGTGCGGATGCCCGGGATGGACGGGATCCGCGCGACCGAGGAGGTGCGGCGGGTCAGGCCGTCGACGCGCGTGCTCGTGCTGACGACGTTCGACGTCGACGAGTACGTGTTCGGCGCCATCCGCGCGGGAGCGAGCGGGTTCCTCACGAAGGACGCGCGGCCCGACGCGCTCGTCGACGCGATCGTGCGGGTGGCCGCGGGTGATGCCGTCATGGCGCCGCGGGCCACGGCGCTCCTGCTGCAGCACGTGCGGAGGCAGGCGGTTCAGGCAGGCGGCGACCCGCTTGCCGTGCTCAGCCCGCGCGAGCGCGAGGTCGCGCTGCTGCTGGTGCGGGGCGCGTCGAACGACGAGATCGGGCGGGCGCTGTACCTCACGGGCAACACGGTCAAGACTCACGTGAAGGCGATCCTCGCGAAGCTCGGCCTCGCCGATCGGATCCAGGTCGTCATCTGGGCGTACGAGCAGGGCGTTGTCGAGCCGGGCGCTCAGCCTCACCCGCGCGGGTGATCCGCTCCCGCTCTCGCGGGCGAAGCGCGGCACCGGGTCTCCGCGCGACCGTGGAGCCATGGACATTCGCACGCAGATTCCGAACCCGGCTCCGACCATCCGCCCGCCCGCGTCGCGGCCGCTCACGTGGGTCGGTGTCGCGCTCGCGACCGTGGCGCTCGCCGCCGCGGGGGTGTGGCTCGTCGCTCCCGACGCCGGCCCGTTCGCGGCGGGCGGCACTCCGCTCGAGCAGCTGCTCGGCGGGTCCGCGCCGTTCGCGTCCTTCGCGGCGGGCGCCATCCTCGCGCTCGCGGGAGTGCTCGCGCTCGCCGCGGGGCTCGCCTCGCTCGCCGGATGGCGGTCGCTCGACCGCGCGGCACCCGCGCTCGCGCTCATCGCGTCGCTCGCCGTCGCGCTCGGCCTCGTCGGATTCGACGGCATCGTCATCGCGGGGTACACGCTCGCGACCCTCGTGCCGATCGGCGTCGTCGTGGTGATCGCCCTGCTCGCGCGGCGGCGTCCGCTCGCAGCGGTCGCGCTCGTGGTGCCCGTTGTCGCCGTCGTCGTGCTCGCGGTGACGGGGGTGTTCCCGATCGGGATGTTCTACGCCCGGTTCACCGAGAGCGTCCTCGACGATCCGGTCCGCTTCGTCGGGGCGCTCGGGCTCACCCTCTTCGCCGGAGTCTGGATGGTCTGGGCCGCGACCTCGACGGCGGCCGCGCTGCCGCGCATGGGCGCGTTCGTGCAGCGGCATCGCGTGGTGATCACGGTGGTCGCGGCGCTGTGCCCCGCGCCGTACGTCGTCGCGCGTCTGACCTGGCTCACGCCGTGGCCGGTCTTCGGAGGCGACCTCGAGGCCTTCGCGGAGCACCCCGACATGTTCGTGACGGGGCTGCTGCTCGGGGCGGCGATGCTGCTCGGGGCCGTGCTCACGCTCGGCCTCGTGCTGCCGTGGGGCGAGCGTGCGCCGCGGTGGGTGCCCGGCATCGGCGAGCGGCCGGTGCCGATCGCGCTCGCCGTCGTGCCGGCGCTCTCGGTCGCAGTGCTCTTCACCGCCGGCGGCGTGCAGGAGTTGGGGCTGATCGTCTCGGGGCAGCTGCACGGCGCGAGCGCGCTCGTGCTGCCGTTCTGGGCGTGGGGTCCGCTGCTCGCGCTCGCGACGTGGGGGTATGCGCGGAAGCGGATGGCCGAGGTGCGGTGAGCGCGGGAGCTCGGCTGTCTTCCCCCCCGGTCGTTGAGCGAGGGAGTGCCGGTACCTCCCCTCGGTCGTTGAGCGAGGGAGCGCCGGCGCCTCCCCCCCGGTCGTTGAGCGAGGGAGCGCCAGCGACCGAGTCGAAACGTGGTGACCGTTCTTCGGCAGCGTTTCGTCTCGCTTCGCTCGCTCAACGACCGGAAGGGGCGAGTGCGCTCAACCTCCCGAGCGGAAGTGCCGGTGCCTTCCCCCGGTCGTTGAGCGAGGGAGCGCCAGCGACCGAGACGAAACGTGGTGACCGTTCTTCGGCGGCGTTTCGTCTCGCTTCGCTCGCTCAACGTCCGGAAGGGGCTTCGTTCGCTCAACCTCCCGAGCGGAAGTGCCGGTGCCTTCCCCCGGTCGTTGAGCGAGGGAGCGCCAGCGACCGAGACGAAACGTGGTGACCGTTCTTCGGCGGCGTTTCGTCTCGCTTCGCTCGCTCAACGACCGGAAGGGGCACCAGCTCGCTCAACGCCCGGAAGGGGCACCAGCTCGCTCAACGCCCGGAAGGGGCACCAGCTCGCTCAACGCCTGGAAGGAGCGCCGACGTCGCCGGAGGTGCATCCAGTCTGCTGCGGGCAAGGGACCTCCCGCGTCACCGGTACTCCGGCGCAGCCGGGAGCCCGAAGAACGCCTCGAGCGAGTGGTACCCGCTGTCGTGGTAGACCCGCGCGAGGTCGGGGCCGATGTACCGCAGGTGCCACGGCTCGGCGTTGTATCCGGTCGTGCCGGTCTGGCCCGACTCGTAGCGCACGATCCACCCGTACCGCCACGAGTTCTCGCGCACCCAGCGCTCCTGCGCGGTGCCGGCGAAGCTGTACAGCGAGCCGCATCCGCCGCCGCACGACACGACATCCGCGGCGAGGCCGAGCTGGTGCTCGCTGTAGCCCGGCCGGGCCGCGAGCCGCTCGCCCTGCTCCTGGCCGAGCGTCTCGACCTGGTAGCGATGGATGCCCGCCTGGGTGCCGTACGAGCGGTAGCCGCTCGTCAGCGCGATGCGGCCGGCGCCCGATGCGGCGACGTCGCGCTGCAGCTGCTCGAACGATCCGACGGCGTCGGAGCGGATGCCGCCGTCGACGAGAGAGCCGGATGGCACGGTGAGCGACGAGGGGACGTAGTCGAGCGGAGTCACGGGGCGCTGCTTGTTCACGACGACCCACGGCAGCGCCGGGTCGTCGAGCGGCACGCACGCCGCGCGGCCGTCGGCGATCGCGTCGCGCAGCGCGCCCGCCCCGCCGAAGAGCTGCGTGATGCGCCCCGCGTCGTGGGCTGCGAGCGCCGCGGGCATGTCGGGCGACTGGCAGCCGACGCGCGGTGCCGGCTGGCCCGTGATCGGAGGCGACGCCGCCCCCGAGGTGGGCGCGTACATGGCGACACCCTCGTACGTCCAGTTGCGGTCGCTCGTGCGCAGCTTCTGGGCCTCGTCGGCGTTGGCGGTGTAGAAGTGCTTCTCGAAGCCGGGGCTCCAGAACCGGTGGACCGCGACGGTCCCCGCGGTCTGATGCGCTGCGGCGCAGAACCGCACACCCTCGTACGTCCAGTTGCGGTCGGTGCGGCGCACCTCATCAGCCTCGGCCGCGTTCATCGTGTAGAAGTGCGACGTGTAGGCGGATGACCAGAATCGGTGCACGGGCGAGGTCCCGGCCGGGCATGAGCCCGACGCGAGCGGCCAGACCCGGAAGTCCGTTCCCTCGTATGTCCAGTTGCCGTCGTTGCTGTGCAGGCCCTGCGCCTCGGAGTGGTCGAGCGTGTAGAAGTGGGCGTTCTCGTACCCCTGGCTCCAGAACCGGTAGATCGGGCGGCTCGAGCTCGGGTCGGGCGAGGCGCTCGCGGCGGCTGCCGGCGCGACCGTCACGCTCGGCGCGACCGCGGCCATCCCGCCGAGCAGGATGGCGGCCGCGAGTCCGCTCGCGAGCCTGCGGATCACGGAACCCGGCTTCCGCCCTCGTGCACGTGCTCGCCCCCGCGCTGCGCGCGCCATCCCCCCGGAAGTCATGATCCCGATCGTATCGACGGGCCGATGGCGGTGGGGAACGGAGCGACCCGGGCACCCGAGCGGATGGCGCGGGCTGGCTGCGGCGCTACGGTGCGCCTTCCTCGACGGCGGGGCGGCAGTCGGCGAAGGCCGCGGGCAGGAAGAACTCCTGGAGGTGCGTCGCCACCTCGGCGCCGTCGCCGGCCTCGAACGCCCGCTTCAGCTGCGAGATGGTGGGAGCCATGTCGATGTCGTGGCTCGGGCCCGTGCGCACGACGTGCCCGACGTGGAACAGCAGCGTGATCCGGGCGGCATTCCACGCTTCGAGGAGGTGCTCGTTCTCGGCGGCGCGCGCGAGCACGCTGACGAAGCGGGTCGAGCTCAGGAGCAGGTCGCGTGGCTCGGCCGCTGAGACCAGGGCCGCCAGCTCGGCGGACGCAGCCGCGTGCATCGTCGTGCCGGCGAGCTTCGGGATTGCGACCCGCGCGACGCCGCCCGCGAGATAGGCGGCGAACTCCGCCGCCGCCTTCGTCGATGCCGGCGTGACCGGGGCGACGCGCGTCCAGCGGCTGGCTTCGACGTCCACGAGTCCGAGGGGAACGAGGCGTCGGATGGCCTCGCGCACGGGCATGCGCGAGATGCCGAGCTCCTGCGCGATCTCCGCGAGCTCGAGGGCCTCTCCGGGAGAGTAGCGCCCCTCGCAGATCTCACGCGCGAGATGCTGGAACACGCTGTCGGTCAGGGACTCCGTGTGGGCGCGGATACGCGGCTGCATCACATCGACTCCTTCGCAGTCGCACTCGGGTATGCGACTGAAGGTACGGCCCCTGCGACACTTCGCGCACGGGGTTGTTAGGGTACGAACATATTGGCATAATCCCCGGCGCTGGGGCGGGATCCGGCGGGGTCGAATTCCGCCCGCCGCCCCTAAACTGGCCCTCGTGTCCGCTCTCGCTCAGGGCATCGGCGCAGAGCCCCGCATGAGCGGCGGACGCGAACCGAGCCACCTCCGCCGCGACGTCCAGGGTCTGCGCGCCGTCGCGGTGCTCGCCGTCATAGCGAACCACGCCGTCGGATGGCCCGCGGGCGGATTCCTCGGGGTCGACGTCTTCTTCGTCATCTCGGGCTTCATCATCACGGCGCTGCTGCTGCGCGAGAGCGACCGCACAGGCCGCATCTCACTCGCCGAGTTCTATCGGCGTCGCGTCCGCCGGATCATGCCGGCGTCGGTTCTCGTGCTCGTCGTCACCGTCGGCGCAAGCTGGGTGCTCCTCGGCGGCGAGCAGGCGCGGTCGATCGCACTCGACGCGCTCGCCGCGGTCTTCTTCGTGAGCAACTGGCGATTCGCGGCCGAGGGCACCGATTACTGGGCCGACACCGGCGCCGTCTCGCCGCTCCAGCACTACTGGTCGCTCGGCGTCGAGGAGCAGTTCTACCTCGTCTGGCCGGCCATCCTCATCCTCTGCCTTCTGCTCGCGGCTCGTCGCCGTGTGCCCAGCCGTCGCGTCCTGGCGATCGCGCTCGGCGCCATCCTCGTCGGGTCGCTCGCGTGGGGTGCGCTCGAGACGCCGCAGAGGCCCGGCGTCGCGTACTTCTCATCCCTCACGCGCGCGTGGGAGCTCGCCCTCGGTGCGCTCGTGGCGGTCGGCGCGCCGCTGCTGGCTCGATTGCGCGACGCGTGGCGCCCGCGGATCGTCTGGGTGGGTCTCGCCGCCCTCGCGTTCGCGCTCCTCACCAGCGGCAGCGAGGGAATGCCCGTGGCCGGCGCGCTGCTCGCCGTGGTCGCAACGGCCTCGCGCCGCGGTTCGATGCGCACGAGCGGAAGTTCCTCGCGGTCG
This sequence comes from Microbacterium sp. SA156, assembly GCF_049065455.1. NCBI lineage: Bacteria > Bacillati > Actinomycetota > Actinomycetes > Micrococcales > Microbacteriaceae > Microbacterium > Microbacterium sp. SA156. The sequence goes on from NZ_JBAKGU010000002.1 coordinate 210,206, forward strand.
TGCTCGCGGTCACGCTCGCCCTCGCGGCTGTCACATATCACCTGGTCGAGAACCACGTACTGCGGTCGGCGTGGCTCGCGCGAGCCAGCGGGCGGATGGTCTGGGTCGCGACGATCGGGGGGAGTCGCGCTGCTGATCGCGGGGCTTGTCGCCGCGGGAGCGGTGCGACCTCCTGCACCCGCGGCCGCCGCGGCAGAGCCCACGGCGATCACGTCGCAGGCCCGCGGTATGGCGTGCTATTGCAGCTCGTGCAGGTCCACGTAGGTGCGTGCTCACGTCGCCATGCAACTGTCAGACGTCGACGGCTTGGCTATCCTCGCGTGAGGGCGGCCGGTGGAGTGGCCGTGCGAGTCAACGACGAGAGGTCGCAACACCCTCTATACGCTCTGCCAAGTAGGGCGCAGCAGTGATGATATAAGTGGCCGTGACGTGGTGCTGATCTCGATACACATTCGCGTTGCCTATCACCATCGGGCAACCATTCGAGGCGCAGTATAGATCGGCGGTGTCTATTAGTTGGGCACGCGGTTCAAGATCGGCGGCAATCGGTCCGCTGTCGGCGGGTGAGTCGAGTCGGTCGAGCGGCATCACACAATCCTCCGCGGCAATCGCCGGTCCAGGACGCTCCGTGACGCAATCAACCATGTCATCAGGAACGCGCGGATTGTCCGCAACGACGGCCACGTGCGCCCCGTCCTCGAGCACCGGAGCCCATGCGTCCGCGCGAGCGGAGGCAAACGCTTGTACCTCAGCAGTGGTTGCGTCGGCGTCGCGTACCGCCGTGGTGACGATGAGGTCGTAGTCGCCTTCCAGGAGGCGATCTGCCAGATTCGCTCGGTACTCGGCACATTGTTCATCGAGGCTCGGATCGGCCCACGTGCAACCCCGGCTCACATAAGTGTCAAGTGACCAGTTCCAATCCTCGAGATAGGGGTAGAAGCCCGCGACGAGCATGGCTCCGTGCGAGTCCCCTGTGACCGCAACACGTAAGGCGTCCGAGCTTTCGGAGCCGTAGGTGCAGGATTCTATGCGCCCGTTCTGCGGGGCATTGGCGTAACAGTCATACGCCAACGTCGTGTCTGACTTCACGGCAGCCAGCGAGGGGAACAGCGCACCGGCAAGGGGCGTGGGGTCGCAGTCCGGTCGTATTAGTGCCTCGGCGCCGAAGCAATCCGGCGAATCCTCGAGCAGAGTCGTCACCGCGATCATGTCGTTTTGCTTCATTTCGCGCGCGACGAAGAAGCCACCAGCGGAGACCGAGAGCACCGCGACCATTGCGGCTGCCGTAATGGCGAAGGTGAAGCGCGGGCGTCGGGAGGTGAGCCGCGGAGACATCCGGAGAGGATCCTCGATGTACTTCTTCGTCAACGCAGCGAGGGCCAGAGATATGACGAAAAGCGCGAGGGTGTCAAGGAAGCTGAGCTCACGCCCGGTTACGTACGGCGTGACGACGATCAGGGGCCAGTGCCACAGGTACAGCGAATACGAAATATCCCCGACATACTGCAGCGGTCGGAGATTCGCAGCGATCGTAAACGACCACCGATAACGCGTTGATTCAGACCAGATAACCAATGCGGTGCCGAGTGCGGGCAGCAGGGCGGCATATCCCGGGAAGGGAGTGGCGGCTGTGTAGAAAAGCCCGGTGGCTAGAATCGCTGCTAAACCCGCCCACCCGGAAATTGCTCTGATTAGAGCATTCGATGCGGCGGGTAGAAATACGAGAAGGGCTCCGACGCCGAATTCCCAAGCGCGCGTGGGGGTCACGAAATAAGCTGCGGCTGGCGCTGATATTGTCATCGCGACCGACACCACAAGGGATAGTGTGGTTATCGCAGATATGCCGAAAACGATCGCTCGTCGTGGAAATTTGCGCAGCGAGGCCGCGCACGCGAGGATCAGAAGCGGCCAGAAAATATAGAACTGCTCCTCCACTGAGAGAGACCAGTAGTGCTGAACTGCGGAAGCGTTGTTCTCTGACGCAAGATAGTCAACGCTATCGGCGGCAAGGAGCCAGTTCAGTACATACGCGATGGCGCCCGCCATCTGCTTATACCAGTCTTGCCAAAATGTTACGGGAACGACCAACCAAGTGGCGACGGCCGATACGAGGACGACGAACAAGGATGCGGGAAGCAGACGGCGTGCGCGACGAGCCCAAAAGCGGGGGAGGTCAATGCGGCCTGACCGGTCTCGCTCCCGAATGAGGTGCGAGGTGATCAAATATCCTGATATGACGAAGAAAACATCGACACCGGCATAGCCGCCAGGGAGCGCTACGGGCCAGAAGTGGAAGAGGAGGACCATGAGCACCGCCACGGCACGCAGTGCCTGGATGTCTGCTCGCACTCTGTCAGGGCGGGCCTTAACTGGTGCCGCTTGCCCTTCTCCCAATGGTTGATTCGTCGTCCGAGCCCCTTCGGAACGCGGCGTTTTCCCGCTCGTCATTGCGTGCATCGTGAACTAGCCACCATCTCTCCGTTAACGCGACATCCCGACTCATCTGTCACGCAGAGGCACCTCCTGCGTTTGCTGGCGGTACAGCGATCGCTGGCGGATCAGCGATGTCAAGAAGCATCCGGCAGACACAGCCGCCCAAGCGATCCAGATTCCCGGTAGGGCGCCAGGCGCGACCCAGCCGATCGCAAGGCAGACGTAGCCGAGGGTGACCGCGAAGCAGAACGGGAGCACCGGGGCCCAGGTGAAACGCGATCGACGCATGACCCAACGATATAGAACGCTGTCCTGTCTCTGTTGCGGGTGAGCTGAACGCGCCCCCGGAGCGCGGCACGCGCTCACCGGTCCTCGTTGCGAGCTCTGCAGCTCATCATCGCGTGCGCGCGATGGGTGTTGCTCCCGTGAGCCCCGAACGTTCAGCGGGCCTGAGGCGCTGCGGGTGAGGTTTGCTAGCCTTCAACCTGGTCCCCGGACGCTTCCGGAAGCCGGGAGTCATGATTGGTCGGGTATGACAGCGACGCGCGTCCTCCACGTCACGCAGGTGTATGCAGGTGGCATCAGCCGAGCGATTGCTTCGCTCGTCGAACTCATGCCGGAAGCCGAGCATCACCTTCTATGGGCCGGTAATGAGGTGCCTGATGCTGCGCTCCCGTTCGCGAGCGTTCATGAGATGCCGCAGTCGCCGCGACAGCTGATTGGCGCTGTGCGCCGGCTGCGGGAGGTTGTCTCGCTGCTCGAGCCTGATGCCGTGCACGCTCATTCGAGCTTCGGCGGCGTGTACGCTCGCATCGCGCGACTAGATGTCCCGGTTCTCTACCAGCCGCATTGCTATAAGTTCGACGATGGGCAGCAGTCGGTCGTTCGTCGTGTGGCCTTCCGGCTAGCGGAGCAGACACTCGCCCGGCGTTCCGCAGGGACGGTGGTCCTCTCTCCGCATGAAGAGCGTCTTGCGAGATCCCTGGATAAGCACGCCCGCACGTATTACCTCCCGAACGTGGCCACGATTCGGCCTAGATCGGCGTTTGCCGCGACAGAGTTTAGGCCCGCTCGCGACGTCCTTATGATCGGGCGACTGTCCGACCAGAAAGACCCAGACTTCTTTGCAGAAGTGGCTGAGCGAGTGGCTGCGATTGACCCGAATGTAACATTCAGATGGATTGGGGACGTCGACGGTGTAGACGACGGACGCGGCGCGGCGATGCGTCGTCGACTTGAATCTGCCGGCGTTAGGGTTCTCGGGTGGCTTAACGGTGACGCGTTGGCCGCAGAACTGGCTAAGCCGGGCGTGTATTTCCACTCCGCTCATTACGAAGGTTTCCCGCTAAGCCTGCTCGACGCTGCGGCCTTCGAACATCCCATTGCGGTGCGGCGGATACCCACATTCGACGGTCTGGATATCCCCGATGCTGCCACGCAGAGTCAAGCGGCAGACTTGATTCTTGAGATCCTCGACCGAGGGCCAGCGTACGGACGCGCAGTCGCGGCAGCTCACCACCTGAATGAAACTATGAACCGCGACGCTCAGCGGAAGGCGCTGTGCGCGCTCTACGCGTCGGTTTGAGGAGATATTTGATGCGTGTGCTGATGCCGAGCCGGATTCTGGACCGTCATACCGGAGGCAATACAACCTACGCACGTCATATCGAAGCCGGCCTGCGCGAACGCGGGGTTGACGTCGGGCGTATACCTGCTGGTCCTCATCCTGCACTCACGATGGTCAACGAAACGCTGGCAGCGTGGCGCGGCGGACGGCCGGGGGAGGTCCTTCACTATGTTGCAGACACCGGTCCGCTTGTGCGCACGCGCAGGCCCTCCGTAGTGACGGTCCACGGAGTTGCGAGTCGCTGGATCTCGGTCGCGCGGAGTCGGAAACAGGAGATGCTCTGGCGGACCCGAGTCCAACGAGCAGTCGACTCGACGGATCAAGTCATTACAGTTTCGAACTCGAGCGCCGCGGACGTCCAGGAGGTGTTCGGGGTAGAGACAGGCCGACTCACGACGATCGAGCATGGAATTGATCTTGAGCGATTCAGTCGGCGAGCAAGGCTTTCGGAAGAGATCGCCAGCAAGCTCCCCGAAAGGTTCGCGTTATACCTTGGCAACATCGAGCCGCGCAAGAACCTGGTCGAGCTCGTCGCGGCCTTCGCGAGCCCGGAAGTGCGATCTATGGGCGTAAAGCTCGTGATCGCCGGCAAGCCTGCCTGGAACTCCGAAGACTCAATGCGGGCGATCGCTACTTCCCCCGACGTCGTTCGTCTCGGGTTCGTTTCTGACAGTGATCGAACAGCCCTCATGCAGCGATGTGAGGTGTTCGTCTTCCCGAGTCTTTATGAGGGCTTCGGTTTCCCGGTCGTCGAGGCACTGGCAGCGGGTGCCGTAGTCGTGACATCTGAGCGGGGCTCATTGGCCGAGGTGGCTGGTCCCTCGATAAGGTTTGAAGGGCTTGAGCGAGACGCGCTCGCAGCGGGAGTGGTGAGGGCTCTCTCAGACTCGAGTGCTCGTCGGCGTTGCGTAGATCAGGGCGCGCAGTGGGCTTCGAGATTCACCTGGGAAGTAAGCGTCGCGAAGCACATCGAGGTCTATAGGAAGGCGCTGGGCGCATGAAGCGAGTTCTCGTTCTCCATGGTTACTCCGCGGACAACGCCGGGGATGGCCTGCTGGTGCGCGAGACGCTCGACCTGATCCGCGAAGCACTGGGAGAGGACGCGGAGGTCACACTGCTTGCGGCCCGTCCCGACACCTTCACCGAACTCGGCGTGCGGGCATTGCCGACTGTGCCCGCCGTCCGGGGCTGGGACGCAGGCACTCGCGACGTTCTAAAGCGAATTGATGGCTTCGACATCGTCATCGGCGTCGGAGGCGGCTACCTCCGGGCGGGCACGCCAGTAGAGGCATTGAAGACCGCTCTTGTCCACGTACCTCAGCTCCGTGCTGCGGCGCGGGCGAGTGTCCCGACCGTCTATCTACCCCAGAGCATCGGGCCGGCAAGATTCGGGACTCGGCGCTGGGCGCAAAAGATGTTGCGGTGCATCGACCTCGTCATGGTCAGAGATGATCGCACAATGCGAGAGATCGACGTGTCGACGATGCGTAGACGACCTGACCTCGCGACGGCTGCGGTGGTGAACGGGCGACGGCCCGGAAGCGTCGTTGATTCCGTGCCAGTTCTCTCTATTCGGGAAGTTCGCGGCCGCGTCAATCCGGACATCTATCGTCTGGCGGAGAGCATCGGTACCTACGACGGTTACATACAGAGCACCGTCGGCGGAAACGACGATCGAGCCGCGTCTTCCACTCTTAGCCCGCGCTCGGTCCTCGCCCGTGACGAGCTCATGACCATCGGCGGGCAGCCTCGAGTCGTTGTCGCCGTTCGTCTTCACGCCGCCCTCATGGCGCTCGCTGCAGGGCACTACGTGGTGCACTTGGCCTATGAGCGGAAGGGCTTCGGAGCGTTTGAGGACCTAGAGATCAGCCCCTGGGTCCACTCTGTAAACGCCTTTGACCCCGACGCAGTCCGCGATCAGGTCTCGCGGCTGAGATTCAGCGTCGAGGAGCGGAGAGCGTACGACGATCGAATTCTTTCGGCGGCGGAGAAGATTCGGCTTGCGCGAGCGCAGATTGTGGAGGAGATCAGAGAGCGCGCCGCTCAGAGGCCCTAATGAGGAACGCCGGGATTGCACGCGACTTGGAAGTTGTTTCTTCTTCCCGTTCGAGCATCGTCCCGAACTCCAGTGCCGAGCAGACGCGAAACTCCTTTGCGAAGCACGACGCCCACGCTCGTGGGCGCCTGAACGTCCCTGGCTGACGGCGACCAACGATTGCGGGTCGGTTTCGACCATCGATACTGGGGTGGATTAACGCGGCACCGCCGGCGAGTATGTCGCTGGCGATGCCGAGTTTGTGAGTAGTCGGCCACAGCTGCTCGGTCGTGGACACCTGGACATCGTCGTGTGTAGCACCATCCGTCGCGGTTGGGGACCGTCGCCGAGCTACCACGTCCAGGCGTCGGCCTACGAGAGCCGATTCAACAGGGAAGCACTACAGCTTGCCTTCGACCGGCTAGGAAGTCGTCTCTAGCCGACCAGGGACTCTGAGCGGACAGAGGCGCTTGCGGAGCCCGCAATTGGACGACGACCTCGCGCTGCGGAGCCTTGCGCGAATACGAACGAGTGAGGGTGGGGGACCGGTCCACCATGCTTGATTCGCCGAACATGAAGCTGCGGCAGAGCTGGCTCAGTTAGAGCAGTCACGACTACTCCGCGAGCCATGACTGCTAGTCCGCAATCGAAGCTGCACGAAGCTCCTCGATCGAGGGGAAGTCGGCTGAGCGAATGAGGTCCCTGACACTGCTCGGCAGAGTGGGCACCCCTCTGGTCACAGCGTCGACGAGAGGCAAAGGCGAAGACCACGAAAGGCCAACTGACGCGAAGTAGTCGCGGTACTTAAGCTCCGGTTCGGCGGTCGCAGGGGCGACCAGTACCGCTGGCCTGCCCAGGGCGTGCGCAAAGATGACGCCATGCAACGACGACGAATACACGACCTCGCTTCGCGCGATTGCCCTCCCCAGCTCTTCCGCAGTGCAATCGACCGAGACCAATCTCAGATTGCGGTTTGCTGGCGCGCGGTAGCCACGATAGGTGTCCCGTTCGCGGTAATGAGGAATGAAGATCTCACGCCCCGGGAGCGAGCGCTCATTTTTGAGATGCGGAAACACCTCGCCTATAAGCAGGCCGGGGTCGAGCATGAATCTAAGCTCCGATAGATCGAACCCTGCCTCGCGGAGTGCCGAGGCCGTGAGGGGACCGCGCACGCCGAAGATCCGGGGAGATACCTTCGACGAGGGAAGAGGGGCGCCTTTGGTGCCCAACCCTGCAACGATATCGCCCGACTGCATGCGATGAATGGTGGAGCCAACGAAAAGAATTCGGGGTGCAGTGTCCGTGTTGCGGGCCGAGGTCCCATACAGGTGACGTACGAGGTCAGCATTGTAGAGATCGCCCGCGTTTCCCACGCGAAGGCGATGCGGAGAGCGTCGCAACGTCTCAACAAGTCTTTGCGTCCAGGACGTGGTCGCGCGCTTGTCGTAATAGTACGTATTCACGGCCATAGGTCTGCCTCGTGCAATCTCACAATCGAAAAACGTGCGTCGTTCACGCCGTAGCCCAGAACGACGTCCTCACTGTCGGGCTCGCCCGACAGGCCTGAAAAATATGTGGCAGAAAGGAGGTTATAGTTGTGAACCCCCCGCCGGGGGAGAGCATCTCGCCATCGATGTATTAGACGCTCAGGGTAGGCATGGACGCGAATGTCGGACGTCCCAATCCCGGTCAGTCCCACAGCCCTCCCGAAGTAGGTTCGTTTACTAGAGCGCGGTACGACCCACTTTTCGTGAGCCATAAGTAGCGCGCGGTCATCGCGAACGAGAAGTTGAGTGCCGATGGTGAGAGTGCCGCTCATATTGCTGTGAACGCGCGCCGGTGGCGCGGATGCGAACACGAGATCATCCTCGGCCCCGAGCTGGCCTTGAACCAGACAAACCTCGCGGTATGGGTGGAGCTGGTAGACAGCGCGCACGGTCTTGCTATCGCCCTCAAAAAACGCCCAGTTCTTCTCAATTCGCTGTCGATCGAAGTCGGCAACAATTCGTTGCGGGGCGCCGACCTTGGGATAGACCGGCGCCAAAAACAGCTCGTTTCTCCCTTCCCGTACGAAGCCTGTGTTGAAAGTGGCATAGACTACGGCGCCGATCCTGACCAACTTTGGGTCGGCAACCTTGGGGATACCTGCGCGCTCGCCCGCAGCGGTAAGGTCGTGGACGCTCGCGCTAGAGGAAGCCGCGGACAAGTGGACAAGGTAGGCCCGGATCGCTTGAGTACCAGCGGGTATCGCTCGGAAGGCGGCTACATAACCGTCCTCAATGCGAAGGATGCTCGGATTGAATACTCCACCGAGAGCCGCCTCGCTCGCGGCACTAGACAAGCGCCCGATGAGTTGCGCGTCCGCGTTGCCGGAGAGCGTTCGGAAATTGAACATCACGGGGTCCCCCTACTTCTTGCGGATCCGTCGCAGGACCGATTTTAGGAATGCGCGTTCATCCTCCCGCGCGATCCCGGCAAGTGTGAGCGCGTAAATGGTCACGATGATAATTCCGACGGGGACCGCGAATGTCCAAAAGGCGGGCTCAGTCATTCGCCAAGCTGTCTTTTCAAGAAGGAGATACACGAGCACTGAAGGAACGATCGATGAAACTGCAATGATTACAATCGAAAGATATCGGCGAATATCAATTCCGACGTGTCTGTGAAGCAGCCATAGGCGCCACGGCCAAACTACAAAAAGTCGCGCCGCCCTTCCGATTGCGACGACCAGCAGCCCGTACGGAAGGCAGAGAAGGAGCAGCACCACGCCTACGACGTTCTCGATCAGTCCGAGTGTGAATGCGCGCGGCGCCTGTCCGACGGCGAGAAGCGTGTTCTTGTCGAAGTAGACGATTGATGCGAACGCCGCAGAGATTGCGAGGACTTGCATTACCGGAACCGAAGGCATCGTGTTCGGCCCGAAAACGTAAGGCACGATGATCTCTGCGAGCAAGGCGACTGCGGCAAACACTGGAACGGCAACAGCGGCGGAACCGAACGTCATTTGTAGGAAGGCACGCCTTAGCCTCGAGGGCTCTGACTGTAGACGCGAAAATGTAGTAAGCGCAAGCTTTCCGATCACCGTGGTCATGAGCTCGGTAATGATATTGAGAAGGCGTTGCGCGATGAAGTAAATGCCGAGCGGCCCCGAGCCGAGAAATGTTCCAATCAGTAGCTTGTCAACATTAGCTTGAACCGCATTCATCAACTCGAGTCCTAGAATGCTCATCCCGAACGAAATCATCGCTCGAAGGGAGCTGACGGAGAATAGAAGCTGTGGTCGCCATTCCGAGGAGAGCCACAAAGCGATAGCTGACGCGACGAGTGTTCCTAGGGTCTGCGCAACGAGGGCCCATACGCCAGCGCCACTCAGCGCCAGAGGGATCGAGATCGCAGCACCGGCCATTGTGCCAGAGATACTCCTGAGCGAGAGCACTCGGAAGTCCATGTTGCGTTCGAGCAGAGCGGCAGGCACTCCGCTTGCCGCATTGACGAAGAGCCCCAGGCCCATAACTCTCAAGACGGGAGTTAATGTCGGCTCCGCATACGCCGCTGCAATGAGGGGCGCAGCGAAGAACAGGACGACGTATATGAGAGCGGCAATTCCGAGAGAAGTCCAGAAAGCGGTGGACGTGTCCCGATTGTCGATCTCGGGCTTCTGAACGAGCGACTTCGCAAAACCTGAGTCGACAAACACCATGAGAATGGCGATGAACACCGTCGTTAGCGAGAGCAGTCCGAATGCTTCGTGTGCGACTGTGCGGGTGAGCACGGCGAAAACCGCTAGGGAAACAAGACGTACGCCCCACTTCTCGGCGGCAACCCAACCCATCCCGCGAAGAGCTCGTCCGCCGATGTCATCGGTGCTCATCGGCGCCCTTTCTGTCCGAGCGCATCATCGCGACGAGCATCCCCATGGCGAGGAACCAAAGGCTGAGGTACGGCTGGTCGATGAGCCCCCATCCCGTCCACCCGATTGCGAGAATGCCGGGCGCAGAAGCAAGCACAGCAGACGACGCAGGCGTTGCGCGTCGCGTGAACCACATCCGAGCCGCACTAAACCACGCGCCTAGTTGCGGTGCAAAGTAGGCCAGGGCTCCGAGGACACCAAGTTCCGCGGCGAGGAGCACGAAGCTGTTATGGACGGGATATCCGAGCGCCACGGAGGAATTCCATTGCCCGACTTCTGCGATGAACGCGTTCGGTCCGGTGCCGAAGAGGGGGTTCTGAGAGAGCTGCTGCATTGCGGCTTCCCAAACCTGTGGGCGCACGCCGCCCTCTGGATCCGATTCGAATCTTGCGACCAACGCATCGACGAACGGAAGCGCGATGATGGCGAGAATGAGAAGGGTCAAGAACCGACGCGCTGCATGTTGGCCAGGCGAGCAGATCGCCCAGACGACCAGTGTCGCTGCCACCGCGACCATGTTAGCCCGCGAGTAGGACAACCCGATCATGACGAGAATCATTGCAAGAGAGAAGACAGCCAGCAGGCGCGTGCGGCGGACTCGAGAAATCAACGCAGGCAGCGTTAGGAGCAGCATTGCGTACAGCGCTTTCCCTAGGTTTCCAGGGTGATGGAACGTGCCTCGAACACGGGCGAGCGTCTCTCCGCCGGCTTCAAGCACACCGACCGAGAGTACGCCCGTCGTCTGAAGCGCAACGTACGCGAACTGAATGATAAGAAACAGCGTTACGGCGACAATAATGAAGCCAAAAGGGTCGGGCCTTCGAAGCTCTGTCGCCATGAAGGCGCCCCCCACGATCCACGCCATGACGGCGACGCCGAGTTGGAACATTCCGCTAGCCACCTCGGTCGTATGTGGCCATTGTGTAATCCACAGAGGTAGCACGAGAGCCGCCGAGACCGCGAACCCGAGGCGGAACTGGTGTTTCACGTGTGCCGCAACAGCCAGACCTAGAATCGCAAGTGCGAGAGTGTAGTTGAATATTGTCACCTGGGAGCCAGCAATGTCTGTGGGCGCGCCAGACGGGATTCCGAACTTGAAAAGCTCGCGACGGTATAACGAGAACAGGACCAGGATGAGCAGAAAGAGCAGCCGCGGTATCGTCAACGTGTGCTGGATTCTTACTATCCGAGGCTCGGCTGGGACAGCGGATAGCCTGCGCGTGGTCGGATACCTGCCGAGAGGAAGCAGACTCCGGCGCGCCAACGGCGGTTTGTTCATTTGCGCCTCGCTATCCCCGAGCACGATCTGATGAGGCAACGTTCCCAGCAAAGGCGAGAAGACGATTGGCGTTCTGGGACCAGTCCTTCCCCGCGATCATGGCGTCGACGGCGTTGTAGTCCACATCTGCGCCTAGGGCGCGACTTGCTGCGTTGGGAAGCTCGGACAGGCTTCCATACGAAAAGACCGCGTTATTGATGCGTTCGTCGGCCCGCGGCTTTTCCGAGCTGACCACCCTTAGACCGGCGGCGAGGTACTCGTAGAGTTTCATCGGGCTGCGGCCACGATTCGCCGCGGTTCGCGTGAAAGGCAGAAGGCCCACCTTTGCGCGCGAGAGAACATCTGGCACCTGTTCGTATCCCACTACGCCTTCGAAAAGAATATTCGGATGCTCTGCATGAATCGAGGGGGCAGATTCGGGGACAGGTCCGTAGAGGTGAACTTCTTCCGTTGGGAACTCAATGGCGACGCGTCTGACGGCGTCAAAGTCGAAACGGTGATCCATCGCTCCGACATAGACGAAACCGCTCCGTCCATGCGATGACGCTCGTGCCCGCTGAAATCGAGATACCTCACATCCGTTCTCGATAACAATTGTCGGCACAGCGCGAGGGTTCGGCAGCGAGTCGGCAACGAAGGGAGAAGTGGCGGCTAGGCCGTCCGCGATGTTGGCCATGACCTTGTTCGCGCGTGCCGCGTCAATTCTGTGGGTCTTGATGTCCGTGGGACGGAAGATGACAGTTCGGATTCGGGGCGTCCGTGCTGCCATCAGTGGTTGATCGACGAAACAGAAGTCGACACTGTCAAATTCGATCCGGTCGAGGATCCGCTCGAGGCTTCTTCGACTCCATCCCCATCGCACAGGGAACATTGAGCGCGGCACAAAATCGAGGACTCCGTCTTCCGCGCGGGAGGGGCCAGCGGCAAGCAAGCTTCTCCTAGCGGGGTCCACTCCTGCGACCGCGTGCAGCGCGCTCACAGGAGTGGAGACATGCGCGACCTGATTGCCGAGCAGCGCCATCTCACGCGAGAGGTGGAAGCTACCCACCTTGAAAGGTCCGGAGCGATGGGTGTGGCTCAGGAAGAGGATCCGCTTCAACTATCCATCCCCTTCGGTCCGTGTCCACAATTCGGTTGGGAAAGCAGCGCGCAGACGCGCGCGGACACTGTCGAGGTTTGGCATGTTGAACGCATTCGAGCGGAGCATTGCGCGCGCCTCAGCGATCGCGTCATCCACGCTGTCTTTGCTAACGAAGGAGCCTTGTCCTGTTCCGCGGTAGTAGTCCTCGTACTTGAATGGCGGCTCGTTCTTGCTTCGAACTAGAACGGAGGGCACGCCATACGCGTCTGCGAGAACCATCGCGTGCAAGGACGATCCGACCACGAACTCAGACTGACAGATCTTGGAAATGATGTACGAAAGCTCCTGCCGAGGGCTGATCAGACCTGGAAGCCCGCGCCACGAAGGCTCATCATTTAGATTCGGGACTACGACGTACTCCTGAGAACGTTCTGGAACTGCCGGAGGGCTGATGAGCTCGGGCAGCAAGACCGCAGGGTCTCCATATACCTCTGGAACCTCGAACCCCCACGACTCAAGGCGCGAACGAGTGAGAGGCCCACGTACCGCACGGATGTCGAGCTCCTTGGCGCGATAGCGGAAGTCGCTGACCTTTCCATTTATGCCCGTTCCCCAGATCACATCCCGATCCTCGGCGAGGTGCATAATCGATCCGACAGCGAGGAGCCGAGGCGCGCGTGGGCGCCGCCGCACCGGGCTGTCGGAGACACGGGTCACTCGCGCGCCCGAGGCTAGACCTTGAACGATGTCGAGGCCGAGCACGTCGCCGAAGTTATTAATACGGGGCCCCCAACGGAACGGCGCACCCGGTATGCGGACGATGTGCTTTCGGGGATTCCAATGCACAACTGGCACTCCCCGCACAAAGGTCACGGTCACGAAGCATCCCTCCGACCACTCATGAGCGACTTCGCGCGCTTCTGTCGGATTGCTGCTCCGTAGACGGATAGATGTTTATTCGCGATTGCGGCCCAGTCCCGTGCCGATAGGTCGGGTGTGGCTCCATTGAGCGGTACCCGACCTCGAGCGGCGTGCAGAGTGGCGCCGTCGAGCTTGCCCGTGTAGGTCAATACCCACTCGTCGCCGATCTCTCGTGCGTATTCGCGGGCGGCTGCGCTGTCAGGTATCAGGATTGGTCGATGCAAGGAGAGCGCGAGGAGGGCGGCACCGGAATTATAAAGATCCTGGTAAGGGAGTACCACTAGATCAGAGTGGAGGATGGCGGCAATGAGGTTGTCGTCTGAGACTCTTTCCGGAACCAGGCTAATTCGCGAGTCCCGTTCCGCCACACGCTTGAGTTCTTTTTCGAGGGCCGCGTCGTCAATGCTTCCAAGCACCCGTAGGGCGACGCGCTCTGCCTGGTCGATCTCCGAGAACGCATGCAGCAACTGATCGACTTGCTTGTACTTGCGGATGAGGCCAAAGAAGAGGAAGTTGAAGGTTCCGTTCCCGGATTTATGCGCCCGATTGCTGCTTTCGATCTTTGTTTCGTAGAATCCGCGGTAGTGGCCGTGTGGAATCAAAGTCGTTGGCACGTCGTCGGGGAACGGCCTCGCGGTATTCATGATGATGCGTGAATCTGTGAGATCGATCGAGCGAAGCAAGAACCGGTCCAGTCGCGACAGTGCCTCGTGTGGCGCCACGTTGTGTACCGTCCGGACAACGGCGACGCGCGTCACCCGGAGGCGTACGGCGAGCAGCAACGTAAGAACCCGGACCGCCATGGCCTTAATTCCGCGCCGCCCGCGGATGAGGTGCTCGGGCCAGTGCATGTGAAAGACGTCGTATCGGCCGAACAGAGCACGGGGCCATTTGAAATCTTTGACTGTTGCTCCGGAACGCGCCAAGGCTCCCGACAACAGTCGAGTGAATGGGTTCAGACTGTTTTTTTCCGTGGAATAGCTCATGAGTACGGTGGGCTGGCGCGCCGAATCGCCCCGCAAGTATTCCGAAAGTTCTTGAAGTGCGCTCGATACGCGTTGACGGGCCGTAAGCACCGGCTCCGGCGCGGGGATGGAGGTTGGCAGGGGAAGCGGGTGCTCCGAAGGAAGTTCATTGACTTCGATTCGCGGCACGGCAAACTCTTCACAGAACGACTTCACCTTTGGGCGCGAACTCATTCCGCATAGCGGCTTATTCTCGAGGAGACCAAGATAAAGTCCGTGCATTCGCGACGAGAGAATTGCCCTCGCGCCACGCACGACCTCGCGCGCTTCGTTGACGGATATGTCGACATGGATCGCATCGAGGAGCGCCGTGATGTCAGCAGGAAGCGATTTCGCGTCTGCTTTCGGGCCCTGGTGCATGGAGAGGAACTGGACACTGCCATATATGGAACGCAAGTGCTGCATTTGGGCGGGTGTCATTAGCGAGATCTCGGCTGGATACGCAGCGATCACAAGCGGGCCTTGGTCGATTATGCCTACGCCTCGCGGAGCGGGCTCTCCAAGAAGTGCAGTATCGGCGGCGACTGGGGCGCTCTTTCTCCACTGATTCATTACTAGATTGGCAGTCAGCTGATCACGCACCCACACGCGAGTGCCAAGCAGGGAGCCGCCGAGCAACACCTTCGGGAGCAAACGTGAAATGGGATTGCTTCCGACCCCGAACATGGCGACACGTGTGCGGCTTACTCGCGCCGCGAGGACTGTCGCGAGGAGCAAGCGCGGCAATCCGCGCCATGGCGGCCCTGACTTGGCATCGTCTTGAAGGAGGGTGCCGCCGCCGATCACGACCGCGTCACTCGTGGCAATGATGCGATAAAGATCCCTGAGGCCACCGAGATTGACGTGGCTTTCGTCGCCCGAACGTTCGCCGCCGAAGTCGGCGATCTTGGGAATAAATCCTTGGGCCGCGAGCGCCTCTGCAAGACTCGAGGTGAGCAGCGCGTCGCCGATGTTCTGCGGGCGTCCGGTCGCTGTGGTCCGGTCTGCGGATACGAGAAGGACACGCGGGTTACGTCTTGAAATGCTCACTGGATGGGCTCGAATCACGAAGAGCACAGCTAACCCCCGGGGTGTTCGGAGCAACAGTCCTGCGAGGCCCCTGTCGGCGTGATAGCTGAACAGCCTTGATGTTTGGACGTCCAGGCTAACAGGGGGTGCTCAGGGAGAATCTGAGGAGGGTCGCAGCCGGCGGCGGTGGCCTGTCCATCAAGCTCCCATCGCTTCTGTGCAAGAATCGCTGCTTGGTCGAGACATGGCGGGAGACTACGTGGAGCTTCAGGACTACCTTCGGATCCTGCGCAAGAACTGGATCGCGATCATCGTCGCCACACTCGTGGGGCTGGGTGGTGGCGCGGTGGCGACGGCAGTGACGCCGCCCACGTACCAGGCGTCGACGGACCTCTACGTCTCGGTGCGAGGTGGGTCCTCGACGGGCGAGCTCGTGCAGGGAGGGAACTTCTCTCGGCAGATCATTGCCAGCTACGCGAGCATCGTAGATTCGGCGGCTGTCCTCGATCCGGTCATCGAAGAACTCAATCTGGGGGTATCGGCGAATCAGCTCGGCTCCCGAGTGTCGGCTAGCTCTCCTGCCGACACTGTGCTGCTTACAGTGCGTGTCGTCGGCGACGAAGCACAGGAAGTCGCGGACATCGCGAACGCGGTCGGTGCGAGCTTCACGAAGGTCGTGCAGGAGCAGCTAGAAGGCAGCGGCGGAGGAGCGGCCGTGCAGCTGACGACGGTTCAGCCGGCGTCGGTTCCGAACGAACCTGTCACCCCGAAGCTGAAGACGAACCTCGCATTCGGACTTGCGTTGGGTCTGCTAGCCGGAATCGCGTTCGCAGCGATCAGGGCCTTGCTCGATAACCGGGTTCGGTCGCAGCGAGACATTGAGCAAGCGACCGATGCTTCCGTGCTGGGCGTGGTTGTGCAGGAGCCGGAGGCGAACGAGCGGCCGCTAATCGTCCATGCGGATCCGCGAAGTCCACGAGCTGAATCCTTCCGATCGCTCCGAACAAATCTGCAATTTGTGCAAGCGAGTGACGGGCAGCGCAGCTTCGTCGTCGCAAGCCCGGAGCTCGGGGACGACAAGGGTATAACGGCGACCAACTTGGCAATCTCCCTCGCCGAGAGCGGAGCGCGCGTCGTTCTCATCGATGCTGACCTGAGGCGTCCGTCCATTCATGAATTGATGGATCTCGATGGAAGCGTGGGGCTCACGGACGTCCTGATTTCCCAGACGGACCTTGCTGACGCGCTCCAGAGATGGGGGCGCCGCCAACTTTATGTGCTCCCCGCGGGAAAGATGCCGCCAAACCCGAGCGAGTTGCTCGGGTCCAAGGCCATGTCGCAGATGTTGCGTGAACTTGCTGAGCACTTCGATTACGTGCTCATCGACGCGCCTCCGCTCTTGCTTGTGACCGACGCCGTCGTTGTGAGCAGGCACACTCGTGGTCTCCTTCTGACTGTCTCGTCGGGGGGAACTCGCAAGCAGGAGTTGTCTGCCGCGGTCCGAGCGATCGACGCGGCGGGAGCGAAGCTTGTAGGCCTGGTCGTCACCAACGTGCCGGTCAAGGGACCGGAGCGTAAGGGCTTCTCGGGATATGGAAGTGCCGCGCTCGAGGAGTACGGCGCGTCGCCGGCGAAGGAGAGTGCTGACGCTAGCAGTCGGCAGCGACGGCGCCGAGCCGCAAGATGAGCTCGTGTGCATGTCGCGGAGGGGCCCGGCGTAGAGGTGGCAGAGAAGGCGAGGCCAACAGATTTTCGAGCGGGGGTAGCGCGTCGGCCTCCGACCGTTCCTCGTACGTTGGACGGGCGGATCGGAAAACAGTTTCCTGGCCTTGATTCGGGGGCGAGGTAGGCATGTCGGAGAAGCTCGGCGCCGATGATGAGGCTCGTCATCGGAACAGGTCGGCATCGCGTATCTCGCGACGCGCGATATTCATGTCACTCTCAGCTGCCGGAGCCGTCGCCGCATCGGTGGCTGGTGGCGTCGAGATCGGGCGCAATCTTCCGAGACCGGAACGGGCGAAGGTACCCGTGATTTCTGAGGGCAAAGAGGCGTTCGATGCTCGGGTGCTTGAGCAACACTTGGGCGTATTCTTGCCTGAACTTCACGCTATAGAGGGCGACCGCGATGACCAGTCCATCCGTCGCGCGGCGGACGCCGCGACGCGGCATGGCGGCGGGACTGTGCTTCTTACACGGAACGAGTACAAATTCGGAGCGCCTGTTGCGCTGAACGGCCTTCAGAACGTTGTCTTCGAGTCGCGGACTGGATCGGTCGTGCGGTGTGCTGAGCCTCGTGTCAAATTGAAAGCGTTCGTTGGCTCGAAGGAAGCCCGTGGGGCGGACAATGAGCCTCTGAGCACGACGGGGGCGTCAAACATCGTCATTCGCGGCATCGCGTTCGACGGCGGTTTGGAGAACGGGGTAGATCTCGACAGCGCTGCGTTCTATGACTACGACGACGAAGGGACCCGGGTCAAGAGTGGGAAGGGGGCATTTGCCCGAGAGGCGCGAAGGTACGCACCGTCCGGCGCTAGTGAGGAAGAGCCGCGTCTAGCGATTTACCGCGCTATCGAAGTGATCGGCGATCTTGACGAGACAGCGGATACAACGCTGGCCTTCTCGAATGTCAGTGTGGAGAATGTTCGTCTCCTCGGGATATCTTCACTTCCAATCTATCTGAGGGGTGTGAGGGGCCTTGCTGCTGTCGACGACAGCTACGCATACCGTTGTCTGGATATCGGCTTCACCTATTGTGCGAACGTGAGATTCGCGCGAAACCACATTGAGTACTCGGCCGACAACGGCGTGTCCATTTCCCGCGGGAATCGCAATGTCGCGTGCAGTGGCAACATCATCTCAAAATCGTTCTACTTTGGCATCCACCTTGGCGGGTATAGCGGCGACCCTGGTCCCCGTAGTGTTTCGTGCACGGGGAACACTGTGGTGCACTCAGGTGCGGTCGGGATCAACCTCTATGAGGGTCCTCGTGACATCACAATCACGGGAAACTTCATTGCCGACGTTCATCGTGGCGCGGACGGATCTGCAACAGAATATCAAGGGTCCGCAATCCTCATTCGCGGGGGGACTGGGAGTCAAATCGCGCAGAATATTGTCATCGTTGGAAATAACGTCGTCCGCTCCCACAAGGCTGGGATATTGATTGACCGGGATGCGGAAGATGTCCTCATTTCAGGCAACTCTTTCAGGCGTGTGGGCTTGCCAATCAGCCCGTCTGGGGCGGCATATAAATCGTCTTCATCGGCGGTCAACTTTGCAATTGGAACGGCACCACCCCAGGATCCTGAAGCGAGCTCGGTGCGGCGAGTCGTGGCAAGCGCGAACGCCGTGTTTGAAGATCGTGAGTCAATGCTCGGCGTGAAACCCCTTGTGCGAATAACGTCGATGCACGGTGCCGACATTCGCGCGACCGGAAATTATGCCTCGTTCGAGACCCCGAGAAATCTCGGTGACACCGCTCCGCTTCCCTTGGCCTCCGACCTTGATGCTGGATCGACTGCCGCTGGAACGCTTGCATATGATGCCCAGAAGGTGCTCGTAGTTTTTTCTGACGGCAAAGTCTGGAGAACCTTGGACGGCCGCGAGGCCTAGGGATTCGATGGCGCGGTCGAGAGCCTGCCGTGGCGCGCATTACGATGCGAGTCAGGTGAATCGCGAAGGATGCTGCTCGTTCGGGCGGTGGGTTCGCGCTTGTGCCGATGGAGTTAGGAGTCGCTGGGAGCGATGAGTTCACACCAGGGAGAGGCACCGGCCGTGGTTGGTACCGAGTCGGATCGAGAGGCCGGGGCGCGGCGCCGTCTACTTTTGCGTCGTTGGCTCGGGTGGGGTTTGCCCGTGCTGCTCCTCATTTACGTGGCTGCTCTCGCCGTAAGCGGATTTATCGCGAAGAGCGCGTTCGATGAGATTCCGACCGCGGCGAGCAACGTTCAATCAGCTATCGCTGAGGGCGATCATGCGAGGGCGCAAGCTGCCGCTGAGCAGGTGTCCGAGCGCACAGGAGCGGCGCGAGCGGCGACGAGTCATCCGTTGTGGCGTGGCGCGGAGTTGGTGCCGTTCTTCGGTGACGATTTAAGGGCGGTGAGGCTCGCTGCTGCTGCTGCAGACGACCTGGCGGCGGGCGCTATGCGCCCGTTTGCGAGCGTTGATCTCGCATCGATCGGTCCAGTAGACGGGGTTATCAACCTCGACGGTGTTCGAGCGCTAAGCGCTCCTGTCGCCGACGCTGCGGTTGCCGCCGAACGAGTGCAAATTGATCTGTCCGAGATTGAATCGTCCACTCTCCTCCCGCCCGTCGCGTCGGCCGTGGGGAAGTTGACGGACGCGGTCGGTGCGTTGTGGCCGACGCTTGCTCGGCTCAGTGAGCTAATGCCCCATCTTCCGACCATGCTCGGTGCGGAGGGACCCAGGAACTACATCGTCATCGTGCAAAACAATGCGGAGGCGCGGACCACGGGTGGCAATCCTGCTTCGCTTATGATGCTGACGGCGGATCAAGGAAGGATCGCGATCTCTCAGCAAGCCGCGTCGACCGATTTCAACAACGCGCGTGAATCGGAGATCACGGCGCTCGATCCGGCTACCGTCGCACTTTATGGCGATCGGGTGGGCAGATGGATCCAGGACGCGACCATGACGCCCGATTTTAATGAGACCGCTCGAATTGTTAGAGCGTTCTGGCAGGAAGCGCATGGTGACCCTGGGGTCGGAGTGTTGTCGCTTGACCCAGTTGCCCTGTCGTACATGCTGAAAGCGACGGGTCCCGTGGACATGCCGGTGGGTGGACCCCTGACGTCAGATAACGCAGTTGAGGCGCTGCTCAATGGCGTGTACTTCAAGTTCCCTGGGGCCACCCCCGTGGAACGGTCAGCGCAGGATGGCTACTTTGCCGCAGCGGCGGCGGGCGTATTCCAAAAGATCACCAGCGGATCCGTGGATATCGTAGAACTCGCTCAGGCTTTCGGCAGGGCGGGCGCCGAAGGGCGCCTCTACTTCTCCTCGACGGATCCGATCGAGTCGCAGGCTGTGCAGGGCACCACGCTCTCGAACCCCTTGCCTGCCGACAACGAGGATGAGACAGCCCTCGCGGTATTCGTCAACGACACGACCGAAGGCAAGCTCGACTACTACGCCGACATGGAAGTTGAGGCCACGTCGAACGTCTGCGACGCAGCGACGGGCGAAGCGCCAACTTTCACGACTAAGGCGACGTATAACTACAACCTTCAGCCGGGTGATGTCGCGAGTCTGCCGATCTACATCTCGACAGGCCGCTATTTCGAGCGTGGCGTGAAGGCGACGGACATGGTGTTCTACGGTCCCGTCGGAGGCACGTATGTCTCCGCGAAGGTCGACGGCGTCGAGGTGCAGCCGGACGTCGGCACCATGGACGAGGGGCGACCAGCGGTCCGCATCCGCGTTGAAAACCAGCCGGCCACATCGCATACCTTCGAGGTGACGTTCAGCGGTGCGCCTGACCAGGAGTACGGCCCCCTCAGCGTCGTCCACACTCCGCTCGTCAAGCCGGTTCCGGTCGAGACATCGAGCCCGCGCTGCGGCTGACGAAATTGGGGCGGCCACGCGGAACGTGAGCGTGGTCGCCTCAGCTGCGCTTCGCGTCGGCGGCGATTTCCCCGCGAGGTTCCCCCGCAGTCGCGCGGCGCGCCATCCGCTGCCTCAGGCGTCCGCTCAGTCGTCGACCCATAGGATCGAGACCACAGCTTCAACAAGGAGACACCGGTGAGTGGTCTGATCGTGCACGAGTGGCTCTCGCCCGCAGGCGGGTCGGAGAACGTGTTCGAGGCCATCGCGCAGGTCTTCCCCGACGCGGAGCGCTGGTGCCTGTGGAATGACGCCGGCGACCGGCTGCAGCCCGTCCACGAGACCGTCCTCGCACGCACGCCGCTGCGCGGGCGCAAGGCGCTCGCCCTTCCGTTCATGCCGACGGTATGGCGTCACCTCCCTGCGCGTGACGCCGACTGGTTGCTCGCGAGCACGCACCTGTTTGCGCACCACGCGCGCTTCGGTGGCCCGGCACGCGACGTGCCGAAGCTCGTCTACACGCACACGCCGGCGCGCTACATCTGGGTGCCCGAGCTCGACGGACGAGGCGACAGCCTGCCCATCCGTGCGGTCTCCGCAGTGCTGAAGCCGCTGGACCGCAAGCGCGCGCAGGAGCCCGTCGCGATCGCGGCGAACAGTCGGTTCATCGCCGAGCGGATCGCCGACGCCTGGGAGCGCGAGTCGGAGGTCATCTACCCGCCCGTCGCGGTCCACGGCTTCGGCGAGGAGCCCGACCTGACGGCGGCCGAGCAGGATCAGCTCGACGCGCTGCCGGAGTCGTTCATCCTCGGGTTCTCGCGCTTCGTGCCGTACAAGCGCCTCGATGCGGCGATCGCCGCCGGCCGCGCTTCCGGACTGCCGGTCGTGCTCGCCGGGTCGGGGCCTGACGAAGACCGCCTCCGCACGATCGCGGACGAGACGTACCCCGGCGCGGTGACCTTCGTGCACCATCCGTCGAATCCGCTGCTGACTGCCATCCTGCAGCGTGCCTCGGCGCTCGTCTTCGCGCCCATCGAGGACTTCGGGATCATCCCCGTCGAGGCGATGGCGGCCGGCACGCCCGTGCTCGCGAACGCCATCGGGGGAGCGGTCGAGTCGGTGCTCGATGGCGTCACAGGCGCGCACGTGCACGACTGGGACTCTCCGTCGGAGCTGCGCGCGGCGGTCGACAAGGCGCTCGCCTCGTCGCCCGCGGAGTGCCGCGTGCGCGCGCAGCGGTTCGGCGAGGACGTCTTCGCCCGCGAGATCCAGGGGTTCGTCGAGCGGAACGTGTGAGGAAGGGGCGCCGGAGCGCCCCTTCCTCGCCTACGCCCGGTCGTGGATCGTGACGTGGTAGCCGTCGGGATCCGCGAAGGTGAAGGTGCGCCCGAACGGGCCGTCGATCGGCGCGGAGACGATCGTGTGACCCGCATCGGCGAGCGCATCGTGGATCGCCTGCGCGTCGGTCGCGTGGAGCCAGATCGCCGTGCCGATGCCCGGCTGCGCGGCCGACTCGAGGTCTGTCCCGGGCACGATGTCGCGCAGGGCGAACGCGATCGGAGTCGTATCGAAGACGATGGCGTGCGGCGGCCCTGCGGGTGACCGCACGAGACCGAGGTGCTGCTCGTAGAACGCCTGCGACGCCTCGAGGTCGCGCACCTGCAGGGAGATGAAATCGGGGCCGGTGACGGGCATGTCTGCTCCTTTGTGTCAGATAACTGACAAGGAGGCTATGTCAGACTTCTGACATGAGTCAAGACGTGATCGATCTCGAGACATCCCTCGGCTATCTGCTGAAGGAGGCGTCCTCCGCGCTCCGTTCGGCCATGGAGGCCGTGCTCCGACCGCTCGGGATGACGGTGACGCACTACGCCTGCCTCGAGCTGCTCGCGCAGCGGCCGGGCCTGTCGAACTCCGAACTCGCACGCGGGGCATTCGTGACGCGTCAGTCGATGAACGTCCTGCTGCAGACCCTCGAGCAGGACGGCTCGGTGACGAGGCCCGCGGAGGCCCGCGTGGGGAGGGCGCTGCCCGCGGAGCTCACCCCGCTCGGTCGGGAGCGCCTCGAGGCGGCGAGCACCGCCGTCCGCGCGGTCGAGGACAGGATGGTCAGCGGGATGACCCCGCGCGAGCAGGAGGCGGCACGGTCTGCCCTGCGGAGCATGATCGCGGCGCTCACCGGGCGCGGCGATGCGGAGCGTGCCGAGGAGCCGTGACGGCCCGGCCCCGGCCATCCGAGCCCTCCCGCATAGGCTGGGGCGCATGGCCCGGACCGAGCGCATCGTGTGGATCGACGCGGCCCGCGGCATCTGCGTGCTCGGCGTCGTGCTCATGCACACGACGCTCTCGAGCTACCTCGGGCATCTGCAGCCGGGGGCATCCACGGGCTTCTGGTCGTGGTTCATCGACGCGATGACGCCGTTCCGCATCCCGGGGCTCGCGATGCTGAGCGGCCTGCTGCTGGCGCGACGGATCCGGCACGGATGGTCCGACCGCACCGTGCGCGTGTCGGTCGCCTCGTCGTACTGGCTCTACGCGGTGTGGCTCCTCGCGTTCGCGCTCTACGCCGGGCTCGTCGGCGCGTACGTCTGGACCGGCCCGCTCGGCGGGACCGGTGCCATCCGCTGGGACGCGTACCTCAACGAGCTCGTCCTGCCGAAGACGCTCCTCTGGTACGTGTTCGCGCTCGCCGTGTGGACCGCCCTCCTGGCGACGCTGCGCAGGGTCGACCCCGCGCTCGTCCTCGTGATCCTCGTCGTCGTGTCGATCTGCAGCCACTACGTGCCGGTCGCCGACGACAACGACCAGTACCGCAACCTCATGCGGTACGCCGTCTTCTTCGCGATCGGCGTCTACGGCTCGACGTGGCTGCGTGAGCGCGTCGCGTCGCGGCACCTCCCGTTCGCGCTCGGCGCGCTCGCCGTGTACCTCGGCGCGGGCGGCATCATGGCCATGGGTGATCCGCACGTCGGCGCGGTGCTGTCGGTTCCGCGCGACGCGGCCGCGGCCATCCTGCTCCTGCTGCTCATGTCGGTGATCTGCCGGGCACGGCCCGTCGGCCGGGCGCTCGCGTGGATCGGGCGCCGGACCCTGCCGATCTACGTCCTGCACGGACTCCTGCTCGAGCTGCTGTCGCGCGTGCCGAACTGGGGCCTCGTGATCGACCGCCCGGTCATCCGCTCGCTGGCGCCGCTGCTGGTGACGCTCGCCATCGCCATCCTGTCGGTCGCGGTCTACGAGCTCGTCATGCGCACCCCCGCGCGGGTCGTGTTCGAGCTGCCGCGGCCGGCGAAGCGCGCGCTGCTGGGGGAGCGGCGGTAGGGGCCCGGTCTCCGGGACGACAGAATGGAACCCATGGCACAGGTCGCGATCGACACCCGGTGGGATGGCATCGCCGGCATCCAGCGCTACTCGCGCGAGGTGCTCCCGCGGCTGACGACGCCGTGGCAGTCGCTCGGGCTCGACGGCGACCACCTCGCCCCGCTGGACGCGCTGCGCGCCGTGCCGCGCGACCGCCTCATCTACTCGCCCGGCTACAACGCCTTCGTGCGGGCGAAGCGGCAGCTCGTGACGCTGCACGACCTCATCCAGCTGCAGACGCCGTGGCCCGGGCGCGCGAAGTACCTCGCGTACTACCGGCTCGTGGTCCGCCCGGTCGTGCGGCGGACGGGGGTCGTGCTCACCGTCTCCGAGACGTCGAAGGCGCTCATCGAGGAGTGGCTCGACGACGACGCCGTGCAGGTCGTCAACGCGGGCATCGGATGCTCCGACGCCTTCCGCGCCGACGTCGCGCCGGCCACGGGTGATCCGTACCTCATGTATGTCGGCAACCTCCGCGCGCACAAGAACGTCGAGGTCGTGCTCGACGCCCTCGGGCGCGTTCCGGATGCGCGACTGCGGATGCTCCTGCCCGCGCGCGAGCACGAGCAGGCCGAGCGGATGGCCGCGGAGCGGGGCATCTCGGCTCGCGTCGAGCTGCTCGCGGGGATCGACGACGCCGCGCTCGCGCGCCACTACCGCGGCGCGGCGGCGACCGTGATGCCGTCGACCCTCGAGGGCTTCGGTCTTCCCGCGCTCGAGAGCGTCATGACCGGCACGCCCGTGCTCTTCTGGCGCGGCTGCGCGGCGGTCGCCGAGACGGTGGGCGATCGCGGCCGCGCCGTCGAGAACGCGACCGACGTCCAGGAGTGGGCCGGGGCCATCCGCTCGGCCCTGGCCTCCCCGCGTCGCGTCGATCCGCCCGCGTCGGGATACGACTGGGACGCGACCGCGCGCACGATCGACGCGACGCTGGGGGAGCTGCTGGCCTCCGGTCGTTGAGCGCGCCGTCCCGCTCGTTGAGCGGAGCTTCCGGTCGTTGAGCGGAGCGAGCGCCAGCGAGCGCAGTCGAAACGTCGTGAGCCGATGTCGGGACGGGGTGTCGTTTCGTCTCGCTTCGCTCGCTCAACGACCGGCGGTGGTTGCTCGTTCGACGACCGGGGCGGGGCGTCCTTCCGGTCGTTGAGCGGAGCGAGCGCAGTCGAAACGTCGTGAGCCGACGTCGGGGGCGGGCGTCGTTTCGTCTCGCTTCGCTCGCTCAACGACCGGGAGGCGGGGCGCTGACGATCCGCGTCAGCGCGGAACGGTCTCCAGCTCGAGCGTGATCAGCGGAAGCTCGTCGCGAGGAACGACGACCGTGACGATTCCGCCCGTGGGCAGCTCCGCGCCGATCGCATAGATGTGCGGGTCGGTGTCGATGAACGCGCCATCGAGCTCGAGACCATCCACCATCAGCGAGATCGGCCGCTGGACCGCGCGCTCGTGGATGTCGGGCGCGGGCGGGAGTCCGCCGGCGATTCCCTCGAGGCCGTGTTCGACGCGGAAGGTGTTGCGCAGCACGTGGTTCGCATGCTGGACGAGCACCCCCGCAACAGACGCCTCCTCCGAGTGATCGCGGTGCCACGTCGTCCGTACGGCCTCCCACAGCTGCGGGAACCGCATCTGCTCGGTCATCTCGACGAGCCAGTCCGGCCGAGGGTGGGCGGAGGCCACCTCGAGGGAACGCCGCATGTCATTGTCCATCTCGACGAGGTTCCCCGGGGCCATCCGGTTGTCGGGATCGCGGATGAGCGTGTACGTGAAGCTGACACGCATCTCGCGCAGCCCGCGGCCGTCCTGACCCTGTTCATATCCGGATGGCATGGTGCTCTCGAGATGTCTCTGCGCCACGAAGGTCAGCGCCGGCACCGGCATCTCGCGGAGCTTCTGACGCCACTCCACGCGCGGGTCGGGGATGTCCTCCGGCGATACCTCGACGTACTGCATGGGTTCCAGTGTGGTCGAGCGCCGTCAGCGCGCCAGGAACTCGAGGAAGGTTGCGTCGTTTCGTCTCGCTTCGCTCGCTCAACGACCGGGGTGGCGTGCTCGCTCAACGGGGGTGGCCGTCCTCCCGGTCGTTGAGCGGAGCGAGCGCCAGCGAGCGCAGTCGAAACGTCGCGAGCCGATCTCGGGAGCGGGTGTCGTTTCGTCTCGCTCCGCTCGCTCAACGACCGGGAGGTGGTTGCTCGCTCGACGACCGGGGGTGGACGCTCGCTCATCCACCGGGGGTGCGAGCCGAAACGCGCGCTCACGTGCTGATGAGCACGAGCGCGAGTGTGCACAGCGCGAGGCCGATGCCCTCGGTGCGCGTCCACCAGCGACGCGTCACGATCGCCGCCGCGATCACCGTCACCGCGGGGTAGAGCGACGTGACCGCCGCCGCGATGGCGAGATCCCCGAGCTGTGCCGCGATCTGGTAGCTCACCGTCGCGACGCCGGCGAGGACGCCCGCCACCGCCGCCATCCCGACCGTCCGCCGGGGGAGCGGACCTCCGGTGCGCAGGACGCCGACGGCCAGCACCGCGAGCAGCGCCACCGACACGCCCTGGCCGATCGCGAGGGGCACCAGGCCCGCCGCTTCCGACGTCTGGCCGAGACAGGTGAACTGAGTGCCGAAGCCGGCGCCGGCTCCCGCGCCGATGAGCAGGCCGCGCCGGTCCACTTCGGACCGGCCGCCTGCCGCGACGAGCCAGATCCCCGGCACGACGGCGATGAGACCGGCCGTCTGCAACGGCGTCGGCAGGCCGCCGAACGCGACGCCGACGACCACTGGGATCGTCACCGCGACGACACCCGACATCGGCGCGACGCTCGTGACCGAGCTCGTCGCGATGCCCCGGTAGATCAGCACGTTGCCGATCGCGCTGCCGAGCCCCGCGCCTGCTCCCCAGAGGACATCCGCTCCGGTCGGAGCTCCCTGCCCGGCCGGCGAGACGACGAGGAGCACCGCGAGCACCGCCGCGCATGCCTGGCTGATGAGCGCGACGACCCGAGCGTCGATCCGCTCGGACGCGCGCCCGCCGACGTAGTCCGACAGGCCGTACGAGATGGCTGCCGCGATTGCGAAGGGGAGCGTGAGCACGGTCGTCAGCTCGAGGCGGTCGCCGAGGAGGGCGTCGGGTGCATGCATCCTCCTGAGCCCGGCCTGCGAACGGGTGACACGTCCGACCGTAGCGCTAGGGGCGGCCTGGCGGCGCGAGAGACGGCGCCCGCCGGGCGCGGGTGGGGCGTTTCGTCTCGCTTCGCTCGCTCAACGACCGGGGCCAGGATCCTCGAAGTGATGTGTGCCGTGCGACACGGTCGACGTCGCGCCTGACGGCAGCACCACCTCGGCCGTGACACCCACCGGAACCGAGACATCCAGCGTGAAGCGGCCGCCGTCGACCGACCACGCCACGGCGATCTCGCCATAGGGCGACGCGTGCCGAGCCCGCGCCCAGGTCAGTCCGCCGCCTGGGCGCGGAGCGATCCGCACCGTGCGACTGCCGGGTGCCTTCGTCGCGATGCCGCCGATCTCGCGGTGCATCCAGTCGGCGATCGACCCGAGCGCGTAGTGGTTGAACGAGGTCATCTCGCCCGGGTTCACCGTGCCGTCGTCGAGCAGGCTGTCCCACCGCTCCCAGATCGTCGTCGCGCCCTTGTCGACCATCGAGAGCCACGACGGGGTGCTCCGCTCCGTGAGCATCGCGAACGCGTCGTCGGCATGGCCGGTTGCGGTGAGCGCGTCAGCCACGAGGTTGACCCCCGCGAAGCCGGCGCCCACGCGGAAGCCCCCCTCGCGCACGAGCCGCGCGAGCTCCGCTCCGGCGACCCGGGCCATCCGCTCGTCGAGCAGCTCGAATGCGATCGCGAGCGCGTAGCCGGTCTGCGTCGGGTGGGCGAGGCGCCCGTCGGCATCGAACCACTCCCCGCGGATGGCGGCGCGCACCTCCGCGGCGAGGCTTTCGTACTGCTCCGCGACGGCGGCCTGCCCGACGGCCGCGGCGAGCTCGCCCACGCGGCGGGCCGAGTGCGCGAAGAACGCCGTCGCGACGAGCGCGGGGTCGGTCTGCGCGGCCGCGGGATCCTCGGGCGGAGCCGTGGGATCGAGCCAGTCGCCCAGCTGCCGGTCGGCGTTCCACAGCCGCGTCGCGCCCGCGCGACCGGCCACCTGGTCGACCCAGGCGCGAGCGCTCTCCAGCTGGCGCAGGACGAGCTCGCGGTCGGCATAGCGCCGCCACAGATCCCACGGGGTGAGCGCGGCGGCGTCGCCCCACGCGGCGATCGGGCGCCCGGGGGTCCACCAGAAGCCGCCGGGGATGAACGGCACGTACACCGGCACGGTCCCCACCCGGCGCTGCTCGACCTCGAGATCGCGCAGCCAGCTCGACAGGAATCCGGCACAGTCGTAGAGATAGGTCGCCGTCGCCGCGAAGACCTGGATGTCTCCCGTCCACCCGAGCCGCTCGTCGCGCTGCGGGCAGTCGGTCGGGATGTCGACGAAGTTCGACCGCAGACTCCACAGCACGTTGTCGTGCAGCCGGTCGAGCGAGGGATCAGACGTCTCGAGCCACCCCGTCCGGCGCATCGCGGTGTGCAGCACGCGCCCCGTCACCGCCAGGTCGTCGAGAGGCCCGTCGTAGCCCGCGATCTCGGCGTAGCGGAAGCCGTGGATCGTGAAGCGCGGCTCCCAGTCGATCGAGCCGTCCGAGCCGAGGTAGCGGTCCTCCGAGATCGCGCCGCGCAGGGTGCGCGTGTAGAGCGCGTCGTCCTGCAGCACCTCGGCGTGGCGGATGGTCAGCTCGGGCCCGACGCCCGAGCTCGCGCGCACACGCAGGCGCCCCGCGAAGTTCTGCCCGAAGTCGATGACGATGCGGCCATCCGCTCGCCGCTCGATCGAGACCGGAGTGAGGTCCTCCGTGCACCGCACGGGAGGCCCCTCGGGCGCGACGAGCGTGCCGTGCGCGACGTGCGCCGCGCGCACGGGCTCCCACGCGGCGTCGTCGAACCCCGGCTCGCTCCATCCGCGCGGCACCTCCCGCACGTCGAAGGTCTCGCCGAGGTAGAGACTGCTGCGCAGGATCGGCGAGCGGTGCGCGCGCCACTCCGCGTCGGTCGAGATCGTCACGCGCGAGCCGTCTTCGAGCTCGACCTCGAGCTGCGCGAGCAGCGCGAGGTCGGCGCCGTAGAGATCCGCCTGCCCGCCGTCGAACCCGAGGCGCCCGCGCCACCATCCGTCGCCCATCCACGCGCCGACCGCGTTCTCGCCCGCGCGGAGCAGATCGGTCACGTCATAGGTGTGGTAGCGGAGGCGTGCGGGATAGACGGTCCATCCGGGGTTCAGCTCGTCGGCGCCGACGCGGCGGCCGTTCACCTCGAGCTCGTACACGCCGTGCGCCGTCGCGTAGAGCCTCGCACGGCGGACGCCCGACGACAGGGTGAACCCGCGCCGGAAGAGGGGAGGGCGGCGCTCGCCGCCGGCGGGGTCGTCCCACGGAGCCTGCACGCCCGCACCGATCCAGTCGAGCGGGTCGAGCAGACCCGCCTCGACAACCGCGGGCTCCGACCATCCCGACCACGCGCCGTCGTCGCCGGCCACGCGGATGCGCACGCGCGCCTCCTCGCGCGACGAGAGCGGGTCATCGGGCCACGGCACGAGCACGGACTCCGCCGACTCCACCGCGAACCGACGGCTCTCGCCGCCCCGCGCGACCTCGACCTCGTAGGCGCGCTGCGCCCATCCGGCTGCCGCGGTCGTGTGCCACGACAGGCGCGGGCACGCCTCGCCGATGCCGAGCGCCTCGTCTCGGTGCTCGAAACGCACGGATGCGACCTGTGTCATGTTGTCCCCCTCGTGGATGCGGCGCGCCTCTCGACGCGCGTCGGGCCGACGACGTCGTCGCCCAGCCCCGTGATGCGGATGCCGGCGGGCACGTCGACCGTGACGACGTCGCCCTCGGCGTGCACGGTCAGATCGCCGTGCGGTGTCGGGACGACCGCGGCCGCCCAGGTGAGGTCTCCGAGCGCCGGGGCGACCGCGACCTCGCGCCATCCGGCCGCGCGCGGCTCGATGCCCAGCACGGCCCACGGCAGGAGGGCAGCGGGCGCCGCGCCCCACGCGTGACAGAGGCTCTTGCCGAACGGGCGTCCGTACATCTCGTACGGCGAGTGCCCCGGCTCGGCGAACTCCTCCCAGAACGTCGTCGCCCCCGCGTCGAGCATGGGCTGCCAGCGTCGACGCAGCAGCGCGAGCGCGTCGTCGCGACACCCGCCCGCGACGAGGGCGGCGGCCGCGAACCCGGTCATGTACGGCGTGCGGACCCGCCCGTCTCGCACGGCATCCACCACGCCGTCGGAGACGCCGAAGCCGGCGAGGATCGCGAGAAGGTTCGGATACGCGGATGGCCCGCTGTCGGCGTCGAGGTGCTCGCGCCAGAATCCGCGCTCATCCCACGCACGCTGACGCAGCACGCGCTCGGCGCGCACGGCGGCCTCGCGCCATCGCGCGGCGTCGGGATGACCGCCGCGCGCGAGCAGGTCGGCCCCCGTGCGCGCGGCCCACGCGAAGAGCACCTGGAGCGCGGCGAGATCGCGGCCGGGGGTCGTGTCGACGCCCCAGTCGATGAGCACGGGGCCGGCCGGGAAGCCCGACGGCTGCCGTGGGCGGAACACCCCGTCGTCGTCGACGTCGCACGCAAGCGTGCCGAGCATCCGCGCGACCGCATCGGCCCTGCGGCGCGTCGAGACGCTGTCGCCGAAGTGCGTCACGTGCAGGCCCTGCGCGACGACCCACCACAGGGAGTAGTCGGCGAGCCCGTTGACGTACCCGCCCTCGGGAGCGCCGAGCGCGTCGAGGCTGTCGAGGGCGATGCCGCCGTCGCCGATCGCGTAGGCGTTCGCGAGCAGGGCGAGCGCCTGATCGCCCGCCCACGGCACACGGTCGCGCTTGAGTCCGTCGACGGCGAGCCCCTGCAGGCTCGCCCGCGTCGTGTACGCCGCGACCGCCCACATGCGGGTGAGGTCGTCATCCGAGCAGGCGAACGCGCCGCCGCGCTCGACCGGATGCGCGAACGCCTCGAGGCGCACTTCGGCGGCCGCGTCGTCGACGCGCAGGTAGCGGAAGCCGAGGCGGCCCCGCGTCGTCCACGCGCCGTCTGCGCGCCGCACGATCTCGACGACCGCCTCCTGGTCGCCATCCGCCTCGACCTCCGCGAGGGACTCCCCGACCCGGATGGCGGGGCGCGTGCCGCTCGCGATCACCGGGCGCGCGAGCACCGTCGCGCCCGCGTCGTGCAGGCCCACGCCGAGCGCGGTCGGCTCGAGCGCGAACGGGGTCCCGGGGTCGAGGTGCGGCGGGCGGTCGCCTCCGGGGCGGATGTCCGGCGCGACCCATGCGCCATCCGCCTCGACGCGCCATCCGCGCCCGTCGTCGCAGAGCGCGGCGGGCTCGCCCTCCGCCGCGACGCACTCGACGACCTCGCCGTCGCCGGCGCGGAAGCGCACACGCGATGCCGCGGGCCGCTGGTTGTCGTCGTAGTGCACGAACCGCGCACTCGCTCGGCTCTCGGCGACGAGCCGGCTCAGCACGCCGCGCGCGTAGGCGCCGGGCGCGTAGAGCCAGGTGCGCTCGCCGCGGGCGGGCAGCTGCAGCGGGAAGGGGTCGGGGCTCGCGGCGCGCGAGAGGCGGCGGATGTCGTCCGGCGTCACCCCTTCACCGCGCCCGAGGTCATGCCGGCGACGATCTGGCGGTTGAAGAAGATGTACATGACGAGCGGCGGGAGGGTGATGAGCAGGACGTCCATGAAGAGGAGGTTCCAGTTGCTCACCGCCTGCGAGGAGAAGTTGAACAGCGTCAGCTGCACGGTCGCGTTCTCGTCGCCGGGCAGGAAGTACAGCGCGTAGGTGAAGTCGTTGAACACGAACACCGACTGCACGACGACCACGGTCATGACGACCGGCTTCAGCAGCGGCAGGATGATCCCGAAGAACAGGCGCAGCGGGCTCGCGCCGTCGATGATGGCCGCCTCGTCGAGCTCCTTGGGGATCGTGGCGACGAACGCGCGGAACAGCAGCACGCAGAACGACAGCCCGAACGCGACGTGCACGAAGACGAGGCCGGGGAGCGTCTTGAAGAGGCCGAGAGTCTGCAGCACCCAGATGGTCGGGACCACCGCCGGCGGGATGATGAGCCCCGACAGGACGAGCGCGTTGACGACGCGATTCCACCGCGACGACCGGCGCTGCAGCACGTACCCGACCATGGCCGAGAGCACGACCATGATCGTCACCGAGACCACGGTCAGCACGATGCTGTTCACGAAGGCGCGCACGAGGAGGAAGTCGCGGTTCTCGAGCACGGTCATGAGATTCTCGAAGAACGCCCACTGCGTCGGGAGCGTGAAGTCGAGCAGAGATGCCTCCTGCTGCGTCTTCGACGCCGTCAGCACGATGAACGCGAACGGCACGATGAAGACGACGATCGCGAGCGCGATCGCGGCGGCCCCGCCGCCGTATCGCCAGAGTCGGGTTCTCACAGCTCGGTCTCCTTGCGGTTGAGCCAGGCCGACAGCGGGAAGATGATCGCCGCGACCACGAGGAAGAGGATGACGTTGCCGGCGGTCGAGAGCCCGAAGAAGCCGGCCTGGTACTGCTTGTAGATGACCGACGCGATGACGTCACTCGTGAATCCTGGCCCGCCCTTCGTCATCGCCCAGATGAGGTCGAACGACCGCAGACCGCCGATGAGCGACAGCAGGATGACCGTCACGGTCGCGGGGCGAAGGAGCGGAAGTGTGATGTGCCGGAAGTGGTTCCAGGCGTTCGCCCCGTCGACGCGCGCCGCCTCGCTGTACTCCTGGGGGATGGCCACGATGCCGGCGATGTAGATGAGGGCGGCGAGGCCGACGCCCTTCCAGACGTCCACGAGCGCGACCGAGAGCAGCGCGAGCGCCGGATCGGTGAGCCATCCGGGCCCGGTCGCCCCGAGCGCCTCGATGACGCGGTTCACGAGCCCGTCGAACGGATCGAGGAGCACCTTGAACGTGATGCCGACGCCGATCGTCGACACGAGCACGGGGAAGAACACGACGCTGCGCAGAAAACCGCGGCCGATGATCTGCGAGCTCAGAAGCAGGCCGAGAGCCATCCCGAGGACGACCTTGAGCCCGCTCGTCACGGCCGCGAAGACGAAGGTGTTCACGAAGCCCGTGCTGAGAGCCGGGTCCTTGAAGAACTCGACGAAGTTCTCGAAGCCGATGAACTCCGAGTCGAAGAGGGTCCAGCGGGTGAGCGCGAAGTAGAAGGACGCCACCGTCGGGATGAGGAAGAGGATGACGTAGAAGACGCCGGCGGGCAGGAAGAACCACGAGGGGTACATGCTCCGGCGCCGGGCGGGTCGGGCGGGCGCCTGCGCGACGCGCGTCGGCTCGGCGGCGAGTGCGGTCATGGGGTGCTCCAAGGCATGTCGGGAGAGGGGCGGCCGGAGCCGCCCCTCTCGGAGGTCACCAGCCCTCGAGGCCGAGCTGCTGGGCCTGCTTGCGGACGTCGTCGTCGTACTGCTGCGCACCCTCCTCGGCGGAGGTGATGCCCGAGCCCACGGCGACGGTGATCTGCTCGAGCGACGGGCCCTTGATCGGGGAGAGGAACTCGAGCGCGTTCTGCACGCGCCCCTCGTCGAAGTAGGCGATCTCGTCGGTGACGATCGGTGGAACGTCGTCACCGAGCTCGCAGCCCTCCACCACGAACGGGCCGTACGGAACGCCGGTCGCCTCGACCTGCACGTCGCAGCTCTCCGGCGTCGTGAGCCACTCGAGGAAGACCTTCGCCGACTCGAGCCGCGCGCCCTCCGTCGACGACGGCACGTACACGGCGCCCGGCTGCCACACCGTCAGGGTGTTGTCCTCGGCGGACTCGCCGGGGATCGCGAAGAGGCCGATGTCGTCGACGGCGTCGGGATAGTTGGCCGCGAGGTTCTGGATGGCCCACGACAGGATCGGGTAGTGCGCGCCCTCGCCGTTCGCGAGCATGCCCACGGCCTCGTCGTAGGTGGCCGACGCGTAGTCCTCGTTGAAGAGGCCGGCCTCGTTCAGCTCCTGCAGGTGGCGGAACCCGGTGAACGCGGGCTCGTCGACGTACTTGGCCTCGTTCGCCGTGTACTTCTCGGCCCACTCCGGGTCGGCCTTCATGACGTTGGCGAAGTCGCCGAGCACGAACAGCTGCGACGTCCACGTCTCGCCGTAGGACTGGATGATCGGCGCGATGTCGGGCGCCTCGGCCTTGACCTTCTCGGCGTTCGCGACGAACTCGTCCCAGGTCTGCGGGATCTCGAGCCCGAGCTCCTCGTAGACCCGCTTGTTGTACATGATCGCGCCGGACGACGTCTGCCCGAGCGGAGCGCCGTAGAAGCCCTCCTCGGTCGAGACGACGGGCACGAAGCTGTCCTGGAGCTTCGACACCCACGGCTCGTCGCCGAGGTCGACGAGCTGCTGGTCGGGGTTGAGCGCCTGCAGGAGCGAGCCCGTGTTGTAGGCGAACAGATCGGTCATCTCGCCCGTCGACAGGCGCGTCTTGACGACATTGTCGCCCTCCGTGCCCTGCGGGCGGGTCTCGATCTCGACCTGGATGTCGGGGTGCTCGGCCTCGAAGGCCTCGACCAGGGCCTCCATCGTGGTGACCGAGGTCTCGGCATTGTCGATGAGGATCGAGATCTCGGAGCCGTCGTCGGACGCCCCGCCGGAGCATCCGGTGAGGACGAGCGCCGCGCCGCCGGCGGCAGCCGCCGCGGCGAGGAGCCTGCGCTGGGTGTGAGGGGACATCAGGGAACCTCCTGGTGCGAAACGTCTTCGTCTGTGCGCCGCTCGACCTTGCGCGGCATGAGCAGGCTAAGGAGCCGAAAGCGCGGTTGTCAATCGATCTACACAAATTCGTAGAGCGATCTACGAAATCGAGATCCGGCTGTTACCATGAGGCCGAAGCGGGCGACCGCGGGTCGAAGGGGAGACGTGGCGATGACGCAGGCGAGCGTGGGGCAGGCGACCATCCAGGATGTCGCCGACCTCGCCGGAGTGTCCCGCGCGGCCGTGTCGAAGGTCATCCGCAACGCCTACGGCGTGAGCCCCGCCATGCGCGAGCGCGTGGAGACAGCGATCGAGCAGCTCGGCTACCGCCCGCGCGTGGGGGCTCGCGCGCTGCGCGGCTCGACGCACACGATCGGGTTCGAGCTGCCCGCGCTCACGAACCCGTTCCTCGCGAAGATCCTCACGGGAGCGACCGACGCCATGGAGGGGTCGCGCTACCAGCTGATCGTCGCACCCACCCCGCCGGGCGCATCCGAGCGCGGGCCCATCGACGCGCTGGTGGACCGCCAGGTCGACGGCCTCGTCGCGATCGGGCCGCAGATCGAGCAGGCCTGGCTGGAGCGGATCGCGCCGATGACGCCGCTCGTCATGATCGGCCGCCACGACGAGTCTGCGCTCTACGACACCGTCACGGGCGACGACGACCTCGGCACCGAGCTCGTCCTGCGCCACCTCATCGAGCTCGGCCACCGCAGGATCGCGCACGTGACGATCACCACCGCGGACTCCGGCGACCGCTCGCCGCACGGGCGCCGCATCGGGGCCTACGAGCGGATCATGCGAGAGGCAGGCCTGGCGCAGTCCATCCGCGTGGCACGGAGCGGCGAGGCCGGGGGAGATGCCTACGACGTCGTGCGCGCGCTCCTGGCCGAACCCGAGCCGCCGACCGCGATCTTCGCCGGCAACGACTCGCTCGCGCTCGATGCGCAGCGCGCGCTCGCCGACGCGGGGCTCACTCCCGACGACGTCTCCATCGCGGGATACGACGGCATCGACCTCGCGGGGCATCCCGGGGTGGACCTCACGACCATCGACCAGGACGGCGTCGGCATGGGGCGCACGGCGGTGGCCCTGCTGCTCGAGCGCATCGGCGGACGCACCGAGCCCGCGCACGCTGTGAGCGAGACACGTCTCGTCGTCCGCGGCTCGACGCGCCCGCCGCGCGACTAGCGGCCGGGGAGCCGGCCGCGCGCGACTTGCGGCCTCGCGCGCCCGCCGGGCCGGGGTGGGGACTATCGCCCGGGCACCGCCTCCCAGGGCTCGGAAGTGAGAGCGCTAACCTGGATGGCGGGGGACGCAAGACCTCCATACCGTGCCGTCGACGTGTGGAGCAGATCGTGATCGTCCTGGCCGAGCCGTCGTTCCTCGGCTCCCGCACGCCGCTCGAGATCGTCCTCATCCTCGCGGCCGCCCTGCTCGGGGCCGGCGTCATCGTGCTGCTGTCGTTCCGGCTGCCGGCGCGGACGCTGCTCGCGGGCGCCTTCGCGCTCGGCACGCTGCAGTTCTTCGGCCCGTTCGGGTTCACGTCCCTCGGGCTCATCGCGACGGCGGCCCTCCTCCCGGGCGCGATCTGGCGCTTCTGGCGCGGCAACGCCCACGTCTGGATCGGGCTGCTCGGCGCGCTCGCCGTGTGGCAGGCGATCTCGGTGCTCTGGGCCGACAAGGTCGGCTCGGCCGCCTATGGCGTCCTGCTCACCCTCGCGCTGATCGCCACCGCGCTCCTCGCGCGCGAGACCATCCGCTCGTCTCCGCAGGGGCTCATCGAGGCTCTCGCGATCGTGTCGCCGCTCATCCTGATCGAGGCGTGGCTCGTCACGCTCTTCCGCCTCGCGCCCGATCTCGAGAAGGCGTATCTCACGTCGCCGATCGCGCGCGTGTTCACCGAGCCGGGCGTCGAGATGATCGCGCACGGCAGCACCGAGAACGTCAACGACCTCTTCAAGGCGGGCGGCCTCTTCCTGAACGCGAACACCGCGTCGCTCTTCCTCGCGGTCGTCGCGTGCCTGTACGTGTGGGCCGCTCTGCAGCGCCCAGGGCGCGCTCGCTTCTCGCTGTTCCTCGCGGTCGCGGCCATCTCGATCGACGCCTCCCTCGGGACCGGATCGAAGACGCCCCTCGTCGCCATCGTCATCCTGCCGGTGCTCGGCGTGCTCGCCCTCGTCGCCGTGCGCAAGCCCATCCTCACGGTCGTCGTCGCGGTCGCCGGCGCGGGGCTCGCCGCGGGCGCCGTCGCCGTCGTCACCGCCATGCGGCCGCGCCTGCTCGACGAGGTCGTGCGCACGCTCGACGAGCGGCGGCGGCTGTGGGGCGTCGTCTTCCAGAGGTTCCCCGAGAACTGGTTCACGGGGCTCGGCTTCGGCAACTGGCGGCTCACGATCGCGGAGGAGTGGCGGATGGCCTTCCCCGGCCGCGGCCTGCAGCTCTTCCCGCCGCACAACCTCTTCGCTCAGGCGTGGGCCGACGCCGGCATCATCGCGCTGCTCCTGACGATCGCGCTGTCGCTGCTCCCGATCATCGCCGTGCTCCGTCGCATCGGTGCCGCGCGCCACGACAAGCTCGTCTCGCGCGGGTCCGTCGAGCTGCTCGTCGTGTTCGTCGGCGTCTCGTGGGTGCTCGCGCACGGCATGCTCGACACGACGACGTTCCTCGGCGACAACCACCTCGTGCCGTTCTTCGCCGCGATCACGGCGGTCGCGTTCTCGACGCGGCTGGGGACACGGCAGGATGGTCGCATCCCATCCGCCTCCGTCAGTCAGGCCGCATGACCACCTACGTCTACTACCCGCGCGGGCTCGCCACAGGCGGGCCCGAGGCGCTGCACCAGCTCGTCGACTCGCTCCGTCGCCAGGGGCAGGACGCCTTCCTCGTCCCCGTTCCCGGCACCGAGGACGCGCCTCGCGCGGAGCGCTACGCGCACTACGACGCTCCCGAGGCGCTCGCGGTCGTCGATGCGCCGGGCAACGCCGTCGTCGTCCCCGAGACGCAGGCCCTCCTGCTGCGGGGGCTCGCGCACGCGCAGCCGTTCGTGTGGTGGCTCTCGATCGACTACGCGCCGCGCTTCGTCATCGAGCGGGCCCAGAAGTCGACGCTCCCGCTCGAGCGCACGCCGATGTCGCGCCCGCCGCTCATCTGGGCCCGCCATCTCAAGCGCGCCCTGCGCGGTGTCACGACGGGGGAGGACGCCGTGCTCGCCCGCGCGGGCCACCTCGTGCAGTCGCACTACGCGTGGAACCACGTCTTCGCGCACCTCGGCCGGGTGGGGACCATCCTCTCCGACTACACGCCCCTGGACTTTCCCGCTTCCGTGACGGTCGAAGGCCGCGCGCCGCGCATCACCTACAACCCCGCGAAGTCGGCCGCGCTCATGCGCGAGTTCTCGCGGCGCTGGCCGGGCATCGAGCTCCTGCCGCTGCGCGGGATGACGCGCGACGAGGTCGCCGACGCGCTGCGGACATCCCTCATCTACCTCGACCTCGGCACGCACCCCGGCAAGGACCGGATGCCCCGCGAAGCCGCCGCGATGGGCTCGATCGTGCTCGTCGCGCGCCGCGGCGCGGGGGCGAACGACGTCGACGTGCCGCTGCCGTGGGAGCACAAGGTCGACGTCGCCCCCGACGTCGTCGCGGCGGCGCACACCGCCATCGAGCGCGTGCTCGCCGACCCGGCCGCCGCACTCGCCGCGCAGGAGCCGTACCGTGCAGCCATCCGCCGTGAGCGCGAGGTGTTCGACCGCGAGGTCGAGGCGGCGTTCATCCGAGGCGAGTTCGGCCGCGACGGCGCCGCGGGGGTGTAGGGGCGGAGGCTGGGGCGCTCGGGCGGGTGGCCCCGGTGACCGGCCATCCGTCACCGGGCCCGGCCATGCCGTGCCGGCCATCCGTATCCCGCGTCCGTCACCTGCCTTCCCTCAGCGCCCATCCGTATCCCGATTCGGATCGGCGGGGCCGGTGTGGCCTGGTGTCGTGCGACACGCGCACATCCGCCCCACGACTCCGATTCCCGTGACGTCGGTGCCGTATCCCGATTCGGATCGGTGGGGCTGGTGTGGCCTGGTGTCGTGCGACACGCGCACATCCGTCCCACGACTCCGAATCCGGTGACGTCATTCGGCCTGCAGGTCGGCTGTGTCGCTCGGCGCGACGTGCCGCCCCGTCGCTGCCTCGCTGCCGCGGCCGCCGGCGGCCTCAGCGGGCCGAAGCCCGAGCCGGAGCCGGGGCGTCCGCGACCTGCTCCGCTGCTCGCACGAGCGCCGCGACGGCGCGTGACCGCGAGTCCTGCGGCCACACGATCGACAGCTCCGTCGTCGGAGCGTCAGCCACTGTCAGATACGCGACACCCGGGCGCGGGTACCGCTCCGCCACATGCGCGGGCAGCAGCGCGACGATGCCCTCGAGCTCTACGAGCGCGAGCAGCTGGGGCAGGTCGCGGATGTCGTGGTCGCGGACCAGGGCGCGCTGGTACGCATGGAAACCGACCTCGTCGTCAGGACCCGAGATCGGGAGCGCGAGTGCGGCGAGGGTCGTGCCCGATCCGGCGAGGGGCGCTCCCGCGAGCGGATGGTCGACGCGCACGGCGGCGACGGTCTCCTCCTCGCTCAGGCGGTCGGCATCCAGACCCGTGCGGTCGAACGCTCCGCGGATGAGTGCGACATCCGCTTCGCCGCGCCGCAGCAGGACGGGCTCCTCGCCCCACGCGCATAGGCGCACCGAGACCTCGAGGTCGGGCTCGTCTTCGGCGAGGCGCCGGAGCAGAGCATCGAGGAATCCGCCGTCGTTGTCGGCCTTCATCGCGAGCACGACGCCGCGCGGGGCGGCCGCCGCACGCTGTGCCCGGCGTCCCGCGGCGTGCAGCGCATCGAGGGCCGTGCGAGCGTGCTCGAGGAGGACGATGCCCGCCGACGTGAGCGACACGGCGTGCGTGCTCCGCTCGAACAGGGTGACGCCGAGCTCGCGCTCGAGGGCTCGGATGGCGCGCGAGAGCGGCGGCGTCGACATGCGCAGGCGCTCGGCGGCACGCGTGAAGTTCAGCTCCTCCGCCACCGCGACGAAGTAGCGGAGCGATCGGGACTCGAGCATCGCACCTCCTCTTCTGCGACCATCCTCGACCATCCCGACCGCGATGGCGTGCCGGTATGACTCCAGGGGCAATACCCGTGACCGACCCGATCCTTCCACCGCGACGGGCGCGGCGCGAGGGTGGAGACGCCCAGAACTCGGGCCATCCATCGCTTCGGCCGTGCGCCGGCGCGCGAACACGAGGAGCACAGCACGGATGATCATCGTCACAGCCGCCACGGGCAAGCTCGGCAGCGCGGTCGTCGAGCGTCTCATCGACCGCGTGGGGGCGCAGGAGGTGGGCGTCGCCGTCCGCAATCCGGCCGCGGCCGCGCACCTCGCCGAGCGCGGGGTTCGCGTCCGCCGCGCGGACTACGCCGACCGCGCGTCGCTCATCGACGCCTTCGAGGGAGCGCGGCGCGTGCTTCTCGTCTCGGCGCGCGGAAACGGCCCGGATACGGTCGAGCTCCACCGCCGCGCGATCGACGCCGCGCGCGGTGCGGGCGTCGAGCACCTGGTCTACACGAGCCACATGGCGTCGCGCGCCGACTCGCTCTTCTCGCCGATGCGGGATCACCACGCGACCGAGGCCGCCCTGGACGAGTCGGGCCTGTCGTACACCTCGCTGCGCAACGGGTTCTATGCCTCGACCGTGCCGATCCTGCTGACCGGGGCGATGGCGACGGGGGAGCTGCGGACTCCCGTCGACGGCCCCGTCTCCTGGACCACGCACGCCGACCTCGCCGACGCCGCGGCCGTCGCGCTCACGACCGGCCTCGGCACCGGCGCGACACCTCCGCTTACGGGCGGGGAAGCCCTCGACATGGCGGCCGTGGCCGACGTCGCGTCGCGCGCGACGGGGAAGACCATCCGCCACACGGTCGTCTCGCCGGAGGAGTTCCGTTCGGGGCTCCTCGACGCGGGCGTTCACGCCTTCCTCGCGGGCATGCTCGTCGAGATGTTCGCCGCGGCGCACGCCGGGGAGTTCGCGGCGGTGCATCCGGCGCTGGCGGAAGCGCTCGGTCGCGCGCCCCAGACGCTGCAGGACGAGCTCGCGGGGTAGCCGGGGCCGGGGCCAGGGCGGGGCGGGTGGCGGGCGCGGGTGGCGCGGCCGGGTGGCGGGCGCGGGCGGCGGGCGCGGCCCATCCGTCACTGGATTCGGATCGGTGGGGCCGGTGTTGCCTGGTGTCGTGCGACACGCGCACTTCTGCCCCACGACTCCGATTCCGGTGTCGCCGTCGCCGTCGCCGTCGCCGTCGCCGTCGCTGCCGTCACCGGATTCGGATCGGTGGGGCTGGTGTGGCCTGGTGTCGTGTGGCACGCGCACATCTGTCTCACGAGTCCGATTCCGGTGACGCCGCCGCCGGCGCCGGCCCACCCGTCACCCGATTCGGATCGGTGGAGCTGGTGTGGCCTGGTGTCGTGCGACACGCGCACTTCTGCCCCACGAGTCCGACCCCGGTGACGCCGCTGACCGCCCCGGCCCCGTCCGAACCACACGCGCCCCGGGCCACCCGCCCCGGCCTCAGCGCCGGAAGACGCGCAGCAGCTTCCGCATCCCGTGCTGCTCCGGAGGAAGGTCGTGCAGCAGGAGCGCGTCGATGTCCGCCGCGGTCGCGATGCGGGCGCGCTGGATCCGGCGACGCTCCCGCAGCGCGTGCGGCAGCAGGCGGATGGCCCCGCCGATTCCGCGCAGGGCATGCGCTCCCGAGCCGGTCGCGAAGGTCTTGCCGAGCATCATCGCGAAGAGCAGGGCGAACCTCGGCCAGATCACGTGACGGAGGCCGCGGGGCACGTCCTTCACGAGGAGGACGGGGAGGTTCTTGAACGTCTGCCGCACGGTGAAGCCGGGGATGCGTCCGCTCGTCGCGCCGATCCGATGATGGGCCACAGCCGCCGGCTCGTACACGATCTCGTGGCCCGCGAGCCGTGCGCGGAACCCGATGTCGATGTCCTCGAAGTACGCGAAGAACGTCTCGTCGAACCGACCGATCTCATCGAACAGCGCCGTGCGATAGAGCGACGCGCCGCCGCTCGCCGAGAACACGCGCCCCTTCTTGGGGGCGTCCGCGCGGCCATCCGATCGCCCGCGGGGGAACGGCATGCCCCAGACACTCAGGCCGTCGCCGGCCGTGTCGATCGTGCCCGCGGTCGCAGGGTCGTCGGAGCGCCGGACGAGCAGGCCGGTCGCGATCGCCGCGTCGGCGTCGGCCTCAAGCGCCGCGACGAGTGCCTCGAGCCAGCCGGGCTCGGGGAGCGCGTCGTTGTTCAGCAGCGCGACCGCGTCGTAGCCGTCGTGCTGCGCGAGGCGGATGCCGACGTTCACGCCGCCGGCGAACCCCAGGTTCTCGGGCTCCAGCCGGAGGCGGATGGCCCCGCTCGCGGCACGCGCGCGAAGACGCCGCACGTCGTCGGGAGAGGAGCCGTTGTCGACGACGAGCACGTCGGCCGGATGCGTCTGCGCCGCGAGGGCGTCGAGGCACTCCTCCGTGTCGTCGATGCCGTTCCAGTTCAGGACGACCACGAGAACCCGCATCACACCCTCGCCTTCCGCGCCGCGAGCACGTACCCCACCTGCACGAGGAGCACGACGACCTCGGCGGAGGCGAGGCCCGTCGCGCCGCCGACCGACCCCCACAGCGCCGACAGCACGAGCGTCAGCGGCACGCCGACGACTGCGCCCGCGACGACGCTCACGAAGATCGCGCGGGTGCGCCCGAGCGGCACGAGCACATGCCGCCCCAGGGATGTCGTGAGCGAGATGCAGAGGATCGCCGCGCCGAAGAGGATGGCGGTGGCCGCGTCCATCTCCTTCCCGCGGAAGAGGATGCCGGTCAGCCACGGACCGATGAGCGCGAAGGCCGCGAACCCGAGCACGCCGAGCACCGCGTGCAGGAGCAGGGCCTTGCGCGCGCGGGCGCCGAAGTGCGCGCGATCCTCCTCGACGACCCAGCCCTGCAGGGCGTTGCCCTGCGCGCCCACGACCGTCTGGCCCATCCGGAACAGCTTGTCGCCGGAGACGTAGGCGGCGGCCTGCGCGGTTGTCGTCCCGGCCGTGACGAGCGACACGGCGAGCGTCGTGTACGCGCCGCTCACCGTCTCCGTCGCCGCCGCCGCGAGGTGTCGACGGGCGAAGGCGAGCGATCCCCGCCAGTCGCCGCGCACGAGGGCGGCGGGCTTCATCACGGTCGCGGCATATGCGGCGACGCCTCCCGCGATCGCGAGCAGCAGGAGCGCCGGGTACCAGAGCACAGGGCCGCCGACGAGGATGATCGCGCCGCCCAGTGCGGTCGCGGCGGCCCGGGGGAGCAGTTCGAACAGGATGAGCGGCAGCGGCCGCCCGAGCCCGATGAGGAACCACGCCGACGACAGCCCGCCGAGCGTGATCGCGACCGCCATGGTCGCCGCGATCGGGGCGTCGGCACCGGGAGCAAGCACCGCTGCGATCACCGCCGCGACGAGCGCCCCGGGGAGGGCGACCGCGAGGCGAGCGCGCGTCCCGGTCGCGAAGAGCTCGGGGCGCTCGGCCTCGGGCGCGAGGCTCACGAGCGTGGGCCCGACGACATTGAGGCCGAGGCTCACGGCGAGCGCGAAGAACCCGCCGACGGACTGGCCGACGGCGACGGCGACCCACGGGCCCGCTCCCGCGTTGTACGCGAGGACCGGCAGGACGAGGAACGGGATGAGCGCCGACGCCGCCGGGATCGTCGAGAAGCTCAGGAGCCGTCGTGCGAGGGCCATCAGCGAGAGCCCGTCACAGCTTCTCCCAGAACGACGCCGAGCGCATCCGGAGCGACCGGGGCATGTCGATCGAGGCATCCGCCGCCGCGAGCGGGAACTGCGGCCGCACCTCGCGCGCCGCCGCGCGCCATCCGGCGATCCGCCCGGTGAGCGACTTCACGTCGCGGTACAGCACGATCCGGCGCAGGCACACGATCGCCTCGGTCGCGAGCGCGCGCGCCGCCCGACGCGTCCGGAGGATGCCCCACGCGCGCAGGAGGTAGCCGCGCCCGAAGCCCGCGAGGTACCGCTGCTTGGGCGAGCCCTCGCCGGCCGACGCGCCGCCGATGTGCATGCCGCCCGGCGTCTCGAGGCCGATCGCGTCCCATCCCGCGGCCCGCAGTCGGAACGCGAGGTCGAGCTCCTCGCCGTACATGAAGATGCCCTCGTCGAGCAGGCCGACCTCGCCGAGCGCGCGGCGACGATATGCCGCGGCGGCGCCATACGGTCCGAGCAGCGCGGGCCGCGTCGCCGACGCGCGGTCGACCGTCGCGCCGTGATAGCGGACGAAGCCCGCAGCCGTCGCGTCGGCCGTGATCCCCAGGGAGTCGACGCGGCCATCCGGGCGCAGGAGCAGGGGAGCCACGCTGCCGACCGTCGACGGCGCCGCCTCGAAGGCCGCCAGGACGTGCTCGACGAGCGTCGGCTCGGCGATGACGTCGCTGTTCACGAGGAGCACGTACGGCGCCTCGCCGTGCGCCATGCCGCGGTTGCATGTGTGCGCGAATCCGCGGTTGCGGCCGTTGCGCAGGAGCGTCACGCCCGGGAACGCGCGGGCGATCCGGTCGGCGGTGTCGTCGGGCGAGCGGTCGTCGACGACGATGACGTTCGCCGCGACCGTCTGCTCCTCGAGCGCGCGCAGACATGGCTCGACATGATCCCAGCCGCCGTACACGGGCACGACGACGTCGATGAGCGGGGTGTCGTGCGGCATGCGTCAATCCTACGGAGGCGGATGGCCGGCGCCGGGAGGCGGCATCCCCGGGCAATGCGCAGGGGGAGGAGCCGCGCGGGTGACAGGATTGACGCAGTCGACCAGCCCTCGGGGGAAGGACCAGCCGATGTTCGCTC
This sequence comes from Microbacterium sp. SA156, assembly GCF_049065455.1. Taxonomy (NCBI): domain Bacteria; kingdom Bacillati; phylum Actinomycetota; class Actinomycetes; order Micrococcales; family Microbacteriaceae; genus Microbacterium; species Microbacterium sp. SA156. The sequence goes on from NZ_JBAKGU010000002.1 coordinate 255,178, forward strand.
GCCAGAGAGACAAGAAGAAGATCGCCATCATCGCGGCGAGCGCCGTCGGCGCGGTCGCCGTGCTGGGCGGAGGCACGGCGCTCGCGCTCAACCTCACGCAGCAGCCCGCGCCGGTCGCGTCGGAGACGCCGACCGCGACGCCGACGGCGACGAAGACGCCGACCCCCACCCCGACGCCGACCCCCACGCCGGAGCCCGTCGAGCTGCCGGTCTCGGTTCCCGTCGAGGGCGCGCTCAACGGATGGCAGGGCGCGGGCTCCGCGCAGATCGCCGACGTGTGGCCGCAGGCGGGCGATGCCGCGAGCGGCGAGACCTCCGCGTACATCGACGCCCCCGTCGTCGACGCGCCGGTCGCCGCCCTCAGCGCGACGGTCGCGGTCCAGGCGGGAACCACCTACGACTTCTCGGCTCAGGTGCGCCAGATGGCGACCCTGCCCGAGCCCGTCTCCGCGGCCATCCTCATCGGCGAGACGCGCATCGAGCTCGGCGAGATCGACGCGTCGTGGACCGAGGTCGAGGGCGAGTACACCGCGCCCGAGGGCGCCGGCGAGACAACCATCGCGATCCAGATCGAGGGGCCGGTGTCGGGTCTCGGCATCGACGACCTCTCGCTGACGCCCCAGGGCGGCGAGAACGTCGTGCCGAACCCGTCGTTCGAGGAGGTCACCTCCGACTGGGGCATCCTCAACAACGCCCTGATCCTCCGCGAGAAGAGCGCGGCGCTCGGCGTGAAGATGGGCGCCGGCGACGCGCGCTGGCAGGTGACCCGCGCCGACGGCTCGGTCGCGGCCGAGGGAACCGCCCCGCTGCGCGACGGCGTCTCGGCCATCCCGCTCGAGGGCGTCACGCAGGGCTACTACCGCGTCTCGGTCACCGACGCCTCGGGGCAGAGCGTCGCCACCCCCGTCGCCGTCGTCGACTTCGAGGGCGCCCGCATCGCGCCCGACGAGCGCATCGGCGCGATCACCCACGTCGACCAGTCGTGGTACGTCGACGCGGCAGACGTGCTGCAGTCGGTCGGCTTCGGCTCGGCGCGCAACGACGTGCTGTGGGAGCAGAACGAGCGCACACCCGGCGTCTACGAGTTCAGCGGCCACTACACGTCCGAGTTCGACAAGATGCACGCGCACGGCATCGGCCTGCTCGGCATCGTCAACTACGGCAACCCGCTCTACGACGGCGGCAACCCGCCGTCGTCGCCCGGCGCGGTCGAGGCGTACGGCAACTACGCTGCGGCGATCGCGCAGCGGTTCGACGTGGTCGGCCTCGAGGTGTTCAACGAGTTCAACCACGAGCGCTTCAACACGGGCGGCTGCGGCACCGCGCCGACCTGCTACTTCCCGCTCGTCCAGTCGGTGCAGGCGAAGGTCGACGACTCGATCCCCGTCATCGCGGGATCGACGGCCAACTACGACGCCGAGTGGTTCCGGCGCCTGTGGGCGGAGACCGACACGCTCGCGCACGCCGACGCGATGAGCTTCCACCCGTACAACCCGTCGTACTACCAGCAGCCCGAGAACCTGACCGGCGCGTTCGCCGACGCGCGCGAGAACATGCAGGCGGGCGCGGGCGGCGAGCTGCCGATCTGGCTCACCGAGTTCGGATGGACGACGGGCAACGAGCTCGGCCAGGCGCGCTCGCTCGAGGCGCAGGCGCAGAACCTCGTCGCGGCCGAGGCCGTGAGCCTCGCGAACGGCGTCGAGAAGTACTACTGGTACGACCTCATCGACGACAGCACCGACGGCAACAACCACGAGGGCAACTTCGGCATGTTCTACCAGGAGGCTGCGAGCGTCGCGACCGCGGCCCCGAAGCCCGCCGCCTTCGCCCAGGCGCTCTTCATCGACCAGCTGGGCGGGCGCGAGGCCACCGCGCGCGACGACATCGGGTCGGGCAACCACTCGTACCTCTTCGGCGAGGAGTCTGACGGCGTCCGCGTCGCGTGGACGCTCAACGGCCAGGCCAGCGCCGAGTACGAGGCGTCGGGCCCCATCACGATGACCGACATGTCGGGCGCTGTGACGACCCTCGAGCCCGAGAACGGCACCGTGACCGTGCCGCTGACGGGCAGCGCCGTCTTCCTGGCCGGCGACTTCTCGCCCGCCGACGAGCCCACGCCGACTCCGACGGCGTCGCCGACCGCGACGCCCGACCCCACGGAGACGCCCGCGCGCCCCGAGGACTGAGACGAGCGGATGGCCGGGGCCGCGCGCCCCGGCCATGTCGCGCACGCGACAACGAGGGAATCTTGCAGAAGGTTTCGTAGGGTTGGAGAATGCCCCACTCGCAGGACGACGCGCGCGACAAGCCCCTGAGTCGACGCGCCCGACGGCTCGCACGCCAGGCTGAGGCACCGCAGGAGCCCGGGTTCTACGCCACCGGGATCGATGCGGCCGCGACCGGCCGCATCGACGTGTTCGACCTCGAGCGGCAGGATGCGCCGGCTTCCGCGCAGGCGCCGAGCGGCGCCGACGCGGCGCCCGCGACGCAGGTGCTGCACACCCCGCGCGACGCGGGGGAGACGCCGACGACCCGCATGGGCGCGGTCGGCGGGGCCGCCGACGCGACGCCGACGCAGCGCTTCGACGCGCCGACCCAGCTTCTCGACGCGCCCCGCGGCGAGAGCGCGGCACCGCCATCCGCCCCGCCTCCCGGGAAGGGCGCGAAGGACAAGGGCGACGGCTCGCGCCGCCGCCGCATCCGCATCGGCGTGCTCATCGGCATCGCCGTCCTCGTGGTCGCGGGCCTGTGGCTGGGCGCGCGCGTGCTCATCGTCAAGAGCGAGCTCGAGGCCGCCCAGCGCGTGGTGAACCACGTGCAGGACGGCGGAACCCTCGAGGTGTCGGTGCCCATCCTCGGCGAGCACGCCGCCAACGCCGCGAGCGTCTCGGTCGACCCGGTGTGGCGCCTCGCCGAGTTCATCCCGTGGGCCGGCGACAACCTCCGCGGCGTGCGCCTCGCGGCCGAGGCGCTCGACGTCGTCAGCAACCGGATCGGCCAGCCCGCGCTCGAGGCCATGTCATCCGACAGCGGCGAGTCGATCATCGCGCGCGTGCTGCCGCTCCTCCAGGACTCGACCGACGACGTCGTGCGCATCGCGGAGGGCATCGCCGACGTCAAGGACGCGGGGACGCTCATCCCTCCCGTGCAGACCGGCGTGAACCTCGTCGACTCCGTGATGTCGGTCGCCGCGCCCGCGTTCGAGTACGGCCCCGAGCTGCTCGGCGCGAACGGCTCGCGCAACTACCTGCTCGTGTTCCAGAACAACGCGGAGTCGGTCGGCCTCGGCGGGTCCGCGGCGTCGCAGACCCTCATGAGCGCCGATGCGGGCAACCTGCAGATCGTGAACCAGGCCTCGAGCGCCGACTTCACCGAGTTCGTGCCGGTCGACGTCGACGTCGACCAGAGCGCGCTCGACCTCTACAACGAGTACCTCATCCACCACGTCAACACGTCGCCGAGCCGCCCGGACTTCCCGACGATGGCCGAGATCGTCACGAAGTTCTGGCAGCGCGACATCTCCGACGACCGCATCGACGGGGTCGCGTCGATCGACCCGATCGCGCTCGGCTACATCCTCGAGGCGACCGGGCCCATCCAGCTGACGACCGGCGACGTCATGACGAGCCAGAACGCCGCGCAGCTGCTGCTGAGCGACGTCTACAGCCGCTTCGACAGCGTCACCGATCCGGCCGCCGCCGACGAGTTCTTCGCGAGCGTCGCCGAGCAGGTCTTCACCAAGGTGTCGGCCGGCGACTTCGACATCCAGTCGATGCTGTGGGCCATCCGCCACGGGATCGAGGGCGGCAACATCCTCTTCCACAGCCAGAACGAGGATGTCCAGAAGCAGATCGCCGACGAGAAGGTCGCGGGCATCCTGCCGAAGGACAACGACGACCAGACGACCCTCGGCGTGTTCTTCCGCGACGAGTCGGCGTCGAAGATCGACTACTACATGAAGTCGAACATCGACGTCACCCAGACGTGCCAGGCCGACGCGTCGACCTTCGAGGTCCGGACGACGCTGCACCTCGACATCGACCAGGCGACGGCGGATGCGCTTCCGCAGTATGTGAAGAGCCAGACCGACGGGACGCGCTTCCACACGCAGGTCTACGTGTACGGCCCTCCCGGCACGACCGTCGAGTCGGTCGCGGTGGAGGGCGAGGAGGTCACGCTGCGGCGCGACGACGTCGTCGACCTCGGTCGTCCGGTCGCGTGGTTCACGACCGTGCTCGACCCGAGTGAGCTCGCGACGGTGACCGCGACGTTCTCGGGCGAGGGCGAGTTCGGCCCGCTCGCGCTGCGCTCGACCCCGATGGTGCAGGCGACGACGGGTGCGCTGACGGCATGCGGCTGATGGGCAGAAGCGCCCGTTCGAGCCGTTTCGCGCGCTCCTCGGCGTGTCTGGGAATAACCTGCGCGGTACACTGCCTCAGTCCATCTTTCGATCAGGACACGGGGGAACACGCGTGACCACGGAGATCACACGAAGCGGGCAGCGCGCCGCGGACGCCGAGTCCGCCGCCGCGACGACCGCCTCTGCTCTCACGACGAGCGCAGCGTTCCCCGCCCTCGTGCGCACCGCGAGCGGCAAGATCCCGGTCGTCGCCGCGTCGGCGCCGCCGAAGTTCAACTGGCGCAAGCGCTACGCGCGCTACCTGCGCCTGACCGACTTCATCGTCCTCACGCTCGTCGTGTTCGGCACGCAGTTCAGCTGGCTCGGCATGCACAAGCTCATCGAGATGCCGATCCCGGCATTACCGGGGCTCACGTCGTACACGATGCTCTCGGTCGTCGTCGTGCTGCTCTGGATGATGGTGCTCGCCCTCAACGACACGCGCTCCGATCGCGTGATCGGCGTCGGGACGGCCGAGTACAAGCGCATCTTCGACGCGAGCTTCATGCTCTTCGGCGTCATCGCCATCGCGGCCTTTCTCCTCAAGGTCGAGATCGCCCGCGGGTACCTGCTCATCGCCCTCCCGTCCGGGGTCGCCGCGCTCTTCATCGAGCGCTGGATCTGGCGACGCTGGCTCGCGCGGCAGCGGGCGAAGGGGGAGTACTCGGCCCGCGTCCTCCTCGTCGGCTCCGAGCGCTCGGTCGCGCACACGGCGCGCGAGCTCAAGCGCGCGAAGGGCGCCGGCTACCGGATCGTGGGCGCGTGCATCCCGACCGGGCGCATCGCGGGTCAGCTCACCGACACCGACATCCCCGTCATGGGCAGCGTCAACTCGGTCGAGCGCGCGATCGAGGTGACGGGTGCCGACACCGTCGTCATCACGAGCACTGACGAGCTCGGGCCGCAGCGCGTCAAGCAGGTCTCCTGGGCGCTCGAGGCCGGTCGCCAGCACCTCGTGCTCGCGCCGAGCATCACCGACATCGCGGGTCCGCGCATCCACATGCGCCCCGTGTCGGGCCTCCCGCTCATGCACGTGGAGACCCCGCGCTTCTCGCCGGGCCAGCGCTTCGTCAAGCGCATGATGGACCTCTTCGGCTCGCTCTTCATCGTCACGCTGCTGAGCCCCGTGCTCCTCGTGCTCGCGGCCATCGTGAAGGTCTCCTCGCCCGGCCCCGTCATCTACAAGCAGACCCGCATCGGGCGCCACGGGCGCGAGTTCCAGATGCTCAAGTTCCGCTCCATGGTCGTGGGTGCGGAGCACCTCCTCGACGACCTCATCGAGCAGCAGGACCTCGGCAACGAGGTGCAGTTCAAGATGAAGGACGACCCGCGCGTGACGAAGGTCGGCCGGGTCATGCGCAAGTTCAGCCTCGACGAACTGCCGCAGCTGTTCAACGTGCTCGGCGGATCCATGTCGCTCGTCGGCCCTCGCCCGCCCATCCAGCGCGAGGTCGACCAGTACGCCGACCATGTGCACCGCCGCTTCCTCGTCAAGCCCGGCATCACGGGCCTGTGGCAGGTCTCCGGGCGCTCGACGCTCTCGTGGGACGACAGTGTGCGTCTCGACCTCTCCTACGTGGAGAACTGGAGCGTCATGGGCGACATCGTGATCCTCCTCAAGACGGGCAAGGCCGCGCTCTTCCCGGGCGACACCGCCTCCTGACGCGCCGCGCATCGCGGCCTCCTGACGCGCCTCGCGTCACGGCCTCCTGACGCGCCGCGCGTCGTGGCCGGTCCGGTCGCGCCCCGGGCACCCCATGCACGAATTCACCCGGATGTCTAGCCGGTTGCGCTCCCCGGATGCCAGACTGATCGCGAAGCGCCCGGACCTGCGGGCGTCCAACGCCGAGGAGGGTGACATGGGTCTGGATGACCTCGTGAACAAGGGCAAGGATCTCTACGAGCAGAACAAGGACAAGGTCGACGAGGCGCTTCACAGCGACCAGGCCGAGCAGGTGAGCGACAACGTGCTCGGCGGCGTCGCCGACTTCGCGAAGAAGATCCTCCCGGACTCGGTCGACGGCAAGATCGACGAGGTCCGCGACAACATCGACGGCGCGATCGGCAACGACCGCTGACGCAGCCGTGAGCGCACGAGGGCCCCGCCGGACGGCGGGGCCCTCGTCTGCGTCCGGGGCGGTTCACCCGCTCGCCCCGTGCGTTCGGTAGGGTGCGGCACATGCTGCGCGGAGTCATCCCTCCTGTCGTCACGCCCCTCACGGCTGAGCGTGCTCTCGACGAGGCGAGCCTCGTCCGGGTCGTCGAGGACCAGATCGCGGCGGGCGCGGGCGGCGTCTTCGTCGGCGGGTCGACGGGGGAGATCGCCCTGCTCGACGACGAGACGCGCGTGCGGGCGGCGGAGGTCGCGGTCGAGGCGGCGGCCGGGCGCGTCCCCGTGCTCGCGGGCGTCATCGACACCGGCACGGCGCGGGTCGTGCGGCACGCGCAGCGGGCGGAGGCGGCGGGCGTCGACGCCGTGGTCGCAACGCCCCCGTTCTACGTCGCGCCGCACGCCGATGAGATCTCCCGCCACTACCGGCTGCTGGCGGAGGCCGTGTCGATCCCCGTGGTGGCATACGACATCCCGTCTGCGACGCACGTGCCGCTTCCGGCATCCGTCCTCGGCGAACTCGGTCGGGATGGCGTGATCGCGGGCTTCAAGGACTCCAGCGGCGACATCGCGGGCTTCCGGCGGGCGCTCGACGCCGTCGCCGGAACCGACGTCGCCGTCTTCACCGGCTCCGAGCTGTTCGCCGACCTGGCACTCGAACTCGGTGCGGCCGGCATCGTGCCCGGCCTCGGCAACGTCGATCCCGCCGGTTACGTCGCCATCGAGCGGGCCGTCGCCGCGGGCGACATCGCGACCGCCCGGCGCGAGCAGGAGCGGCTCATCCGGCTCTTCCGCATCACCGAGGTCGGCGACCGTGCGCGGCTGGGCTATACGGCCGCAGCGCTCGGGGCATTCAAGGCCGCTCTGTGGCTGCGCGGCGTGATCGCGACGCCCGCGACATCCGCCCCGCTCGGCGCGCTCGACGCCGCCGAGATCGACGAGATCCGCGCCGTCCTCGTGGCCGAGGGAGTGGCGATCACGCGCTGATCGCGCCCGGTTCGGGGGATTGCCAGGCATTTCGGAGGTTCCGGTTCGGGCGGTGTGACGCGCCCCTCCGCGATCCGCGTCAGCATGCGGATCTCTCGTTATCGATCCGTTACATTCCGTGATCGACGTGAGCGGGGCCATCCATGCGCCTCGGAGGGCATACCCAGAGACCGCCCAGACTCGCGGGTCAGGGTCTTCGTCCTGTGGCCGACGCCCGAACGGCGGCCGCACCGGTGCACCCGACACCGGCACCCTCACCGGCGAGACCGGCGCCCGCCCCGGCGCACCGCCGGCCCCCACGACACAGGACGTTGAATGCCCCGCGATCTCGAAGCGGGTGAGCCCCTGCTCGCCCCGTTCCCCCGACCGAACCACCTCTCGCTGCTCCGCAAGGAGAAGGAGCGACGCACGCGCCGCCGCTGGGCGATCGGCGCGACGCTCGCCCTCTGCGTGACCGCCGCGAGCGGAAGCGTCGCGGCAGCGGCCGCCGAGCTCCAGACCGGCGCCCGCACGGCCGCCGAGGTGACGGTCGCCCTCGTGCAGCCCGAGACGGTCGAGGCCGCGACGTCGGCGATCGAGGAGGCCGAGACAGCCATCGCCGACGCGCATCCGTCGGTCGACACGGCCGCGCTCGTCGAGCAGGTCGACACGCTTCGCGCGTACGACAAGCTCCCCGTCGTCACCGTCGAGGCCGCCATCGCGGACGCCGCTGCCGAGACCGAGCGCGTCGCCGACGAGACCGCTGCCGCCGAGGCCGCCGACGCGGAGGCCGCGAAGAAGGCCGCCGAGGAGAAGGCGGCCGCCGAGGCGGCGGAGGCCGCTGCCGCCGCCGAGGCCGCCGCAGCCGCCAACACGGTCGAGGGCGCGCAGGCCACGGCCCGCACCATGGCCGCCGAGCAGTACGGCTGGGGCGACGGCGAGTTCTCGTGCCTCGTCTCGCTCTGGAACAAGGAGTCGGGATGGTCGTACACCGCGACCAACCCCTCGAGCGGCGCCTACGGCATCCCGCAGTCGCTCCCCGGCGACAAGATGGCGACGGCCGGCGCCGACTGGCAGACCAACGCGTCGACGCAGATCGCCTGGGGCCTCGAGTACATCGCCGCCGCGTACGGCACCCCCTGCAGCGCCTGGGGGCACTCCCAGGCCACCGACTGGTACTGAGCCACGAACACGAGATCAGGACACCGCATGGCCGAGCAGCTTCTCACCCCCTTCCCCCGCCCGAACCACCTCGTGCTCCTCCGTCAGGAGAAGGAACGCCGTCGCCGTCGCCGCTGGGCGATCGGGTCGGCTCTCGCGCTGTGCCTCTCCGCCGCGGGCGGGAGCGTCGCCGCGGCCGCCGTCGAGCTGACGCCCGTGCCGCGCACGGCGCAGGAGGTCACGGCCGCTGCGACCGTCGACACCGCGGCGCGGACGGCGACCGAGGCCCTCGACGCCGCGCAGCAGGCGATCGACGAGGCGCACCCCTCGGTCGACACGGCGCAGCTCGAGAAGTACGTCGCGACGCTCGACGCCTCCGACAAGCTCCCCGTCGTGACGGTGCTCGCCGCGGCCGAGGACGCCGAGGCGGAGACCGACGAGGTCGTCGCCGAGACCGCTGCCGCCGAGAAGGCCGACGCCGAGCGCAAGGCCGCCGAGGAGAAGGCCGCGGCCGAGAAGGCCGCCGCGGAGAAGGCTGCCGCCGAGAAGGCGGCCGCAGAGCAGGCCGCGGCGGAGCAGCGCGCCGCGGAGGAGCAGGCCGCGGCGGAGCAGCAGGCGGCGGAGGAGCAGGCTCAGCAGGAGCAGGCTGCTCCCGCGCCTCAGCCCGCGCCCCAGGCGCCGGCGGTGCCGTCGGGCAGCGCGCAGGAGATCGCACGGCAGATGGCGGCCGACCAGTACGGCTGGGGCGACGGCGAGTTCGCGTGCCTCGTGTCCCTGTGGGACAAGGAGTCGGGATGGTCGTCGACCGCCCAGAACCCGTCGAGCGGCGCCTACGGCATCCCGCAGGCGCTCCCCGGCGACAAGATGGCGTCGTTCGGCGCGGACTGGGCGACGAACCCGGCCACCCAGATCGCGTGGGGTCTGAGCTACATCGCGGGCACCTACGGCACGCCGTGCGGTGCGTGGGGTCACTCCCAGTCCGTCGGCTGGTACTGAGCGGCACGAGGCTCGTTCGGCGGGCGGGGCTGGCGTGTGGGGCAGCCGCGCTTCGGTGAGCCGGGGCCGTCCGCCGCGCCGGGGCCGTCGCCGCGTTTCGCGGCCATCCGGTCTGGACTCGACGCGTTCCGGGGCAAGGCTCGACGAGCCTTGCCCCGGAGCGCGTCGAACGGACGCCGGTTCGTCGCGAATCGCGGCAAGGGGATGAGTATCCTCGAGGCAGGCCGGCCTACGGCAACGGAGCACGGGTCCGCCACCTTGCCCGTGTCTCACCTGGCGTGGGAATCGAAGGCCCATAGCCGCTGCGGGTGAGACATCCATCCGTCCGTGTCTCACTCGTCGCTGGAATGGTGCCCGGATGGCCGCCGAAACCGAGACATGCCCCGCAGTGCGTGAGACATCCATCCGTCCGTGTCTCACTCGTCGCTGGAATGGTGACCGGATGGCCGCCGAAAGTGAGACATGCCCCGCACCACGTCGGCGACCCACTCGTCCGTGTCTCACTCGTCGCTGGAATGGTGACCGGATGGTCGCCGGAAGCGAGACATGCCCGCAGCGGCCGTGCCACCACCCCCATCCGTGTCTCACTCGTCGCTGGAATGGCGAGTGGATGGCCGCCGAAAGTGAGACATGCAGGAGGGGGTGCGACAGCCCCGGCAGTCCGACGACGGGGCATCCGGAGGGGTGCGCGACGAACCTGAACGCCTGCCCGGGATCCCTTGCGGCACAACGGCCCGAGGCGCGACACGCCCGGGTTGCGACGACACCGTCGGGGATGGCAGAATAGACAGGTTCCACATTCCGGCGTGCGCTTCGGCGCGCCAGCCGGATCACTGCCAGGGCAGTGCATAGGCGGCGCCTCGAGCGCAGAGACCTAGGCCGCGGGCAGCAGAACACACACAACCCCACCTCCCCTCCCGGGGAGAAGTGCGGCTGCGGTCGTCTCCGGACGGCCGATTGACAGCAGAACAGTGGTGCAGCATGCGCCGTCCTCGGGCGGCCTCGATGTGCCGAAGGCGCGCCAGCGCCGCAGTGCGTCCAATGCCCGAGAGGTACGACGCGGAAAGAGAGACAGACAATGGCGGGACAGAAGATCCGCATTCGCCTGAAGTCGTATGACCACGAGGTCATCGACACGTCGGCGCGCAAGATCGTCGACACGGTGACCCGTGCCGGCGCTCAGGTCGTCGGCCCGGTGCCGCTCCCGACGGAGAAGAACGTCGTGTGCGTCATCCGATCGCCTCACAAGTACAAGGACAGCCGCGAGCACTTCGAGATGCGCACCCACAAGCGCCTCATCGACATCGTCGACCCGACCCCCAAGGCGGTCGACTCGCTCATGCGTCTGGACCTCCCTGCTGACGTCAACATCGAGATCAAGCTCTGAGGTTCGACATGGCTGACATCAACAACAAGGTTTCGAAGGGTCTGCTCGGCACCAAGCTCGGCATGACCCAGGTCTGGAACGAGAACGGCAAGCTCATCCCCGTCACGGTGATCGAGCTCGCTCCGAACGTGGTCACGCAGATCCGCTCGGTCGAGAAGGATGGCTACAACGCCGTCCAGATCGGCTACGGGCAGGTCGACCCCCGCAAGGTGAACAAGCCCCTCACGGCCCACTTCGAGGCCGCCGGCGTGACGCCCCGTCGTCACCTCACCGAGATCCGCACCGCGGACGCCGCCGACTACACCCTGGGCCAGGAGCTCACGGTGGACGGCGTGTTCGAGGCCGGCCAGCTGGTCGACGTCGTCGGCACCAGCAAGGGCAAGGGCACCGCGGGTGTCATGAAGCGCCACAACTTCAAGGGCGTCTCGGCTTCGCACGGTGCGCACCGCAACCACCGCAAGCCCGGTTCGATCGGCGCGTCGTCGACCCCGAGCCGCGTCTTCAAGGGCATGCGCATGGCCGGCCGCATGGGCGGCGAGCGCGTGACCGTCCTCAACCTCACGGTTCACGCCGTCGACGCCGAGAAGGGTCTGCTGCTCGTCAAGGGCGCCGTCCCCGGTGCGCGCGGCCGGATCGTCTTCGTCCGCAACGCTGTGAAGGGAGCCTGAGGCACATGGCTGACTCGACTCTCGCTCTCGACGTCCTCGGCACCGACGGCAAGAAGACCGGCACGGTCGAGCTTCCCGCTTCGGTGTTCGACGTCAAGACGAACATCCCGCTGATCCACCAGGTCGTCGTCGCGCAGCTCGCGGCGGCTCGCCAGGGCACCCACTCGACCAAGCGTCGCGGTGAGGTCTCGGGCGCCGGCCGCAAGCCCTTCAAGCAGAAGGGCACGGGCAACGCCCGTCAGGGCTCGATCCGTGCGCCGCACATGACCGGCGGTGGCATCGTCCACGGTCCGAAGCCGCGCGACTACTCGCAGCGCACCCCCAAGAAGATGATCGCCGCCGCCCTCGCGGGCGTGCTCAGCGACCGCTTCCGCGGCGGACGCCTGCACGTCGTCGACGCGTTCGGCACCGAGAAGCCCTCGACGAAGGCCGCTGCGCAGTTCATCGCGCAGGTCACCTCGTCGAAGAAGGTCCTCGTCGTGCTCGACCGCACGGACGACTTCGGCTGGCTGAGCGTGCGCAACCTGCGCAACGTCCACGTCCTGGCCGCTGACCAGCTCAACGCCTACGACGTGGTCACCTCCGACGACGTCGTGTTCACGAAGGCCGCGATCGACGCGTTCATCGCGCAGAAGACCGGCGCCACCCAGGAGGTCTCGGCATGACCGCTCTCAACAAGGACCCGCGCGACGTCATCATCGCGCCGGTCGTCTCGGAGAAGAGCTACGGCCTGATCGACGAGGGCAAGTACACGTTCATCGTGGACCCCCGCTCGAACAAGTCGGAGATCAAGCTCGCGATCGAGAAGATCTTCGACGTGAAGGTCGCCTCGGTGAACACGATCAACCGCGTCGGCAAGGCACGCCGCACCCGCTTCGGCACGGGCAAGCGCAAGGACACCAAGCGCGCCATCGTGACCCTCAAGTCGGGCACCATCGACATCTTCACGGCTGTCGCCTGAGACGGCCAGGAGGAATAGAGAGAAATGGCTATTCGCAACTACAAGCCCACGACCCCGGGTCGCCGCGGCTCGTCGGTGGCTGACTTCGCAGAGATCACGCGCTCGACGCCCGAGAAGTCGCTGCTCCGCCCGCTCGCCAAGACGGGTGGCCGCAACAACCAGGGCCGCATCACGACGCGTCACATCGGCGGTGGCCACAAGCGCCAGTACCGTGTGATCGACTTCCGTCGCAACGACAAGGACGGGATCAACGCGAAGGTCGCTCACATCGAGTACGACCCCAACCGCACCGCGCGCATCGCGCTCCTGCACTACTTCGACGGCGAGAAGCGCTACATCCTCGCGCCCGAGAAGCTCCGTCAGGGCGACATCGTCGAGTCGGGCTCCGGCGCCGACATCAAGCCCGGCAACAACCTGCCGCTGCGCAACATCCCCACCGGTACGGTCATCCACGCGATCGAGCTCCGCCCCGGCGGCGGCGCGAAGCTGGCCCGTTCGGCGGGCGCCTCGGTGCGTCTCGTCGCCAAGGACGGCCCCTACGCGCAGCTCCGTCTGCCCTCGGGCGAGGTCCGCAACGTCGACGCACGCTGCCGCGCCACCATCGGCGAGGTCGGCAACGCCGAGCAGTCCAACATCAACTGGGGCAAGGCCGGCCGCAAGCGCTGGAAGGGCGTCCGCCCGACCGTCCGCGGTGTCGCGATGAACCCGGTCGACCACCCGCACGGTGGTGGTGAGGGCAAGACCTCCGGTGGTCGCAACCCCGTCACGCCGTGGGGTCAGCCTGAGGGCCGCACCCGTCACGCGAACAAGGAAAGCGACAAGCTCATCGTTCGTCGTCGTAACGCCGGCAAGAAGCGCAAGTAGGAGTCAAGAAGATGCCACGCAGTCTGAAGAAGGGCCCCTTCGTCGACGAGCACCTGCTTCGCAAGGTTGTCTCGCAGAACGAGGCGGGTACCAAGAACGTCATCAAGACCTGGTCGCGCCGTTCGATGATCATCCCCGCCATGCTGGGACACACCATCGCCGTGCACGACGGTCGCAAGCACATCCCCGTGTTCGTGACCGAGACCATGGTCGGCCACAAGCTGGGCGAGTTCGCGCCCACCCGCACCTTCCGCGGTCACGTGAAGGACGACAAGAAGGGCCGTCGCCGCTAAGGCGACCGAGAGGAGAGAGAAATGGTGGAGTCCATCGCACGTGTGCGACACATCCGCGTGACCCCTCAGAAGGCTCGTCGTGTCGTGGCCCTCATCAAGGGCAAGCAGGCCCAGGAGGCTCTCGCGATCCTCAAGTTCGCGCAGCAGTCCGCCTCGGAGCCCATCTACAAGCTCGTCGAGTCGGCGATCGCCAACGCGCAGGTCAAGGCCGGCAACGCCGGTGAGTACCTCAACGAGCAGGACCTGTACGTGAAGAACGCCTTCGTGGACGAGGGGACGACGCTCAAGCGCTTCCAGCCCCGTGCACAGGGCCGCGCGTTCCAGATCAAGAAGCGCACGAGCCACATCACGGTCGTGCTCTCGACCCCGGAGGTCGCCGAGGCGGCCGCTGCGGGCAACAAGAAGGCGAGCAAGTAATGGGACAGAAGGTAAACCCGTACGGCTTCCGCCTCGGCATCACCACGGACCACGTCTCGCGCTGGTTCTCTGACTCGACCAAGCCGGGTCAGCGGTACGCCGACTACGTGGCCGAGGACATCAAGATCCGTCAGCTGCTCACCACGTCGCTCGACCGCGCCGGCGTGAGCAACATCGAGATCGAGCGCACCCGCGACCGCGTGCGCGTCGACATCCACACCGCGCGTCCGGGCATCGTCATCGGCCGCCGTGGTGCGGAGGCCGAGCGCATCCGCGGTGAGCTCGAGAAGCTCACGGGCAAGCAGATCCAACTGAACATCCTCGAGGTGAAGAACCCCGAGGCCGACGCTCAGCTCGTCGCGCAGGGTGTCGCCGAGCAGCTCAGCGCCCGCGTGGCCTTCCGCCGCGCGATGCGCAAGGGCCTGCAGGGCGCGCAGCGCGCCGGCGCCAAGGGCGTCCGGATCCAGGTCTCGGGCCGTCTCGGCGGCGCCGAGATGAGCCGCTCGGAGTTCTACCGCGAGGGCCGTGTGCCGCTGCACACGCTCCGCGCGAACATCGACTACGGCTTCTACGAGGCGAAGACCACCTTCGGCCGCATCGGCGTGAAGGTCTGGATCTACAAGGGCGACCTCACCAACAAGGAACTCGCGCGTGAAGAGGCTTCGCGTAAGCCCTCCTCGCAGCGCGACCGTGGCGGCCGTCGTGGCCCGCGTCGCAACGACGCCGAGGCAGCGCCGGTCGCGGAAGGAGCGTCGGCGTAATGCTCATCCCCCGCAAGGTCAAGTACCGCAAGCAGCACCACCCCAAGCGCGACGGCCAGGCCACGGGTGGCACGAAGGTCAGCTTCGGCGACTTCGGCATCCAGGCGCTCACGCCCGCGTACGTGACGAACCGTCAGATCGAGGCAGCTCGTATCGCCATGACGCGTCACATCAAGCGTGGCGGAAAGGTGTGGATCAACATCTACCCCGACCGTCCGCTCACGAAGAAGCCCGCCGAGACCCGAATGGGCTCCGGTAAGGGCTCGCCCGAGTGGTGGGTCGCAAACGTCAAGCCGGGTCGCGTCCTCTTCGAGGTCGCCGGTGTCAACGAGCAGCTCGCCCGTGAGGCACTGACCCGAGCAATCCACAAGCTGCCTCTCAAGGCACGCATCATCAAGCGCGAGGAGGGCGACGCGTAATGGCGATCGGCACCAAGGAGCTCGCCCCCAAGGAGCTCGACACGTTCGAAGACCAGCGCCTCGTCGAGGAGCTGCGCAAGGCCAAGGAAGAGCTGTTCAACCTGCGCTTCCAGTCGGCCACCGGCCAGCTGGAGAGCCACGGCCGCATCCGTGCGGTCAAGCGCGACATCGCGCGTCTCTACACCGTGATCCGCGAGCGCGAGCTCGGGATCCGGGCGACGCCGGCTCCGGTCGAGACGAAGGCCAAGAAGACCAAGGCGAAGAAGGCGGACAAGGCGGAGACGCCGGCTGCCGCCGAGGGAGAGGCTGAGTGATGGCCACCGAGAACAAGACCGAGGAGACCGCCGAGCGCGGCTACCGCAAGTCCGTCCGCGGCTACGTCGTGAGCGACAAGATGGACAAGACGATCGTCGTCGAGGTCGAGGACCGCGTGAAGCACCCCCTCTACGGCAAGGTCATCCGTCGCACGAAGAAGCTCAAGGCGCACGACGAGCAGAACACCGCCGGCATCGGCGACCTCGTGGTCATCAACGAGACCCGCCCGCTGAGCGCCACCAAGCGCTGGCGCCTGGTCGAGATCCTCGAGAAGGCCAAGTAAGCCCTCCGGGGCTCGCTTGGAACCAAGGAGTAAGAAGTGATTCAGAACGAATCCCGCCTCAAGGTCGCTGACAACACCGGCGCCAAGGAGCTGCTCACCATCCGCGTGCTCGGCGGCTCGAACCGCCGCTACGCGGGTCTCGGTGACACGATCGTCGCCACCGTCAAGGACGCGATCCCCGGCGGCAACGTGAAGAAGGGCGACGTGGTCAAGGCCGTCGTCGTCCGCACTGTCAAGGAGACGCGCCGTCCCGACGGCTCGTACATCAAGTTCGACGAGAACGCCGCCGTCATCCTGAAGAACGACGGGGAGCCCCGCGGCACCCGCATCTTCGGGCCCGTCGGCCGCGAGCTTCGTGACCGCAAGTTCATGAAGATCGTCTCGCTCGCACCGGAGGTGCTGTAACTCATGGCGAAGATCAAGAAGGGCGACCTCGTCCAGGTGATCTCCGGCGCCAAGCCCGAGCGCGGTGGAGACCGCGGCAAGCAGGGCAAGGTGCTCGAGGTCGTGGACGGCGGCAACCGCGTCGTCGTCGAGGGCGTCAACTACATCACGAAGCACAACCGCGTCGGCCAGACGCAGCGCGGCACGAAGACCGGCGGCATCGAGACCCTCGAGGCCCCCATCCACGTGTCCAACGTCGCGCTCGTCGACCCCGAGACCAAGAAGCCGACCCGCGTCGGGTTCCGTCTCGAGGAGCAGGTCAAGGACGGCGTCAAGAAGACTGTTCGCGTGCGCTACGCGAAGAAGTCGGGTAAGGACATCTGAGAATGAGCACGGATACCGCTGCGCAGACTGGCAAAATCCAGCCGCGTATGAAGCAGGTCTACCGGGACGAGATCCGTCAGAAGCTGCAGGACGAGTTCGGCTACGCGAACCCGATGCAGGTTCCCGGCCTCGTCAAGGTGGTCGTGAACACGGGTGTCGGCGAGGCCGCTCGCGACAGCAAGGTCATCGAGGGCGCGGTCGCAGACCTCACCGCCATCACCGGCCAGAAGCCTGTCGTCACCAAGGCGAAGAAGTCGATCGCTCAGTTCAAGCTGCGCGAGGGCCAGGCCATCGGCGCGCACGTCACCCTCCGCGGTGACCGCGCGTGGGAGTTCCTGGACCGTCTCATCTCGCTCGCCCTGCCCCGCATCCGCGACTTCCGCGGCCTGTCGCCGAAGCAGTTCGACGGCAACGGGAACTACACCTTCGGTGTCACGGAGCAGTCGATCTTCCACGAGATCGACCAGGACAAGATCGACCGCGTCCGCGGCTTCGACATCACCATCGTGACGACCGCGAAGACGGATGACGAGGGTCGCGCGTTCCTGCGCCACCTGGGATTCCCCTTCGTGGGCAAGAACGAGCAGGCCTGATACACTAGGGCGTTTGCTTCATGCGTTTCGCCCCCGCGGCCGCGCCGCGGGGGCGTCTCGTGTGAAGGCACACAATCGAACATCGCAGGTCATCGAAGGTCGTCTGTCGTGTAACGGCAGCCGAAACCTCATGAACAAAGGAATCGTCATATGACAATGACAGACCCGGTCGCAGACATGCTGACCCGTCTGCGCAACGCGAACTCGGCGCACCACGACTCCGTGTCGCTGCCGTCGAGCAAGCTGAAGACGCACATCGCCGACATCCTCAAGCAGGAGGGCTACATCTCGGCGTGGGAGGAGACCGACGCGCGCGTCGGCAAGACCCTCACGCTGACCCTCAAGTACGGCCCGAACCGCGAGCGCTCCATTGCGGGCATCAAGCGCGTCTCGAAGCCCGGTCTCCGCGTGTACGCGAAGTCGACCGAGCTCCCGCGCGTGCTCGGCGGACTCGGCGTCGCCATCCTGTCCACCTCCAGCGGTCTCCTCACCGACCGCCAGGCCGAGCAGAAGGGCGTGGGCGGAGAAGTTCTCGCCTACGTGTGGTGATCGAACCATGTCGCGTATCGGACGTCTTCCCATCGACATCCCCGCCGGCGTCACCGTGACGGTCGACGGGTCGCAGGTTGCGGTCAAGGGCCCTAAGGGCGAGCTCGCCCTCGAGGTCGCGAAGCCCATCGAGGTCAAGGTCGAGGAGAACCAGGTTCTCGTCACCCGCCCCGACGACGAGCGTGAGTCGCGTGCCCTGCACGGCCTCACCCGCACCCTCATCTCCAACAACATCATCGGCGTGACCCAGGGCTACACCAAGGGCCTCGAGGTCGTCGGCACGGGTTACCGCGTCGCCCAGAAGGGCTCGTCCGTCGAGTTCGCTCTCGGCTTCTCGCACCCGGTCGTCGTCGAGCCGCCGGCCGGCATCACGTTCACGGTCGAGGGCAACAACAAGCTCACCGTCAGCGGCATCGACAAGCAGGCCGTCGGCGAGGTGGCTGCCAACATCCGCAAGATCCGCAAGCCCGAGCCGTACAAGGGCAAGGGTGTGCGCTACGCCGGCGAGGTCGTGCGTCGCAAGGCCGGAAAGGCTGGTAAGTAATCATGGCTGTGAAGTCGAAGTCCGTCGCGCGCTCGCGTCGCCACACTCGCCTTCGCAAGAAGGTCGTGGGCACCGAGGCGCGCCCCCGTCTCGTCGTCAACCGCTCTGCGCGCCACGTGTTCGTGCAGCTCGTCGACGACAGCAAGGGCATCACGCTCTTCAGCGCGTCGACGCTCGAGACCGACCTCCGTTCGTTCGAGGGTGACAAGACCGCCAAGGCCCGCAAGGTCGGCGAGCTCGTCGCCGAGCGCGCGAAGGCCGCCGGCATCAACGACGTCGTGTTCGACCGTGGAGGCAACCGCTACGCCGGTCGTGTCGCCGCGATCGCGGATGGCGCCCGTGAGGGAGGCCTGAACCTGTGAGTGAGAACAAGGAGACCGAAGTGACCACCGAAGCCGCTGCTCAGGCAGCGCCCGAGCAGACCGAGGAGCGCCGCGAGCGCGAGCCTCGCCGCGGCGGTCGCGAGCAGCGCGGCAACAGCCGTGACCGCAACAGCCGCGGCAACGACAGCCAGTTCCTCGAGCGCGTCGTCACGATCAACCGCGTGTCGAAGGTCGTCAAGGGCGGTCGTCGCTTCAGCTTCACCGCGCTCGTCGTCGTCGGCGACGGCAGCGGTGTGGTCGGCGTCGGCTACGGCAAGGCCCGCGAGGTGCCCCTGGCCATCTCGAAGGGCGTCGAGGACGCGAAGCGCAACTTCTTCCGCGTGCCCCGCGTCGGCAGCACCATCCCGCACCCCGTGCAGGGTGAGGCGGCCGCCGGTGTCGTCCTCCTCCGTCCGGCCGCTGCCGGTACCGGTGTCATCGCGGGCGGCCCCGTCCGCGCCGTCCTCGAGTGCGCGGGCATCCACGACGTGCTCTCGAAGTCGCTCGGCTCGTCGAACACGATCAACATCGTGCACGCGACCGTCGAGGCGCTGAAGCAGCTCGAGGAGCCCCGTGCGGTCGCCGCGCGTCGCGGTCTCGACTTCGACCAGGTGGCTCCGGCTCGTCTCGTGCGCGCGGAGGCCGAGGCCGCCGCTACCGCAAAGGCAGGTGCGTGATGGCTGCGCGTCTCAAGGTGACCCAGATCAAGTCCAAGGTGAGCGAGAAGCAGAACCAGCGCGACACGCTGCGCAGCCTCGGCCTCAAGCGGATCGGCGACTCGGTCGTCCGTCCCGACGACGCTCAGACGCGCGGCTACGTCCGCACCGTCGCTCACCTCGTGAACGTTGAGGAGATCGACTGATGGCTGAGACCAACGAGCAGCGCCCCGGCGTGCTGAAGGCCCACCACCTCCGTCCCGTCCCGGGCGCCAACACCGCGAAGACCCGCAAGGGCCGTGGTGAGGGCTCGAAGGGCAAGACGGCCGGTCGTGGCACCAAGGGCACGAAGGCCCGCAACACCGTGCGCGTCGGCTTCGAGGGTGGGCAGATGCCGCTGCACATGCGCACCCCGAAGCTCCGCGGCTTCAAGAACCCGTTCCGCGTCGAGTACCAGGTCGTGAACCTGGACAAGCTCGCGGAGCTCTACCCCCAGGGTGGCGACGTGACCGTCGCCGACCTCGTCGCCAAGGGCGCCGTTCGCAAGAACGAGAAGGTCAAGCTCCTGGGCAACGGCGACATCTCGGTCGCGCTCAACGTCTCGGTGGACAAGGTCTCCGGCTCGGCTGAGCAGAAGATCGTCGCCGCCGGCGGCAGCATCAAGTAACACCCCGCGAAAGGGCCGGAGGCGAGAGCCTCCGGCCCTTTCCGTTACTCTGGACATCGGTGCGCCTTCTCTTCGCGGCCCACCACTCCATTCCACTGGGAGGCTCTTCCTTGTTCAGCGCTATCGCGCGGATCATCCGCACGCCCGATCTGCGGCGGAAGATCGGCTTCACGCTCGGGATCATCGCCGTGTACCGCTTCGGCGCGCACATCCCCGCACCGTTCGTCAACTTCCCGAACGTGCAGAGCTGCATCGATCAGACGTCGGGCACGCAGGGCCTGCTCTCCCTCGTCAACCTCTTCTCCGGTGGCGCGCTCCTGCAGCTGTCGATCTTCGCGCTGGGCGTCATGCCCTACATCACCGCGACGATCATCACGCAGCTGCTGCGCGTGGTCATCCCGCACTTCGAGACCCTCTACAAGGAGGGCCAGGCGGGCCAGGCGAAGCTCACGCAGTACACGCGCTACCTGACGATCGCGCTCGCGCTCCTGCAGTCGACCACGCTCATCACCGTCGCGCGCAGCGGCCAGCTGTTCGGGGTCACCGGCGTCCCCGAGTGCGAGAACGTGCTGACCAACGACGCCTGGTGGGCGCAGCTGCTCGTCATCATCACGATGACCGCCGGCACCGGCCTCATCATGTGGTTCGCCGAGCTCGTCACCGAGCGCGGCGTGGGCAACGGCATGTCGCTGCTCATCTTCACGTCGATCGCCGCGACCTTCCCGGCCGCGATGTGGGCCATCTGGCAGGCGAACGGCTTCGAGATCTTCCTCCTCGTGCTCGCGGTCGGCATCGTCGTCGTCGCGGCCGTGGTGTTCGTCGAGCAGTCCCAGCGGCGCATCCCGGTGCAGTACGCGAAGCGGATGGTCGGACGCCGCACGTACGGCGGCACGAACACGTACATCCCGATCAAGGTCAACATGGCGGGCGTCGTGCCGGTCATCTTCGCCTCGTCGCTGCTGTACATCCCGTCGCTCGTCGCGCAGTTCAACTCCACGCCCGACGCCGAGGGCAACCTGCCCGGCTGGGTCACGTGGATCAACAGCTACCTGACGACAGGCGACCACCCGCTGTACATGCTGGTGTACTTCCTGCTCATCATCGGGTTCACCTACTTCTACGTCGCGATCACGTTCAACCCCGTCGAGGTCGCCGACAACATGAAGAAGTACGGCGGCTTCATCCCCGGGATCCGGGCCGGCCGCCCCACCGCCGAGTACCTCGACTACGTGCTCACGCGCATCACGCTCCCGGGCTCGCTGTACCTCGGCCTCATCGCTCTCATCCCGCTCATCGCCCTCGCGACGGTCGGCGCCAACCAGAACTTCCCGTTCGGGGGCGCGTCGATCCTCATCATCGTCGGTGTGGGACTCGAGACCGTGAAGCAGATCGACGCGCAGCTCCAGCAGCGCCACTACGAAGGACTCCTCCGATGACAGCCCGTCTCCTCATCGTCGGCCCCCAGGGCTCCGGCAAGGGCACGCAGGGCGTGCTCGTCGCCGAGGCGTTCGGCATCCCCGTGGTGTCGACCGGCGACATCTTCCGCGCCAACATCAAGCAGGGCACCGAGCTCGGCCTCAAGGTGAAGGCGATCACCGACGCCGGCGACCTCGTGCCCGACGAGGTCACGAGCGAGATCGTGCGCGACCGCCTCTCGCAGGACGACGCCCAGGGCGGCTTCCTGCTCGACGGCTACCCGCGCAACACGACGCAGGTCGGCCACCTCGACGCGTTCCTCGCGGAGCGCGGCGAGAACCTCGACGCCGTGATCCTCCTCGACGTCCCGCGCGACGAGTCCATCGCGCGCATCGCGAAGCGCGCCGAGGAGCAGGGACGCAGCGACGACACGGAGGAGGCGATCGCGAAGCGCCTCGACATCTACGAGTCGGAGACCGCGCCCATCGTCGACGTGTACGCCGAGCGCGGCATCGTCGACCGCATCGACGGCGTCGGCACGCTCGACGAGATCACGGCGCGCATCTTCGCCGCCCTCGAGGCCCGCGGCCTCGTGCGCGTGGCTGCCTGAGCGCGTGTTCCGCCGCTCGCCCTACAAGAACGCCGCGCAGCTGCGGGCGATGATCGAGCCCGGACTGATCACGGCCGCCTCCCTCGAGGAGGTGCGCCGGATCATCCGCCCGGGCATCACGACCGCCGAGCTCGACGCCGCCGCCCACCGCGTCATCGTCGAGCGCGGTGCGCGCTCGAACTTCCAGCTCGTCCGCGGGTACCGCCACACGACGTGCATCTCGGTCAACGAGCAGGTCGTCCACGGGATCCCGGGTGAGCGCGTGCTCGAGCCCGGCGACATCGTGTCGATCGACAGCGGCGCCGAGACGAAGGACGGCTGGAACGGCGACTCCGCCATCACGATCGTCGTGCCCGGGGGAGATGCGGATGTCGTCGCGCGCCGCGAGGAGCTCTCTCGCGTGACCGAGGGCTCGATGTGGGCGGGGATCGCCGCCCTCGCATCCGCGGCGCACCTCGGTGAGGTGGGCGCAGCCATCCAGGACCACATCGAGGCGAACCCGCTCTCGTGGACCGGGCAGCCCGCCGGCATCCTGCGCGACTACGTCGGCCACGGCATCGGCCGCAAGATGCACGAGGCGCCCTCGATCTTCAACTACCGCACGAGCGACCGCGGCGCGGATGTGCGCCCCGGGCTCACCGTGTGCATCGAGCCGATGATGACCTCCGGATCGGAGGACGTCTTCGTCGAGGACGACGACTGGACCGTGTCGACCGTCGACGGCAGCGACGGCTCCCACTGGGAGCACAGCGTCGCCGTGCATGATGACGGCATCTGGGTCCTCACCGCGCCCGACGGCGGAGCCGCTGCTCTCGCCGCGTTCGGCGTGACCCCTCACCCCATCGCCTGACACCCCGGAGAAGAACTGACGTGATGATGGCAGCCCCTGGCAAGAAGACGAACTGGTTCGCGATCATCATCTCGCTGGTCGTCGTGGTCGCCGTCGTCGGCGTCGGCGCGCTCGTCGTGACGATGAACAACGCCGCGACCGCTCCCGCCGAGGCGCCCGCCGCGGGCGTCGTCAACGAGGAGACCGGGGGAGTGAGCCTCGGCGACGGGCCGAACGTCATCGAGGAGTACGTCGACTTCATGTGCCCCTTCTGCGGGGACTACTGGGCGGGCTACAGCGACTACGTGAGCGAGAAGGTGAAGTCGGGCGACGTCACGCTCGTCATCCACCCCATCTCGATCCTCGACAACGCGTCGATGGGCACGAAGTACTCCACGCGCGCCGCGAGCGCCGCGTACTGCGTCGCCGAGACGAACCCCGACGCGTTCTACGCCTACGTCGACCGCCTCTTCGAGAAGCAGCCGGCGGAGTCGACCGAGGGCCTCACGAACGACCAGCTCGTCGAGTACGCGTCGCAGGTCGGCGCGGGCGACGCCGCGTCGTGCATCCAGGGCGAGGAGTACGCCGACTACGTCGCCGAGCGCACGCCCGAGACGCCGCTCGCGGAGGGCGCCACCGGCATCTCGACGCCGACGATCGTCGTCAACGGCGAGGTCGTCTCGCTCACGCTCCAGGGCCCCGAGGCCGACCTCGAGCCGCTCCTCACGAAGTAGCAGGGGTGCGCAGGGCGCGACACGCCGAGTTGCCGACACGCCCGACGTGACCTAACATAGATCTTTGGTGCCTTGCGCCTCATCTCGGCGTGTCGTCTCGACGAACCCGGCATCACCATCCAACCACCGCAGACCGACCGGTCTGCAGCTACGCGAGCGAGGATATGGCGAAGAAAGACGGAGTCATCGAGTCCGAGGGGACCATCGTCGAGGCGCTGCCGAACGCGATGTTCCGTGTCGAGCTCGACAAGCCCGCTGGGCACAAGGTGCTCGCAACGATCTCCGGGAAGATGCGGCAGAACTACATCCGCATCATCCCCGAAGACCGTGTGGTCGTGGAGCTGAGCCCCTACGACCTGACGCGCGGCCGCATCGTCTACCGCTACCGCTGACCGGTCGAGAAGTAACGACCGGCGGCCGTCGCGCGCGACGACGCCGGTACGAAGACAGCGAACAGGAAGCATCATGAAGGTCAACCCCAGCGTCAAGCCGATCTGCGACCACTGCAAGGTGATCCGCCGTCACGGCCGCGTCATGGTCATCTGCAAGAGCAACCCGCGCCACAAGCAGCGCCAGGGCTGATGCGGCGCGGCTCAATGCGACGAAGGAGCGTTGAGTCGTGACGGATCAGTCGCAGAGACCCACAACTGAATTCAGGCAGGATCAGAACCCGCTCGGCGGGGGACACCTCGGGGCGGAGGCCCGGGCACCGATCCTGCTCCACACCTCCACAATCATCAGGAGAACCGCATGGCACGTCTTGCCGGCGTCGACATCCCGCGCGACAAGCGCGTGGTGATCGCACTCACGTACATCTACGGCGTTGGCCGTACCCGCTCGAACGAGATCCTCGCCGCCACCGGTGTCAGCCCCGACATCCGCGTGAAGGACCTCTCCGACGACCAGCTCGTCGCGCTGCGCGACTACATCGAGGGCAACTACAAGGTTGAGGGTGACCTCCGCCGCGAGGTCGCCGCCGACATCCGCCGCAAGGTCGAGATCGGCTCCTACGAGGGTCTCCGCCACCGTCGTGGTCTCCCGGTCCGCGGTCAGCGCACGAAGACCAACGCGCGTACGCGCAAGGGTCCCAAGCGCACCGTCGCCGGTAAGAAGAAGGCCCGCTAAGGCGCGCGGATAGGTTTAGGAGAAAACCATGGCTGCACCGAAGACTGCCGCGCGCAAGCCGCGCCGCAAGGAGAAGAAGAACATCGCGCTGGGCCAGGCCCACATCAAGTCGACGTTCAACAACACGATCGTCTCGATCACCGACCCGTCCGGCGCCGTGATCAGCTGGGCCTCGTCGGGTGGCGTGGGCTTCAAGGGCTCGCGCAAGTCGACGCCGTTCGCCGCCGGCCTCGCCGCCGAGTCGGCCGCGCGTCAGGCGCAGGAGCACGGCGTCAAGAAGGTCGACGTGTTCGTGAAGGGTCCGGGCTCGGGCCGCGAGACCGCGATCCGCTCGCTCCAGGCCGCCGGCCTCGAGGTCGGCTCGATCCAGGACGTGACGCCCCAGGCTCACAACGGCTGCCGTCCGCCGAAGCGTCGCCGCGTCTGAGAACGTCTTCGCCGGGGTGCTCGTTCGAGCACCCCGGCGCATTCGCCGTTCAACGCCCGGCGCGAGCTGGGTCCCGAGTACAACTCAAGACCTCTCATCATCGCAAGTGTCATATAGCGGGCACTTGATCGAAAGGAACACATAGTGCTCATCGCACAGCGTCCGACCCTCACCGAGGAGAAGATCTCCGAGTTCCGCAGCCGGTTCGTCATCGAGCCCCTGGAGCCCGGCTTCGGCTACACGATCGGCAACGCGCTCCGTCGCAGCCTCCTCTCGTCGATCCCCGGCGCGGCTGTCACGAGCATCCGCATCGACGGCGTGCTGCACGAGTTCAGCACGATCCCCGGCGTGAAGGAGGATGTCACCGAGATCATCCTCAACATCAAGCAGCTGGTCGTCTCGAGCGAGCGCGACGAGCCCATCACCGCGTACCTGCGCAAGACGGGTGCCGGCGAGGTCACGGCCGCAGACATCTCGGCTCCGGCCGGCGTCGAGGTCCACAACCCCGAGCTCGTCATCGCGACGCTCAACTCGGACGCCAAGTTCGAGCTCGAGCTCACGATCGAGCGCGGGCGCGGCTACGTGTCGGCGACGCAGAACCGCAACGAGTACGCAGAGGCGGGTCAGATCCCCGTCGACTCGATCTACTCGCCCGTCTACAAGGTCAGCTACCGCGTCGACGCCACCCGTGCCGGTGAGCGCACCGACTTCGACAAGCTGATCCTGGACGTCGAGACGAAGGCGTCGATCGCGCCCCGCGACGCCGTCGCGTCGGCCGGCCGCACGCTGGTCGAGCTGTTCGGCCTCGCCCGCGAGCTGAACGTCGAGGCCGAGGGCATCGAGATCGGCCCCGCGCCGGTCGAGACCGTCCTCTCGAACGAGCTGTCGATGCCCATCGAGGACCTCGACCTGTCGGTCCGCTCGTACAACTGCCTCAAGCGCGAGGGGATCAACACGGTCAGCGAGCTCGTCGCCCTCTCGGAGACGCAGCTCATGAACATCCGCAACTTCGGTCAGAAGTCGGTCGACGAGGTGCGCGACAAGCTCGTCTCGCTCGGTCTGTCGCTGAAGGACTCGGTGCCCGGTTTCGACGGCACCGGCTTCTACAGCGGCTACGACGAAGAGTCCCTCTGACCCGACTTCCTGTCCTGATACTGGAGTAACAAGAAATGCCCAAGCCCACGAAGGGTGCCCGCCTCGGCGGCGGCCCGGCCCACGAGCGCCTGCTTCTCGCGAACCTCGCAGCGGCTCTGTTCACCCACAAGTCGATCAAGACCACGGAGACGAAGGCGAAGCGCCTCCGCCCCCTGGCTGAGCGCCTCATCACCAAGGCCAAGCGCGGCGACCTCCACGCGCGCCGCACCGTGCTCTCGGTGATCGGTGACAAGGAAGTCGTGCACGTCCTGTTCAACGAGATCGCTCCGCTCGTCGCGGACCGCGAGGGTGGCTACACGCGCATCACCAAGGTCGGCAACCGCAAGGGCGACAACGCTCCCATGGCCGTGATCGAGCTCGTCCTCGAGCCCGTCACGCCGAAGGCGAAGAAGTCCACGTCGAAGCCCGCCGCGCCGGCTGAGCCCGCCGCTCCCGTCGCCGACGCGAACGAGGACGAGGCCGCCGAGCCCGCCGAGGTCGAAGAGGCCGGCGTCGCCGCGGAGGACACCGCCGGCGAGGCTCTCGTCGACAACGAGGCATCGGACGAGGAGGCGGCCGAGGAGGCCGACGCTCCCGAGGCCGAGTCGAAGTAAGCACTTCGCGACCGCGCAGCGCCCCGCACCGGATGGTGCGGGGCGCTTCGCTGTTCGGGCGGGGGATGGCGCGGGGCGGTGCGCGTAGGCTCGGAGGGTGACTGAAGCGCCCCGCATGAACGTCGAGTCGTTCAACCTCGACCACCGCATCGTGTCCGCGCCGTACGTGCGCCTCGCCGACCGCAAGCAGCTGCCGGCGGGCGACGTCATCGTGAAGTACGACGTCCGCTTCGCGCAGCCGAACGTCGCGCATCTCGAGATGCCGACCATCCACTCGATCGAGCACCTCTTCGCCGAGAAGAGCCGCAATCACTCGGATCGCGTGATCGACTTCTCGCCGATGGGATGCCAGACCGGCTTCTACCTCATCCTGCAGGGCGAGCCCGCGTACGAGGAGGTCCTCGCGCTCGTCGAGGCGACTCTCCGAGACATCCTCGAGGCGACCGAGGTGCCCGCCGCGAACGAGACGCAGTGCGGATGGGGTGCGAACCACACTCTCGAGGGCGCCCAGAGCGCCGTCCGCGACTTCCTCGCGCACCGCGACGCGTGGGCGACCGTCTTCGCGCCGGGCGCGAGCGCATGACGACCGTCGTCGTCCAGGTCGCGATGGACGAGGAGGCGCAGCCCTTCCTCGACGCCGCCAGCGAAGTGAGCGAGCCGGTCCGCATCGCGCGCGCCGAGCACCGCGGAGTCGTGGTCGACGGCCGCACGTTCGTGCTCGTGCGATCGGGCATCGGCATGGTCAACGCGGCGGATGCCGCGGTCGGCGCCCTGCATCGGTACGGCGACGACGTGCTCCTCGTCTCGGCCGGGTCGGCCGGTGGCCTCGCCGCCGAGGTCGAGGTCGGGGACGTGTTCGTCGGGATGGACTACGTCAACGTCGAGGCGGATGCCCGTGCATTCGGCTACGAGGCGGGCCAGGTTCCGGGGATGCCCGCGAGCTACGCACCTGACCCGCTCGCCGTCGCCGCTCTCACCGCATCGGCACCGGACGGCGTGCGCGTGCGCGGCGGCGGCATCGGCTCGGGCGAGAAGTTCGTCACGGTCGAGATCGCCCATCGTCTCCGCGAGGTCTTCCCGGGCATCCACGTCGTGGACATGGAGACCGCGGCCATCGCGCAGACGGCCTTCAATCACGGCGTCCGCTTCGTGTCGGTGCGTGCGATCAGCGACCTCTGCGCCCCCGACGGCACCGAGTTCCTCACACACGTCGATGACGCCGCGGAGCGGTCGGCGAAGGCGGTGCTCGCGGCGCTCCCGCAGCTCGTCGGCTAGGCACCATCCGTTCGGGTCGCAGTTGTCGTCCGTATTAACGGTTTCTGGGACGGTTTTCGCGACCTGGGCTGGGCGCCATCTGTTCGGGTCGCAGTTGTCGTCCCTATCGAGGGTTTTAGGGATGGTTTTCGCGACCTGGGCGGGGCGCCGTCCGTCTGGGTCGCAGTTGTCGTCCCTTTCGGCGGTTTCTGGGACGGTTTTCGCGACCTGGGCGTGAACAGCTGGGCGCCATCCGTCTGGGTCGCAGTCGTCGTCCGTATCGGCGGTTTCTGGGACGGTTTTCGCGACCTGGGCGAGGCGCCATCTGTCTGGGTCGCAGTTGTCGTCCGTATCGGCGGTTTCTGGTACGGCTTCCGCGACCTGGGCGGCGGGGCGGCGGGGCCCTGGGCGGCGACCGGTGCGGCGGGGCGGGGCGGCGGGGTGGTGCGTGTCCCCGGCGGTGCCGCGGCCCTGGATGGACGCCGCCGGCTCCCGGCCGCGAAAGAGCGCCGGCCGCTCCCCGATATCCTGAACCGATGCGGCGCATCCGGCTCGACATCGCGTACGACGGCACGAACTTCCGAGGATGGGCCCGGCAGCCGGGGCTCCGCACCGTCCAGGGCACGCTCGAGGCGGCGCTCACGCGGATCGCGAGCTCGCCCGTGCAGCTCGTGGTCGCAGGGCGCACCGACGCCGGCGTGCACGCGACCGGGCAGGTCGCCCACGCCGACATCGACGACGTGCAGTGGGAGCGGATGACGCAGCGTCGCCGCAACGCCCCCGAGGTCGAGGACCCGATGGAGCCGGTCGCGCGTCGCCTCATGGGCGTGCTCGGCCAGTACTCCGATGTCGCCGTGAACCGCGTGTCGACCGCGCCCGAGGGATTCGACGCGCGCTTCTCCGCGACGTGGCGCCGCTACGCGTATCGCATCGCCGACCAGGTCGTCGGCTACGACCCCATGGAGCGCCACCGCACGACGACCGTCCGCGCGGAGCTCGACGTCGCCGCGATGGACGATGCCGCGCGCGGACTCGTCGGACTCTGGGACTTCGCCGCGTACTGCAAGCCGCGGCCCGAGGCCACGACCATCCGCACGCTCCTCGAGTTCGACTGGCGTCGTGACGACGACGGCGTGCTCGTCGCGAACGTCCGCGCCGACGCGTTCTGCCACTCGATGGTGCGTGCGCTCGTCGGCGCGTGCGTCGCCGTGGGGGAGGGGAAGCTCACCGCCGAGCACCTCCGCATCATCCGCGACGGACTCGAGCGCACGAACGAGTTCAAGGTGCTCGCCGCGCGCGGCCTCACGCTCACCGAGGTCGGCTATCCGGCCGACGGCCAGCTCGCGCAGCGGGCCGAGCAGACGCGCAACCGGCGCGACGCCGACGAGGTCGGCGGCTGACGCGCGAGCGGGTGGCGGCCGAGCGGATGGGGGCCGGCTCGCGTCCAGGACACGCGCGCGCAACCCATAGCCTCCGCACGTTCGGCGGGCATACCGTGGGCGGCATGAGAGTCATCTCGTACAACCTCCGCAAGCACGCCGCGGCCGCGGAGCTCGAGCACCTGGTCGATCGGTGGGAGGCGAACGTCCTCTGCCTGCAGGAGGCCGACACGACCGACCTCCCCGAGCACGTCGCGGGCCTCCGACTCGCGAAGGCGACCGAGCGGAACCGGCTCGGCCTCGCGCTCTACTACCGCGAGAACATGTTCCGCCTCGAGGACGTCGTCGTGCTCTCGCTCAAGCGCTCGCTGCACGACATCCTCCTGAAGCCCGCCCACGAGCGACTCCTCGGAGCGCGGATGTTCGACATCGATGCCGGGCGCGAGGTGATCTTCGCGTCATTCCATGCGGCTCCGCTCACCGCACTCAACTCGCTCCGGCGTCACCAGATCCGCTCGGCGCTGGGTGCGCTCCAGCGCCTGGGCCCCGGCCTCCCGACGCTCATGGTGGGCGACTACAACTACCCCGTCTTCAAGGAGCGGCTGCACGAGCGGATCAAGGGCCACGGCTACGACCTGACCCTGAGCGACGCCCGCACCTACACGCGGTATCGGTTCTTCCGGGGGCACTACGACTTCGCGACGTCCGCCGGACTGACGATCGACGACATCACGACGCTGCCGCAGGGCGCGAGCGATCACCTGCCCATCCTCGTCAGCGCGAGCTATCGCTGACGACCACTTTGGCCATCCGCACCCTCATCGGTTAGGATTGCTCTTTGGTGCCCGTCTCGGGCGCCGCGAACGTGAGCCCTCCACCGCAGGTGATGGCCGGCATCGACCGGTCAAACCGCCCGGAGCGGGATTCACGAACGTCTCCGTTCGAACAGAAAGCAGCACTACTGTGACGCGCACTTACAGCCCGAAGGCCGGTGAAGCCCAGCGCGAGTGGCTCGTGATCGACGCCACCGACGTCGTTCTCGGCCGCCTGGCCTCGCACGCCGCCGCCCTCCTCCGCGGCAAGCACAAGGCGACCTTCGCTCCCCACATGGACATGGGCGACTTCGTCATCATCGTGAACGCCGACAAGGTCGCGCTCACCGGTCAGAAGCTCCAGCAGAAGAAGGCCTACCGTCACTCGGGCTTCCCGGGCGGCCTCAAGTCGGTCACCTACGCCGAGCTCCTCGAGAAGAACCCGGTTCGCGCTGTCGAGAAGGCAGTCCGCGGCATGCTCCCCAAGAACACCCTTGGTCGCGAGCAGCTCGCCAAGCTGAAGGTGTACGCCGGTGCCGAGCACCCGCACGCCGCTCAGCAGCCCAAGACGTACACCCTCGACCAGGTCGCCCAGTAAGCGGCGTTTAAGGACTTCATCGTGGCGAACGAAATCGAAAACGACATCCAGAACTACTCGACCGAGACGCCGGCGAACGACGTCGTCGTGGCCGAGCGCCCCGTCGTGAGCGTCCCCGGTGCTGCCGTGGGCCGTCGCAAGCAGGCCATCGCCCGCGTGCGCATCATCCCCGGCTCGGGCTCCTTCACGGTCAACGGCCGCACCCTCGAGGACTACTTCCCGAACAAGCTGCACCAGCAGCTCATCACGGACCCCTTCACGGTGCTCAACCTCAACGGCGCCTACGACGTGATCGCCCGCATCAACGGCGGCGGCCCCTCGGGCCAGGCCGGCGCGCTGCGCCTCGCGATCGCCCGTGCCCTCAACGAGGTCGACCGCGAGAACAACCGCCCGACCCTCAAGAAGGCCGGCTTCCTCACGCGCGACGCTCGCGTCATCGAGCGCAAAAAGGCCGGTCTCAAGAAGGCCCGCAAGGCTTCGCAGTTCTCGAAGCGCTGAGGCAGACACACTCCATGCCGCTTTTCGGCACGGACGGCGTGCGAGGGCTTGCCAACGGCACCCTCACCGCCGACCTGGCTCTCTCCCTGGCCCAGGCGACCGCGGTCGTCCTGGGCCAGGGGCGTTCCGCGGAGGCGCGCCGCGCCGCGGGCAAGCGCACCACGGCCGTCATCGGCCGCGACCCCCGCATCTCGGGCGAGTTCCTCAGCGCTGCCGTCGCGGCGGGTCTCGCGGCATCCGGCGTCGACGTCTACGACGCCGGCGTCATCCCGACGCCCGCGCTCGCCTTCCTCATCGCCGATCGCGACGCCGACTTCGGCGTCATGGTCTCGGCATCGCACAACCCCGCGCCCGACAACGGCATCAAGATCTTCGCGCGCGGCGGCGTGAAGCTGCCCGACGTCGTCGAGCAGCGGATCGAGAGCTACCTCACGCGCGACAAGCTGCTGCCGACCGGCGGCGAGGTCGGCCGCATCCGGCGCTTCTCCGACGCCGAGGACCGCTACCTCCTGCACCTGCTCGGCTCGCTTCCCGCGCGCCTCGACGGCATCCACGTCGTGCTCGACTGCGCCCACGGCGCGGCCGCCGGCGTCTCGCCCGAGGTGTTCCGCGACGCAGGCGCTCAGGTCACCGTCATCGGCGCCGACCCCGACGGGCTCAACATCAACGACGGCGTCGGATCGACGCACATCGACAAGCTCGCCGAGGCCGTCGTCGCGCACGGCGCCGACGTCGGCATCGCGCACGACGGCGACGCCGACCGCTGCCTCGCCGTGACCGCCGACGGCACACCCGTCGACGGAGACCAGATCATGGCCATCCTCGCCGCCTCGATGCAGGAGCGCGGCATGCTCGCGCAGGACACGCTCGTCGCGACCGTGATGAGCAACCTCGGCCTGCACGTCGCGATGCGCGAGCGGGGGATCACGGTCAAGACGACCGCCGTCGGCGACCGCTATGTGCTCGAGGAGATGAACGCCGGCGGATACTCCCTCGGCGGCGAGCAGTCGGGCCACGTCATCATGAGCGACTTCGCGACGACGGGCGATGGCGTGCTCACGGGCCTGCACATCGTGGCCGAGATGGCACGTCAGGGCAAGAGCCTGGCCGAGCTCGCGTCGATCATGACGGTCTACCCGCAGGTGCTCGTCAACGTGAAGGGCGTCGACAAGACGCGCGTCGACGACGAGATCGTGCAGGACGTCGTCCGCACGGTCGAGGCCGAGCTCGGCGACACCGGCCGCGTGCTCCTGCGCGCATCGGGCACGGAGTCGCTCGTCCGCGTGATGGTCGAGGCCGCCGACGGCGCCTCGGCCCAGCGGCACGCCGACGCGATCGCCGACGTCGTCCGGGAGCGGCTCGCGCTCTGACGCGCGGCCGCTCCCGGCGCGCGGGCCTGCCGGGCCCTCCGCCGGCGCGGCTTGCCGGGGCGGGCTTGACGCGAGCCGGGGCCATCCGTCGGCGGGCTTGACGCGAGCGGCGGCCATCCCCGGTCGTGCCCTCCGCGCTCTCTGGGCGGATGGCCGCGGCCGCCGAATCGTCGGACGTACGGTCGGCTCTCTATCCTGGAGACGATGCCCCGCTCCGAGACGCCCGAACGCCCGATGCGCACCACCTGGGTGCCGGTTCACCCCGACCTCGCGCCCACGCGTCGTTCGCTTCGCGCGCAGGCCCCGGGCCGGAGTCTGCGTCCGCTGCTCATCGGGTCGGCGGCGGCCGTCGTCCTGGCGATCGTCGTCGTCGCGCTCGTGGCGGGGCCGATGCTCGCGCGGGCGGGGGAGTCGGACCGGACCGAGCAGTACGCGAGCGCTCGTGCGGAGGCTGTCTCGGCTCGGGATGAGGCGTCTTCCGCGCGGTCCGATGTCGCCGCCGCGATCGCGACCCGCACGGAGACGGCCGAGCGGATGTCCACGGCCCTTGCAGGCGCGGAGGGGTACGCCGACGAGGCCGCGCGGTCGACCGCCGCGCAGGCGGTGGCCGCCTATGCGGACGGGCTCGGCCGGCTCGAGCTGCCGTCCGAGCCGGCGGCCGTGCCCGAGACCGCGACGGTCGAGACGGATGAGGAGCTCGACCGTGCCCTCACGGCTCTCGACGGGGCCGAGGCCGAAGCCGACGCGACCATCGCCGCCGTCGGCGAGGCGCGCAATCGGATGGCCGAGCTCGACGCCGAGTTCTCCGCAGCGCTCGAGGCATTCCGTGGATCCCTGCTGCCCCGCGCCGAGGTCATCCTGGGGGAGAACCCCGATGCCGTCGAGGACTTCCGCGCGGCGGTCGCGTCGGCCGCGCAGAGCGCGGCGGACGCGAGCGACCCCGCCCAGCTGGAGCAGCGGCTGAAGGAGTTCGCCTCTGCGGTCGATGCGCTGCGTGCGGACCAGCATCGGGCGGCGATCGCGATCGAGCAGGAGCGCCTCGAGCAGGAGCAGCGCGAGGCGGAGGAGCGCGAGCGGCAGCAGACGCCGGTCGTGCCCGCTCCCGTGCCGACGCCGGACCCGACGCCCGAGCCGACGCCCGAGACGAGCCCGGAGCCGACGCCCGAGCCCGAGGAGCCGACGCCGACGCCCGAAGATCCGACTCCCGAGACGCCCGCGCCCGAGACGCCCGCTCCCGACGACCCGACTCCCGAGACCCCCACTCCCGACGCGTCGTAGCCGCTCGTCCGGGCCGAGACCTCACGTGTCTCACTTCGCGCGGTAATTCGGGGCGGAATCCCACCGGTGGCGAGACATGCTCGTTCGGCCTTCTGTGGGGGCGGTGCTTCCGTGTCTCGGTTACCGCGGTTATCCGGGCTCGATTCCCGCCGGTGTTGAGACATGCCGGTGCGGCGCACGGCGCGTGTCTCGGTTTCCGCGGTTATCCGGGCTCGATTCCCGCCGGTACCGAGACACGCTCGTCCGGCGGGCACCCCGTGTCTCACGCCCCGCCGTTATCGGGGGGCGGATTCCCGCCGGTACTGAGACACGCTCGTCCGGCTGACGTTCCGTGTCTCGGTTACCGCGGTTATTGGGGGCGGATTCCCGCCGGTACCGAGACACGTTGGTCCGGCTGACGCCGCGTGTCTCGGTTACCGCCGCTATCCGGGCCCGATTCCCGCCTGCACCGAGACACGCCGGTCCGACGCACGCCCCGTGTCTCGCATCCCGCGGTTGTCCGGGGCGGATTCCCGCCCGTACCGAGACACGCGCCAAAGGCCCCCTCGTCACATTCTCGATTCGCGGGAATAGACGCCGGAGAGGGCTGTTTCACCTGCTGTGATCGAGTTCTCGGATTCGCGCCCCGCTGCGACGCTGGATGTCCCCGCCGCCCGTGAGCGGGTGCGCGTGCGCATCCCTCTTCGGTTCCCCGACGGATACGCGACGGAGGTCGAGGTCATCACGTTCGACGGACTCGTCGACGGCCGGGAGCACCTCCTTCTCGCCCTGGGCGACTGGCGCGGCGCGCTCGAGCGCGACGGCGTCGCACCGCTCGTCCGCCCGCACAGCGAGTGCCTCACGGGCGACGTCTTCGGCTCGGAGCGCTGCGACTGCGGCCCGCAGCTGCGCGAGGCCGTCGAGCGCATCGCCGACGAGGGCGGCTTCCTGCTGTACCTCCGCCAGGAGGGACGCGGCATCGGACTCTACGCGAAGCTCGACGCCTATGCCCTGCAGGACGCGGGACTCGATACCTACGAGGCGAACCTCGCGCTCGGCCACGGTCAGGATGAGCGCGACTACACCGCGGCGGCGCAGATGCTGCGCGCGGTCGGCGTCGACCGCATCCGTCTGCTGAGCAACAACCCCGACAAGGCCGCCCAGCTCGGCGCCCTCGGCGTCGGGGTCGAGGAACGCGTTCCCACGGCCGTGCACCTCTCGGCCTCGAACGCGAACTACCTGCGCACGAAGCGCGATCACACCGCGCACACGATCGATCTGCCCGCAGCCTGAGCACGGATGGCGCCGCGCCCGCACGCGTGGCGCCATCCGTGTATCGCGCTGCGGCAGCGCCCCGATATGCTTCGGGGGTGATGCGGCGGACGGCGCGATGGGGCGGAGTGCTCGCCATCTGCGGCGCGCTCGCGTTCGGCGGCGCCGCGCACGCGGACGACCAGCCGGATGAGCCCTCGGCGCCCGCGGATGTCTCGGTGCACGTCGTGATCGACGGCTCGCGCTGCGGCCCGGTCATGAGGGTTCCGGATGGCGTCGCCGAGCATGTCCGCGACCGATCGAAGGGCAAGGCGCGTCCGTTCACCGGCGGACTGCCGCCGGCAGCGGTCGCAGGCCAGTGCAAGGCCGAGCGACCGCCCGAGGTCGTCGTCGAACGGTCTCGGGGACGCGGCGGCGCGCTCGTCACGTACTCCCTCTTCGTCTGAGCGCGGGTCGGGAACCGCCACCGCCGTCGAGACTAGCCCTGGTCGTCGGGACCTGTGCCGGGAGCACCGGTTTCGACGACGAAAGCTAGTCTGACGAGGATGACGGGCCTCAGCTCCCGAGCGCGCCCATCACGAGGTAGCCGGCGCATGCGGCACCGAGCATGAGCGCGGCGGCGGTCGCGAGAGCGAGCGGCCACGCTCCCCGCTCCAGGGCGCCGGAGCGGTGGAGCGACGCGTGCGCACGGCGGTATCCGATGGCCGCCGCGAAGTACGCCCCCACGGCGAGCCCTGCCCCCACGAGGCCCACGATCACGGCCGCGAGCCCGAGCGATTCCGCCGTGAAGCGCATGGCGACGAGACTCGCGAGCCCGAAGGAGAGGCACGTGCGGCGCCATGCGAGCAGCGTGCGCTCGGGCTGCAGCCCCGGGTCGAAGACCGCGTCCGTCACACGAACATCCCGATGGTGACGAGCGCCACGGCGACGACCACGCCGACGACGATGACCCCTCCGACGCCGAGCCCCGGAAGCGGCCGACCCAGACGGAGCGCCTTCTCGGTGCGCGCCCACCCGAGCCAGGCCTGGATGGCGGCGAGGGTGCCCAGCACGAGGAAGACGGCCGCGGCCGCGAGGCGCCACCCGGCGGCCGTCGGGATGTCGAGCGCCTCGAGAGCGAACGCGCCGGCGTACATCGCGAGCGCGGTGCGGAGCCACGCGAGGAACGTGCGCTCGTTCGCGAGGCTGAAACGGGGGTCGGGTTCGTCGCCCTCGCGGTAGACGCGCTGCGGGAAGCGGCTCACGAGCGCTCCTCGCGGAGCGCGACGGTGCGGAACCCGGCGTTGCCCATCGACGAGTCCGGGGTGTTCTGCGACCGGGCGGAGTTGCGGTAGCGGTTGCAGTACGAGATGTGGCAGAGATAGCTGCCGCCGCGCAGGATGCGCGCGGCCCCGGTGGCGGGCCCTCTCGGGTTCTCGACGTCGCCGCGCTCGTAGGTGCGCGGATCGAACCAGTCCTGACACCACTCCCACACGTTCCCGACGGTCTGCCAGAGCCCGAAGCCGTTCGGCTGGAAGGTGCGCACGGGAGCCGTGGTGAGCCATCCGTCGTCCAGAGTGTTCTCGCGCGGGAACACGCCCTGCCAGATGTTGGCGCGCCATCCGCCCTCGTCGACCTCCGCGTCGCCCCAGGGGTACTTCGCGCCCTCGATTCCGCCGCGCGCCGCGTACTCCCACTCCGCCTCGGTGGGCAGGCGCCGGCCGGCCCACGCGCAGTACGCGACGGCGTCGTTCCAGCTGACGTGCACAACCGGATGGTCGTCGAGTCCGTCGAGGTCGGAGCGGGATCCTCCCGGATGGCGCCAGTCGGCGCCCCTGACGCCGAACCACCAGGGAGTCCCCGGCGGCTGACCGACGATGTCCTCCTCGGGAGCCGCGACAGCGAGGTGGAACACCGCCGAGAAGCCGAACGTCTCGGCCTCGGTGCGGTAGCCGGTGTCGTCGACGAAGCGCGCGAAGTCGGCGTTGGTCACGGCCGTCGCGTCGATCTCGAACGCATCGAGCGTCACGCGATGCAGCGGCGTCTCGCCGTCCTGCGGATTGCGATCGCCCGACGAGTCGCCCATCGTGAACGCGCCCGCCGGGATGCGCGCCTGCTCGATCGCGTGGCGCCCTGTGCTGGTCGGCGCCGTGGAAGGCGGCCGTGTGCTCAGGGAGAGGAAAGCGCCGCGCCCGGGGGTTCCGCACCCGCAGCCGCAGCCGGTGTCTTCGTCGCTCACCCTTCCACGGTAGCCCTCGGCGCGGCGCGGAATCCCGCGCCAGAAGTGGGGATTACCAGCCCAGGTCCTCGATGTAGCGCAGCAGCACGCCCTCGCGGAGCGCCCACGGCGACACCTCGAGCTCGTCGACCTCGAGTGCGGCCATCGCCTCGTGCAGGACGACCGCACCCGCCGTGATCTGGAACGTGCGATCGGCCGTGATGCCGGGCAGCTCCTGCCGCGCCTGCGCGGGGATCCGCGCGAGCACCGGGATCCAGGAGCCGAGCGCGTCGCGGCGCAGCACCATCCGGTCGTTGCCTGCCCAGCCCTCGAGCGGATGGCCCGCGAGCCTCGCGAGGGAGCGGATCGTCTTCGACGACCCCACGACGTGGTCGGGGCGGGGGAGTGACGCGAAGCGCTCGGCGAGCGGAGCGAGTGCCGACGCCGCGTGCGCGCGGAGCCGGTCGACCTGCCGGTCGCCGGGCGGGTCGTCGGGCAGGAACCCGATCGTCATCCGGCCGGCGCCCAGCGGGACCGACTCGGCGAGATCGGGCAGCTCCTCGCTGCCACCCGCGATCTCGAGCGACCCGCCGCCGATGTCGAAGAGGAGGATCTGCCCCGCCGACCAGCCGAACCAGCGCCGGACGGCGAGGAACGTGAAGCGCGCCTCCTGCTCGCCGCCCAGCACCTGGAGCGGCTGGCCGAGCGCGGCCTCGATCTGCAGGATGACGTCGGTGCCGTTCGCGGCCTCGCGCACGGCGGAGGTCGCCGTGGCGAGCAGCTCGTCGACGCCCTCCTTCTCGGCCACCTCGCGCGCGCGATGCACGGCGTCGATGATCGCCTTCACACCCTCGTCGGAGATGCGCCCGTCGTCCTCGAGATAGCGCATGAGCCGCAGGACGGACTTCTCGCTCGTCTGCGCGAGCGGTCTGCCGCCGGGGTGGGCATCCGCGACGAGCAGGTGGACGGTGTTCGAACCGATGTCGAGGACTCCGAGGCGCACGTCGACAGCGTAGTGGTCGTGCCGTGGATGCAAGCGCTTGCCGACTTATGTCGATGAGAAGCCCCGAGATTGCGCGCGACCCGCGCCATCACCATCCGCCCTCGACGGATTTTCTGCAAACGCTTGCAGCAGACCCATCCGCGCCGCTAGCGTCACAGCGGGCACGCGGATGTGCCCCGGTGCGCACTCGAAGACGAAGCGCGCATCGACGACAAGCGAAGGAGCATGCCCCGATGAACCCTGCCCCGACCGTCGACCGCCCGCGCCGCAGAAGGCGCCCGCTCCGCGCGATCGCCCTCGCCGGAGCCCTCGCCCTCGCGGCCCCGCTCCTCGCGATCGCCGCTCCCGCCGAGCCCGCCGAAGCCGCCGCTCCCGGGCCGAAGGACACCACGGCCGTCCTGTTCGAGTACACGTGGGACGCGATCGCCCGCGAGTGCACCGAGACCCTCGGCCCTGCGGGATACGGGTACGTGCAGACGTCGCCGCCGCAGGAGCACGTGCTCGGGTCGGCGTGGTGGACGCACTACCAGCCGGTCTCGTACAAGCTCGACTCGCGCCTCGGCACCGAGGCCGAGTTCCAGAACATGATCGACACGTGCAACGCGGCGGGGGTGGGCGTCATCGTCGACGCCGTGATCAACCACATGTCGGGGCAGTCTGCGGGCGGCACCGGATGGGCCGGAACCCAGTACCAGCACTACACGTACCCCGGGCTCTACCAGAGCTGGGACTTCCACGGCTGCAAGCGCGACATCGTCAACTACCAGGACCGCTGGGAGGTGCAGGAGTGCAATCTCGTCAACCTCGCTGACCTCAACACGAGCTCGACGTACGTGCAGAACACGATCGCCGGCTACCTCAACAAGCTCGTCGACATGGGCGTCGCCGGCTTCCGCATCGACGCGGTCAAGCACATCGCCGCGACCGACATGCAGGGCATCTGGAG
Source organism: Microbacterium sp. SA156 (assembly GCF_049065455.1). NCBI lineage: Bacteria > Bacillati > Actinomycetota > Actinomycetes > Micrococcales > Microbacteriaceae > Microbacterium > Microbacterium sp. SA156. The sequence goes on from NZ_JBAKGU010000002.1 coordinate 294,792, forward strand.
CAAGGTGAAGAACCGCGATTCGCTCTACGTCGTGCAGGAGGTCATCCGCGCCAACGAGCCCATCCAGCCGGAGGAGTACACCTCGACCGGCGACATCCACGAGTTCGCGTTCGCGCGCAAGCTCAAGGAGGCGTTCGGCGGCCGCACGCTCAACTGGCTCATCGAGGGCAACGGCATCGGACCGACCTGGAGCGGCTTCCTCCCGCAGGCCAACGCCGCGGTGTTCGTCGACAACCACGACACCGAGCGCAACGGCGAGACCCTCTCGTACAAGGACGGCGCCGCCTACGACCTCGCGCAGATCTTCACCCTCGCGTGGAACTACGGATCGCCGTCGATCCACTCCGGCTACGCGTTCAGCAACAAGGACGCCGGCCCGGCGACGGATGGCGCGGGCGCGGTCGTCGACGCGAGCCCTCAGGGCGGATGGACCTTCACGCACAAGCAGAACGACATCCTCAACATGGTCGGCTTCCGCACCGCCACGTACGGCAAGCCGATCACGGACAAGTGGACCAACGGCAGCAGCGCGATCGCGTTCGGCCGCGGAGACGCCGGCTTCGTCGCGATCAACCGCGGCGGGGACCTCACCCGGACGTTCACGACGAGCCTGCCGGACGGCACCTACTACAACGTCATCGACGCGGTGAAGACGAACGGCGTGTGGTCGGGCCCCACGATCACGGTCTCGGGCGGCCAGTTCACCGCGACGGTGGGCGCCGACGACGCCATCGCGCTCCACAAGGACGCGAAGGTGACGACGGGTCCCGTCACCGGCGACGACCTGACGGTGTACTACTCGACGTCGAAGGGATGGTCGGCGTACAACATCCACTACAAGGTCGGCTCGGGCGCGTGGACGACGGCGCCGGGGCAGTCGATGACGGCGGCGTGCTCGGGATGGGTGTCGCGGACGATCGACTCGAACGGCGCGTCGGTGACGGCGGCGTTCAACAACGGCGCGGGCACGTGGGACAACAACGGCGGGTCCGACTACGTCCTGTCGGGCACGACCGCTGCGGTCGCGAACGGCGCCGT